>CAYMMT010000012.1:0-10331 GCA_964391555.1 uncultured Rhodobacterales bacterium
CTGGTGAAGTAGCCACCTTTCCAGCCCCAGTACGCCCAGGCACCGGCCAGACGGTCAAACACCTGACGGGCCGAGGTCTCTCCGCCCATCTCCGCACCCTTTGCGGCGCGGCCACGCCACAGGAATTCGGGCACGCCGGCCTCGGCGACCCGATCGATTTTGGAGGGCACACCGGCCTTCCGGAAATATTTCTGGGCAATCACGTCGCTGGCGACCTGGCTCCACGCGGCAGGAATTTCGCAGTCATCCAGCTTGAAGACGATTGTACCGTCCGGGTTCCTGATCTCGGACGTGGTGGTCTTGAACTCCACGCCTTCATATGCGTCTGCGCCTGTCGTGGTGAATCTGCGTTCAACCTTCATCTGTCGCCCCTTGTTGCCTGACCTTTGGCCAGCGCCCTGATGTCATGTCCGTATGACGCGCTCTTGCGTCCTCAACCTGCCTTCCCGTGACCGGTAGGATCGGCGTCGGCACAGGGCGACGGGGCAGCCTCTGGGAGGCTGTGTTTGTCCGGTTTGTTTCAGACTGTCCGTCTCGTCGTCCCGTGCCGCCGGCGCCACTACATCTTGTGTCGTTTCGGTCGGCCCGCACAAGCTGTCCCATCCAGCCCTAGGGGGTCAACGATCTTTTTACACTAAATGTGGGAAAAATTGAGTTGACGGGGGCGATACCAAATCTCTCCCCTGATTCCTCCCCAGAAGGTTACCAAAACTGGTGATGAGATGCGGCGGTGCAGCAAGAAATGTTGCAAAAGTGAAAACTCAAACCTGACGGGTGGTTAGCAGATATCCTTCACCCCCAGGTCAAGACGGACGACAGCCGTGGGCGGAGAGAATCGCTTGGCTTGGATGCCCCGACATGGAACCCTGCTCCGGTGCAACGGAGCCACGCCCATGATCAAAGCCCACATTTTCGCTTCCGCCGCAGTTTTGATCACGGCGCTCTCGGCATGCACCACCGGTGCCCCGACAAATCAGGACGGGATTGACCGGGCGCTCGCGGCAGGCGCGCCGCAGGCGTTTTATCCCGACTTCCCGGAGGCGCTGTTTCTGGCCCACGAGGAAGTCTGTTCGCGGCCCGGCGAAACCGTTGTTCGGCCCAACGACCGGGAGATTCGCTGCGAAATGCTCCTGCCGCCCGAGATGACAGGGGGACTGATTCTCCAATTCGGGGGAACGGTCGAGGATTTGCCGAAGCTGGTGATCGCATTCGTCGCGCAAAGCGCCCGGTCCGGCGGATGGGTGGTGACATCGGACAACTACGTTCGCGTCCCGCAGCGCGATGGCGGAATTCGCGAAGTCCGGCTACCGAATTCGGACCTTCAGGCCAGCACGGAAGAGCTTTTCCGTCGGTCCGGGGGCCGCCCGCTCTAGATTTCCCTGAAAGGCGACCTGGTCGGGGCGGCGAGATTCGAACTCACGACCCCCTGTACCCAAAACAGGTGCGCTACCAGACTGCGCCACGCCCCGACCGATGCGCCGTCCTTAAGCGGAGTCTGTCGTCTTGAAAAGGGTCACTCGCACCCAATCGCCGGGTGAATCAGCAAATCGCCCTCTTCGATGCCCAACCGCTCGGCCATGCCGCCATTGATCTCCAGAACGAACTGCACGCCGTCGCCGCCGTCGATCGGGGTACGGTCCAGCGGGATGGCATTCTCATGGATCCGTGTCACGACCCCATCGGGATCGGCAAAGAGCATGTCCAGGGGGATGAAAGTGTTCTGCATCCAGAAACTGACGCGTTGGGGGGCGTCGTAGACAAAGAGCATGCCCGACATGGCCGGCATCTCTTCAACGAACATCAGCCCCCTGGCCCGCTCGGCCACATCGTCAGCGACGTCAACGGAAAATCTGGCCTTGCCGAAGTCGCCCTCGATCAGAACGGCGCCTTCCTCGCAGGCCGTGGCCTGACCGGCCCAGACAATCAATCCGAGTAGGAGTGCTCCCGAAGCCCCATTTCCCATGACTGCACCTCCGCTGCCATCCGGCCACGGCGGCCGTCGATCACGCGCAGGCACACCGCTTCTCCGGGTTGCAGGTCGGCCATGCCGCAGCGGCGCAGAACCTCGACGTGAATGAACACGTCCGCCTCCAGGCCAAAGACATTGGCAAAGCCAAACCCCTTTGCCTTGTCGAACCACTTCACGCGGGCCGGTTCAAGGGGCAACGCAAGAAGTTCATCATCCGTGATGTCCGCAAAATCACTGAGACCAGCCACCGCGTTCGAGGTCGGCGGGATGATTTCGAAGACTTCGACGGCCTGCTTGCCTCTCTCGGTGACCTGGACGGAAAGGCTTATTTCGGATCCGTCGGCGACCGAACTCTGTCCAAAATTGCGCAGAACATTTGCGTGGAGCAGGATATCCGGTCCGCCACTGTCGGCGAGCACAAATCCAAATCCCTTGGCCGGATCAAACCATTTCACGACCCCCTGAACAGGGGTCGAGTCGGCGATGTCTTCTTCGTCTGTCATTTGTCCCCCGCCGGCCCATCCCGCCAGCATGGTCTGAGTGTTGCCAATCTGGAAACAAGAGTTTCGGCAAATATACAAGACCATTATTTCACGACGCGTGAAATCAGGGCTGCAATCTTACCACATTCCACGGGTCATTTATACTTGGGCGCGACCAGCGAAATCTGTCATGCAACCGGAAGGCTCCATCGGCCCAGAATTCGATCTCCAGCGGCAACACCCTGTAGCCTCCCCAGAACTCGGGGCGGGCCGGGTCTGTGCCCAGGTGCACAGTCAGCTTGGCGACCTCCGCCATCAAGGCGGACCGCGAACTCAGCGGTTGTGACTGGTGTGAGGCCCAGGCCCCATACCGGCTCTTCAGGGAACGGGATCTGAAATATTCGTCCGCCTTGGGACCGTCCTCGCGTTCGGTGATTCCGCGCACGCGAATTTGCCGTCTCAGGCTCTTCCAATGGATAACGAACGCCAACTTCCCGGCCGCATCGATTTCCGCGGCCTTCACACTTCCATAGTTCGTGTAGAACACGAAGGCATCATCTTCGATGTCTTTCAGCAGCACCATGCGAACGTTGGGCAGACCGTCGGAATCGACCGTCGCCAACGCGATTGCATTGGGATCGTTGATCTCTGACGCGTCCGCTTCCCGGAGCCAACTTCGCGCCAGTTCGAACGGATCTTCGCCTGCAAACTTTCCGTCTCGGTCGCTCATGGGTCCCTCGCTTCGCCGGTCAGGGCAGTGCTGCTCACTTGATGCCTCTTAGTCAATCGCCTAGAGAGTTTCCCACACAATAGCCCTGGGCGGATGTCGGAAAAGGGCTGCAAGACGGGGGCGTACCGAGGTCATGGGCGGACTGATGCAAGGCAAACGCGGGCTGATCATGGGACTCGCGAACGACAAGTCGATTGCCTGGGGAATCGCCAAGGCCTGTGCCGAACATGGGGCGGAACTGGCCTTTTCCTATCAGGGGGACGCGCTCAAGAAGCGGGTGGACCCCTTGGCGCAAAGCCTCGGATCCGACATCGTGCTGCCCTGCGACGTGGCGGACGAAAGCTCCATTGATGCCCTGTTCGACGGATTGAAACAGCGCTGGGACAGCATTGATTTCGTCGTCCATGCCATTGGCTTTTCGGACAAAAATGAACTCCGTGGCCGCTATGTCGATACCAGCCGCGCGAATTTCGCCATGTCGATGGACATCTCTGTCTATTCCTTCACGGCCGTGGTTCAGCGGGCCGAAAAGATGATGTCGGAGGGTGGGTCCTGCCTGACGTTGACCTACTACGGCGCGGAAAAGGTCATGCCGCATTACAACGTCATGGGCGTGGCCAAGGCGGCGCTCGAGGCTTCGGTGCGCTATCTCGCCGAAGACCTCGGCAAGGACGGCATCCGCGTGAATTCGATCAGCGCGGGTCCAATCAAGACGCTGGCGGCCTCGGGCATCGGGGATTTTCGGTACATCCTGAAGTGGAACGAGTTGAATTCACCCCTGCGGCGCAATGTGAGCATCGACGACGTCGGCGGATCCGCGCTCTATTTGCTGAGCGATCTCGGTTCGGGTGTGACGGGCGAGTGCCTGCATGTCGATGCCGGCTACCATGCCGTGGGGATGAAGGCCGTGGACGCCCCGGACATCGACGTCGTCACGGGTCGCAAGGACGGCTGACATGGACGGGCTGATGCCTTCCCGTCTGTTGCGGGAAAATCCAACCCGGCGCGTAGCATTGGTCCTGTGCGACAGCGACCTCCTCTCAGCGCTCAAGATCGGGAGCCACGTCGCAGCGCTCCGGATGACAGCCAACCCGCTTACGTTGCTTACCTCCAAGGAAGTTCACTGACATGAATGATCGTCTGCCGCATGAAAAGGGGTTTCACGTCAGCTGGGACCAGATTCACAGGGACGCACGGGCGCTGGCGTGGCGCCTTGACGGGCGCGGACCGGACGACGGCGGCTGGAAGGCGGTCGTCGCGATCACGCGTGGCGGCATGGCGCCCGCGATGATCGTCGCACGTGAACTGGATATCCGGACGGTCGACACGATCTCGGTCAAATCCTACCATTCCGGCGGCGGCAAGGCGGATCAGCGGCGCGACGCCGAAGTGCTGAAGTCCCCGGATGCCGAGATGATGGGAGATGGCAGCGGCGTTCTGATCATCGATGACCTCGTCGACAGCGGCAAGACGCTGGAGCTTGTCCGGTCGCTTTATCCGAACGCCCATTTCGCCTGTGTCTATGCAAAGCCCGAGGGCGAGAAGCAGGCGGACACCTTCATCACCGGGGTGAGCCAGGACACGTGGATCTTCTTCCCCTGGGACATGGCGCTTCAATACGTCAGCCCCTATCGCGGGTCCGACTGAACCCTGGATTTGGCCCCACCAGTCCGGGTAATGGTCGGCACGGGTCTGGCGCCGCCGCTACCGCTTCCAATTGCGCCGGAGCCTTGCTAGCTCTCCCCGCCAGATCGGGGAGAGAGACATCATGACCAGCGCCACGCAATCCACCTTTGCCCCGCCCGTGATGGAAGCCCGGCGCTGGATCGACGGGGTGACGTTTCCGGCAGACAAGCCCCTGATCAACGTGTCGCAGGCCGCGCCCGTCGACCCACCGCCCGCACCACTCAGGACCGAGATGGCGCGCATCATCGAAGCGGATCCCGGCGCGCACCTCTATGGCCCCGTTTTGGGCTTGCCGGAGCTTCGCGCCGAAGTTGCCAGCCAATGGACCGCGGCCTACGGGGGCGAGGTGTCGCCGGGCCATGTCGCGATCACCTCGGGCTGCAATCAGGCGTTCACCGCGACGCTCGCCAGCCTGTGCGGACCCGGCGACGAAGTCATCACGCCCCTGCCCTATTACTTCAACCACGCCATGGCGCTGGACATGGCGTCGGTCAGACGCGTCGATCTGCAAACCGGCGACGACCTCCTGCCAGACCCGGAACAGGCCGCCCGTCTCATGACCCCGCAAACGCGGGCAATCGTCCTCGTGACGCCGAACAATCCGGCCGGCGTCGAGTACCCGGCCGATCTGATCCGCGCATTCTTCGAGCTTGCCCGCAGCCGGGGCATCGCCCTGATTGTCGATGAGACCTACCGAGATTTTTACAGTGGCGCCGGGGCGCCGCACGACATCTTCAGCGAACCCGATTGGGACAAGACGCTGATCCAGCTTTATTCGTTTTCGAAGGCCTTTCGCCTGACGGGGCATCGGGTCGGGGCAATGGTTGCCGCGCCCGAGACGCTTGCGGAGGCTGAAAAGTATCTCGACTCCGTCGCGATCTGCCCGCCTCAACTTGGCCAGCGGGCGGCGCTCTGGGGCATGCGGCACCTGCGGCAATGGCTGAGCGGGGAGCGGGCCGAAATCCTCGACCGGCGCGCCGCCATCGAAGAGGCGATGCCGCTGCTCTCCGACCGGGGCTGGCAGTTGCTCGGCTGCGGCGCGTATTTCGCCTACTTGCGGCATCCGTTCGATTTGTCGTCGCTCGACCTTGCCCAAAGGCTGGTGACAGAGGCCGGTATTCTCTGCCTCCCGGGCACGATGTTCATGCCCGCCGGTCAGGGCGGGCGCGAACTTCGTGTGGCATTTGCCAATATCGATCGCGCCGGCATCGCGGAGATGTTCACACGCCTCGCCGCTTTTCATCCCTGAGCCCGCTTGAAGCCCGGCGGACCTGCGCCTATTGATCTGCCCGGTACCAAAACGCGCTCACAAGAGCGACAGGGAGAGGCAGGCATGGCGCAACGTGGCAAACGCATCGGGACCTGGGTCATACTGGGGCTGCTATTTTTCGGGCTCATCGGGTTCGGGACCACTGGCCTGAGCGGTCGGTTGACGTCGGTTGGAACGGTCGGAAAAATGGATATCGCCATCAACGACTATGCCCGCGAACTGTCGGGTCAGATCGAGGCGTTTTCCGCCCAGACCGGGGAGCCGCTGAGCTTTCCGATTGCCTTGCAAATCGGCATTGATCGATTTGCGCTCGGCCAGCTGGTCGCCCGTCGGGCGCTCGACAACGAACTGAGGCGTATCGGGGTTTCGGTGGGCGACGCAACGGTCGCGGAAAGCGTGATGGGCATCATGGCTTTCCGGGGTGCTGGCGGCGCATTTGACCGCGACACATACAGCTTCGTGCTGGACAGTGAGGGCCTGGACGAGGCCGAGTTCGAAGAGGGAATCCGCGAGGACATCACCCGGGCCTTTCTGCAGGGCGCTGTGGTGGGCGGAATCCCGGCACCGGCCGCCTATGCCGACGCGGTGTCCCGCTACATCGGAGAAGAGCGGGACATTCGCTATGTCATTGTCAATTCGGACAAACTCGACGTTCCGCCCATGCCCCCGAGACCGGATGACCTGACGAACTTCTATGAGGCCAACCCCGAGCTTTTCACCGAACCCGAAGCCCGCGATATCAATTATGCCTGGCTGACGCCGGCGATGATCCAGGACAGCATCGAAATCGATCAGACCGCCCTGGAAGAGTTGTATCAGTCGCGGATTTCCGAGTTCGTTCAGCCGGAACGGCGCCTTGTCGAACGACTGGTGATGCCGGATGAGGCCACGGCCAATGATGTGCTCGCCCAGATCGAACTGGGGGGGGCCACCTTTGACACCGCCGTGGCGGACCGTGGGCTGACGCTGTCGGATGTGGACCTTGGCGATGTCACGCTTCGCGACCTCGGCGACGCGGGCGAAGCGATTTTCGCAGCACAGGTTGGCGAAGCCGTCGGTCCGCTCGAAACCGACTTTGGACCTGCGATCTTTCGCGTCAACGCCGTGCTCGACGCGATCGAGGTCACCTTCGAGGAGGCTCTGCCCGACTTGCGAGAGGAACTCGCTGCCGTCCGGGCGCAGCGGGTCATCGATGACGCGCGCGACAATATCTCGGACCTGATGGCCGGTGGCGCCGGCGTAGCCGACCTCGCCGCCAATACCGCCATGGAAGCCGGCCAGATCACCTGGACCGAGGATGTCTCCGATGGCATCGCGGCCTATGCCGTGTTCCGCGAAGCAGCCCTCGCCGCCGAAGAAGGCAGCTTCCCCGAACTCATGGAACTCGACGACGGCGGGCTTTTTGTCATTGAACTGACGGGGATCACGCCACCGACCGTGCGCCCCTTCGCAGACGTCGAAGACGAGGTGCTCGCCGCATGGACCGCCGAAGCCATCGCTGCCGAGGTCGATGTTCTGGCGGAGCGTTTCGCCTCGCTTCTGATCCAGAACGGCGATTTCACCGACGAGATGGGCGAGGTCGTGACAGAAACCGGCGTGACCCGCCGATCCTTCCTCGCGGATGCGCCGCAGGGGCTCGTTGAAGAAATCTTCGGCGTGTCCGAGGGTGGGCTTGCCATGGCCCGGGAAGACGGGACTGTCGCGATCGCGCGCATCGACGCGATCCGTGGCCCCGACCCCGAGGATCCCGAGGTTTCCGCCCGCAGCGCAACCATAGCCGAACAGGCCGCTGCCGGCATCTCGGATGACCTCCTGACAGCGTTCATGACCCGCTTGCAGGAGCAGACCGAGGTGTCGATCAACCAGGCGGCGATCAACGCCGTTCATACCTCGTTCCAATAGGTTTCCTCAATGGCTCTGACCCCGGATTTTGCCAGTTTCGAGGCCGCATATGCCCGGGGAGAGAACCAGGTCGTGTGGACCCGGCTAGCGGCCGATCTCGATACGCCCGTGTCGCTGATGCTCCGACTGACCGGGGCCGGGCGCCACGCGTTCATGCTCGAATCCGTGACCGGGGGTGAGGTTCGGGGGCGCTATTCCATCGTCGGGATGAACCCGGACCTGATCTGGGAGTGTCGCGGGGAAACCTCGCGCCTCAATCGCGCCGCCCGGTGGGACCCGGACGCCTGGGTGCCCTGTGAAGACGACCCGCTCACCGCGCTACGGGCGCTTC
Organism: uncultured Rhodobacterales bacterium; assembly: GCA_964391555.1. Lineage (GTDB taxonomy): Bacteria > Pseudomonadota > Alphaproteobacteria > Rhodobacterales > Rhodobacteraceae > JAMWZF01. The sequence continues at coordinate 8,371 of CAYMMT010000012.1, forward strand.
TGGCCGAAAGCCGGATCGACCTGCCAGAGGGGTTGCCCGCCGCGTCTGCCGGGCTCTTTGGATACCTCGGCTATGACATGATCCGGCTGGTTGAACACCTGCCCAACGTGAACCCGGACCCCCTGGGATTGCCTGATGCCGTGATGTTACGGCCGACCGTGGTGGCGGTGCTCGATGGCGTGAAGGGCGAGGTTATCCTCGTCGCACCGGTCTGGGCCGATACGGACATGTCCGCCCGCGCCGCCTATGCACAAGCCGCCGAACGCGTCATGGACGCGGAGCGCGCCCTCGACCGGCCCGTGCCGCACGCCGACCGGACGTTCACCGATATTGGCGAACCGCAGGGCGACCAGGTCTCCAATTTCACGCCGGAGGGCTATCGCGCGGCAGTGGAGACCGCCAAGGACTACATTCGCGCCGGCGACATCTTTCAGGTGGTTCCAGCCCAACGCTGGGCGCAACCGTTCCCCCACGCGCCCTTTGCGCTCTACCGCGCGCTGCGGCGGACGAACCCGTCACCGTTCATGTTCCATTTCAACTTTGGTGGTTTTCAGGTCATTGGCGCCTCGCCCGAAATCCTCGTTCGGGTGTTTGGGCGGGAGGTGACCATCCGCCCGATTGCGGGAACGCGGCCCCGCGGCGCGACACCCGAAGAAGACCGGGCCAACGAAGCCGACCTCATGGCCGACCAGAAGGAACTGGCAGAACACCTGATGCTGCTTGATCTTGGCCGCAACGACGTGGGGCGCGTGGCGAGGATCGGGACGGTTCGCCCGACCGAAGAATTCATCATCGAACGCTATTCCCACGTGATGCACATCGTCTCCAACGTGGTCGGGGAACTGAGCGACGATCAAGATGCCCTGTCAGCGCTCCTCGCCGGATTGCCGGCTGGAACGGTTTCGGGGGCCCCGAAGGTCCGCGCCATGTGGATCATCGACGAACTCGAGCCTGAAAAGCGGGGCGTCTACGGTGGCGGTGTCGGCTACTTCAGCGCCGGTGGTGACATGGACATGTGCATCGCGCTCAGGACCGCCGTCGTGAAGGACAAGACGCTCTATATCCAGGCGGGTGGGGGCGTGGTTTATGACAGCGACCCCGAGGCCGAGTTTCAGGAAACCGTTCACAAATCCAACGCCATTCGCCGTGCCGCCGAGGACGCGGGACGCTTCAGTGGCGGCGGCAACACCTGACCGGCGTCAGTTCGTGCCGTCCCCGCGAAGGACGGCGGAGACCGGCACCAGAGCCACCTGCCCCGCCCGGTTGGCCGTGCCCCAGAGGATCAGAGCGGAAATCGTATCCGGCCTGACACGCCCCAGCATGACCACGCCCGAGTCCTGTCGCGCCCTGAAGGCCGCCTGATCGAGGAACCGGCGGATCACCTGAGCCTCCTGATCCTCGGCGTCGAGATCGCGGAAAATGACACTGGCGGGCACCTCGGCCTGTTCGGCCACCCGCAAGGCTGCATTGAGACCCCTGGACACCGTCACGAAACCGCGCCCTTCGGCAGCCAGCGCCGCCATCACCTGATTGGTCAGGTTCCCGGCGCCAAGGCCGCCATCACCGGTGTCAATCATGCCAATCGCTTCGGGGATTGCGGAAAACGCCGCCTCGAGGATCACTTCGGCATCGACCGGCTGCGCCCCTGACGGCAAATTGGCGATCGTGAGAATTTCGAACCCTGCCGCGCGATAGGCAGCGGCCAAGTCAGCCGCCCCATCGGCCGCCGGATCCAGCGCGATGGTCACGGGGAACGGCAATCCGGACAGGACGGCCGGCCCCCCTTGGACATCGCCGGTATCCACCAGAATAACCGACAGAAATGGCTTGCCCGCGGGGTCTTCGAAGCCCGCGGCGAACCGGAGCAAGGCCGGAGCGTCGTCCGGAACAGGCGTCACGTCGAGCAGGTCTTCGTCCGGGGTTTCGGCCTCGACCGTGGCCGCGTCGGCCCCCGGGCGTCG
>CAYMMT010000012.1:10431-18080 GCA_964391555.1 uncultured Rhodobacterales bacterium
GGTCTTCGTCCGGGGTTTCGGCCTCGACCGTGGCCGCGTCGGCCCCCGGGCGTCGAATGGTGATCGTGCTGTCCCCTTGGGGCATGGCAGTTTCCGCCGGGTCCGAGCCATCGGAGGTGTCGTCTTCCGTCGCCATCTCGGCAGTGGCCTCGTCAATGGATTCGGTTTCTTCCGCTGGCTCAGATTCTACCGCCACGTCTTCGACAGGGTTTGCGGCTTGCGCGGGCTCATCGTCGGTCGCCGACATGTCGGTCGTGGCGGGTGCCTCTTCTTCCGCGACCGTTTCGTCAGCGCCTTGGTCGGCCTCCAGACTGGCGGCATCGTCAGCGACCGGCCCGTCCTCGGGGGCCGGCTCAACCGCTTCGGCGACGTCCGGCAAAACGTCGCCGCCATCACTCGCGCCCTCCTCCACGGCTTCGGCGCTTTCGGACGATCCGTCAAAGGCCACCGCATCCTCGACCGGCGGCGGCGTGGGCTGTGCCGGGTCGGTCGAGATCGAGAGATCCGCTTCATTTTCCGGCACGACGGGCGGTGCGGCCTGTGGCGTCGGCAATACCGGCTGGTCCGCCCCGGCAACGATATCGGCAGACCCCGCCTCTGTCGGCGCGGCCAATGCGCCATCGACCTGCGCTGCATCCGGCTGGGCCGCCGGAGAGGTATCGGCCATTGGCGCCGGACTTCCGCTTTCCGACGGGGCTGACACAACGGGTGTGGCGGGCGTCGCGGCGGGAACATCCGGGACCGGTTCGGAATCCGTGTCGGCGACCGGCTGAAGCGGAGCCGTGGGGCCATCGCCCGTGCCCGCGCTTTGCGGCGCCTCGACCTGTGGGGCCTCCGGGGGGGCGTTCCCTGCCGGTTGATCGCCCAGAAGCGAGGCCAGCGACAGGGCTGTCCCCGAAACAACAGCGCCCCAAATCGCGCCTGAGATGAACCCGCGTGCCATGGGTATTGCCCTCGTCTTGCCTCGTCTTCGCAGTCAATCGCGGTCGGTTGGCCGCCATCGCGTGAGCCGGTTCCCGATAAGCTCTGCCCTTGACGCCCCTGACTAGGGTTGGCACGACAGGCGCTCAGGTCCGGCCTTTGCCCAAAGGTGCATGACGGATCGCCATTGCGCAAGATGGGCGGGAAACCATGCTGCTTCTGATCGACAATTATGACAGCTTTACTTACAATCTCGTTCATTACCTGGGGGAATTGGGCGCCGAGGTCGTCGTCCGGCGCAACGATGCGCTGAATGTCCAGGATGCGATGGCGATGCGACCGTCTGGCATCGTCCTGTCGCCCGGACCGGGCACGCCGGACCAATCGGGCATCTGCCTTGCGATCACGGCTGCGGCCGCCGAGACCGGCACGCCGCTTTTCGGCGTATGCCTCGGGCATCAGACAATCGGGCAGGCTTTCGGGGGCACCGTGGCGCGGCATACAGAGATCGTGCACGGCAAGATGGGGGAGATACACCATCAGGGCGCCGGCGTGTTCGCGGGTCTGCCATCCCCTCTTCTGGCGACGCGGTATCACTCTCTCGTGGTCGGCCGGGAGGACCTGCCGGAGACGCTTGAGGTCACCGCCCAGCTCACCGACGGCACGATCATGGGTCTGCGACACAGGGATCTGCCGATCGAAGGCGTGCAGTTCCACCCCGAGAGCATCCGGTCAGAACACGGCCACGAGATGCTGAAAACATTTCTCAAATCCTGCGAGGTGCCGGCATGAGCGATGCCATGAAGCCCCTGATCTACGCGGCCTCCGAGGGGCCTCTCAGCCGTGCACAGGCCCAGTCGGCCTTCGAGATCCTGTTCAACGGCGACGCGACACCCGCGCAAATCGGCGGGTTTCTCATGGCAATGCGCGCGCGGGGCGAGTCGGTCGCGGAATATGCGGCGGCAGCCGCCGTGATGAGGGAGCGGTGCACCAAGGTGACCGCCCCGAGCGGCGCCATGGATATCGTCGGAACCGGCGGCGACGGCATGGGGACGCTCAATATCTCAACGGCAACGGCGTTTGTGGTCGCGGGCGCGGGCGTCGTCGTCGCCAAGCATGGCAACCGCAATCTCAGCTCCAAATCCGGCGCAGCGGATGCGCTGACCGAAATGGGCGTCAACGTCATGGTCGGGCCGGACGTCGTGGAAGCCGGGCTGAAAGAGGCCGGCATCGGTTTCATGATGGCGCCGATGCATCACCCTGCAATGAAGCACGTGATGCCGGTGCGGCAGGAACTGGGGTCCAAGACGATCTTCAACATCCTCGGACCGTTGACCAATCCCGCGGGCGTGACACGTCAACTCACCGGCGCCTTTGCCATCGACCTGATCTTTCCCATGGCCGAGACGCTGAAGGAACTCGGCGCCGAGGCCGCGTGGCTGGTCCATGGTTCTGACGGCACCGACGAGATCTCGATCTCAGGGGCCACGTCGGTGGCCGAGCTCAAGAACGGTGAGATTCATTCGCGGGAGGTTCATCCCGAAGATGCCGGCCTGCCCGAGCACCCGTTCCGCGATATCCTCGGCGGCACGCCCGCCGAAAACGCCACCGCGTTCCGCGCGCTGCTGGACGGGGCGCCGGGGGCCTACCGCGACGCCGTTCTCCTGAACGCGGCGGCGGCCTTGGTCGTGGCCGAGAAAGCAAACGATTTGCGCAGCGGTGCCGAACAGGCCGCCGAGAGCCTCGACAGCGGCGCCGCGAAATCCGCCGTCGAAACGCTTGCCCGGGTCACACAAGGCGCGACATGACGCCAACCGGGCTTGGCGAATGGTCCGACCTGCCGTTCTGGTCGAACGTCTGGCCCGACCTTGCCCGCCATCTGGCAGACGAACCGGGCCCTGTTTATCCTCCCGATGACCGACGGTTCCGGGCCTTGTCCCTGACCCAGCCGGATGCGTGCAGGGTCGTCATTCTGGGTCAGGATCCGTACCATACTCCCGGAAAGGCCGACGGGCTGGCGTTTTCGATCCCTGATGGATTTCGAGGACGGCTTGACAGCCTTGGGAACATTTTCAGGGAGTTGGAGGGCGATCTTCATGTGAGACGTGAGGGGACGGCCTTGGATGACTGGGCACATCAGGGGGTCCTTTTGCTCAATACCGCCCTGACCGTTCCGGAAGGCCGGCCCAAGGCCCATGCCGGACTTGGCTGGGCACACCTTGTTCGGGAGGTGATCGACCTGCTTGACGACCGTCCTCGCGCCTTTCTCCTCTGGGGCGGACCGGCCAGGGATTTCGCGCCGAAGTCTTCCCATCACCTCACTCTGACCTCTGCCCATCCCTCACCGCTCTCTGCCCATCGCGGTTTTTTCGGCTCCCGCCCGTTTTCAAAGGTCAATCGCTGGCTTAAGGATCGAGGCGAGACAGAGATCGACTGGGCGGGACCGCAATGACCATCCTTGACGACATAAAGGCCTACAAACTCGAAGAGATCGCCGCCGCGAAGACGGCGCGCCCCTTGGCCGAGGTCGAGGCCGCCGCGCGGGCGGAATTGCCCACCCGGGGCTTTGCCACCGCATTGATCGAGGCCAGCCGCGAAGGATACGGCCTCATCGCCGAAATCAAGAAAGCCAGCCCGTCCAAGGGGTTGATCCGCGAAGATTTCGATCCGCCGGCACTCGCCCGGGCCTATGAGGCGGGCGGGGCCGCCTGCCTCAGCGTGCTGACCGACACGCCGTCGTTCCAGGGCGCACCGGACTTCCTGACGGCGGCGCGAAACGCCACGGGGCTGCCCGCGCTGCGCAAGGATTTCCTGTTCGATACCTATCAGGTGGCGGAAGCCCGGGCCTGGGGTGCCGATGCGATCCTGATCATCATGGCCTGCGTGGAGGACAGCCTCGCGCTGGAGCTTGAGGCGGCTGCGACCGAATGGGCGATGGATGTCCTGATCGAAGTGCACGATGCCGATGAACTGGAGCGCGCCTGCCGCCTCGGGTCCCAATTGATCGGTATCAACAACCGCAACCTGCACACCTTCGAGACCACGCTCGAGACCACGCGCACGCTCGCCCGCATGGTCCCGCCAGAGCGGGTGATCGTGGCGGAAAGCGGCCTGTCGACGCCGGATGATCTCGCCGATCTCGCCCGATACGGCGCGCGGTCGTTCCTGATCGGGGAAAGCCTCATGCGCGCGGACGATGTCGCGGCGGCCACGCGCGACCTCATTTCCAACCCCTCGGTGCCGGGGGGATTCTAGGATCATGTCGGACGAACTCTCCCATTTCGACGCCGCCGGTCAGGCGCACATGGTGGACGTGACCGACAAGGATGTGACCGACCGGGTGGCCGTTGCCGAGGGGCATGTGGTGATGTCGCCCGGGACACTGGCGCTTGCCGTCGCAGGCACGGCCAAGAAGGGAGACGTGCTTGGCACCGCGCGGCTTGCCGGGATCATGGGGGCCAAGCGGACATCCGACCTGATCCCCCTCTGTCATCCCCTTCCGATCACGAAGGTCAGCCTTGACCTGACCCCGGACGATACTCTTCCCGGTGTGCGCATTGCGGCCACGGTCCGCACCACGGGCCGTACGGGCGTGGAAATGGAGGCGCTCACCGCCGTTTCGGTTGCCGCGCTCACCGTCTACGACATGCTCAAGGCCGTGCAGAAGGACATGGAAATCGGCGGGATCCGCGTGACGCTCAAGGACGGCGGCAAGTCGGGACGGTACGAGGCATGATCTCGGTCGCCGAGGCGCTCCACGCGCTCTTTGCGCTCGTGGCGCCGCTGGAGACGGAAGAGGTGCCCCTGAGCGAGGCCAAGGGCCGTGTTCTGGCGCGGGATGTTGCCGCCCGCCGGGACCAGCCGCCCTTCCCCGCCTCGGCCATGGATGGCTACGCGGTGGCCGGAGACCCCGCGTCCGGCGACACGTTCGACGTCATCGGGGAGGCCGCGGCGGGTCATGGCTTTGCCGGGCAGATCGGACCGGGACAAGCGGTTCGCATTTTTACAGGCGCGCCTGTTCCCGAGGGGGCCACTCGCATCCTCATTCAGGAAGACGTGACGCGGGACGGCACGACAATCACGCTCGGCGATGCGCCCGACACGGCCCGCCACATCCGGCCGGCCGGAACCGACTTCGCGACCGGCACGGTCCTGACCGCGCCCCGGCGCCTGCGGCCTGCCGACATTGCGCTGCTCGCGGCGATGAATGTGGCCCGCGTTCCGGTCACGCGTGAACCCGTGGTTGCCATCCTGCCCACCGGAGACGAACTCGTGCAGCCGGGGGAAGACCCGGGCCCCGACCAGATCGTCGCGTCGAACAGCTACGGCCTGCACGCGGCATTGCGCGACGCCGGCGCCCGACCCCGGCTCTTGCCCATCGCGCGGGACACGGTGCCGTCGCTGCAAGCCGCGCTCGGCCTTGCCGGGGACGCGGATCTCATCGTCACCATCGGCGGCGCATCGGTCGGAGACCACGACCTCGTTGCAACGGCGGCCGAATCCCTCGGCCTGTCGCGATCCTTCTACAAGGTGGCCATGCGTCCGGGAAAGCCGCTGATGGCCGGTCGCATTGGCTCCGCGACGTTGATCGGGCTTCCCGGAAATCCCGTCTCGGCAATGGTTTGCGGGGCGATCTTCCTCAGGCCGGTGGTTGACGTTCTTCTTGGACTTCCCGCGCGACCGGCGAACCGACAGACCGCCCGGCTGGCCACGCCGCTTCCGGCGAACGGTCCGAGGGAACACTACATGCGCGCCCGGACCGGTCCCGATGGTGTCAACGCGTTCGACCGTCAGGATTCGTCGCTTCTCACGGTCCTGTCGGCTGCGGATTGCCTCCTCGTGCGACCGCCCCATGATCCCGCGCGGTCAGCCGGCGAAACCGTAGAGACCGTACCGCTGTGATCCGCACCCCGGTCGTCGACCGGAATTGTTCACCAATAGTACCCCGTCTCCGGCACCTCGATGACGGAAGTTGACACAAAACAAGAACATCAATAGAACAAAGCAAAATCCGGCCCGAGCAGTCAGGAGAGGACAGAAACCCATGTTGACGCGCAAACAGCTTGATCTTCTCGAGTTCATTCACAAACGCGTACAGCGCGACGGCGTTCCGCCAAGCTTTGATGAAATGAAGGATGCCCTTGATCTTCGGTCGAAATCCGGGATTCACAGGCTCATCACGGCGCTGGAGGAACGGGGATTTATCCGGCGGCTCGCCCACAAGGCCCGTGCGCTGGAAATCGTGAAGCTGCCCGAAAGCATGGGTGGCACGGCCTCCGGATTTGTTCCGCAGGTCATTGATGGCGATCGTCCCGACAGCATTCCGCGCGACGCCGCGCCGGTACGGTCAGGCGCGGAAAATCTGCCGGTGATGGGGCGCATCGCCGCAGGTGTGCCGATCTCCGCGATCCAGCACCGGACCCACGATGTGTCTGTCCCTCAAACCATGCTCGGTCAGGGGCGGCACTATGCGCTTGAAGTCAAAGGCGATTCGATGATCGAGCTTGGCATCAACGATGGCGATGTCGTCGTGATCCGGGAAACGCAGGTGGCTGATGATGGCGATATCGTCGTGGCGCTGGTCGAGGACGAGGAAGCCACGCTCAAGCGGTTCCGCCGCAATGGCTCGTCCATTGCATTGGAAGCGGCCAATCCGGCTTACAAGACCCGCTTTTTCAATGACGATCAGGTCAAGGTTCAGGGACGCCTGGTCGGGCTGATCCGCAGCTACTGAACCTTGGCCAGAAGAACCGGCGGCGTGGCGGCGTCTGGTGCGTCGCGCCGTGGTCTGGGCGTCCAGCGTCTCTGGCCGGAGACCTCCCTCGCGGTGACGAGCCGCAGCGCGCGTCCCTCGGCCCAGCCCGCGACCGACCCGGTTGCCGACAGCGTTACCGGATCGAGGGTCAGGCAAGGTCGTGCGTCCTCGTCGACAACCGTGTCGAACACGACGAGGTCGGCACCCGCGCAGCCCACAAGCGCTGCGCGGGCGGTCTTCCCGCGCACGTTCAGCACAGTGAAATCACCAACGCGACCGCGGATCGTCCGACCGTCGAATTCCAGCCCCGCACGTGACGCCGCGACCGCCTGAAGCGCCGGCGCCCCGTCGTTTTCCAACCAGACATCCGCCGCGAACCCTTCGCCCTTGTCCCGTGACAAGACCCTGCCTTCGGGACCGAGGATGCCGACCATGCCGCCGGACGGTGTGATCAGCAGGTCCGGTCGGTCCGCGCCGATCCACAGTCCCAGCGCAATGGGTACGGCGGCCCAACCCGACCAGCGCGCCGGGCCGCGCCAGAGGACGAAGAGCAACAGGCCAAGCGCCAGAATGGGCAACACCCCTGCGCCGGGACTGGGTACATGTCCGACAGCGCCGGGCAGACCCGCAATCACATCGGCCACCCCGAGGATCCAGTTGAGCCCCAGTGCCATGAGCCAGAGCCCGACACTCGACAGGCCCAAAGGCCACAGACAGGCCGCCAGCACCGCTGCGGGCATGACCAGAATTCCCATCACCGGGACCGCCAGAAGGTTTGCCACCAGCCCGTAATGAGAAACGAGATTGAAATGCGCCGCCGCAAAGGGCGCTGTCGCGAGCCCCGCCACCAGCGATGACAGGAACACGCTGCCCAGCGTCCGGAGAGGATAAGCCACCCGGGGCAGGTCGATGTGCCGGAGCGCCCCGAACGCGACCACCAGCGCCGTGGTGGCGGCAAAGGACATCTGAAATC
>CAYMMT010000012.1:18180-33629 GCA_964391555.1 uncultured Rhodobacterales bacterium
AGCGCCCCGAACGCGACCACCAGCGCCGTGGTGGCGGCAAAGGACATCTGAAATCCCGGCCCCATGAGCTCTTCGGGACGGCGTATGAGGACGATGGTCGCGGCGATGGCCACGGCCCGGAGGGTCAACGCGCGGCGGTCCAGAATGACCGCAATCAGCATGACCGAGACCATGATGAACGCCCGTTCCGTTGCCACGCTCCCGCCGGAGAGCGCAAGGTACCCCGCCCCCGCGATCAGGGCGGCCCCGGCCGCGATCTTCTTCACCGGCCAGAACAATGCGGCATGGGGCGACAGGACGAGTCCGTAGCGCAGGATGGCGAAGATGAAGCCGGTCAGCAGGCCCATGTGGAGCCCCGAGATCGCCAGAAGATGTGCGAGGTTCGACTGCCGAAGGTCTTGGGTCACGTCACGGGTGATCCCGGATCGATCCCCGGTGATGATTGCCGCGGCAACCCCGCTGACCCGTTCGGGCATTTTTTCCTGCAACCCCCGTGCCAGCTCCGCACGCAGCCGGTGCAGCCAAAGCGCCGCGCTGTCCTGCCCGGGGTGCAGCACGAGGGCAGGTGTGCGCGTGTAGCCCACAGCGCCCAATTGATCGAAATACGCGTGGCGGGAGAAGTCGAAGCCACCCGGTTCGACCGGGCCGCTGGGTGGTGACAGGTGGCCCGTCATCATCACCACCTGTCCCGGCGCCGGTTCGCGAGAGGCGAAACCGCCGTGCAATGCGACGCGCACACGTTCGGGTGTGCGATCCGGCGACATGCGCTCCAGTCGCACCCGGTCCAGCGTCAGTCTCACGGCATCCGAGGTGGAGCGGTCGATATTCACGATCCGGCCCTCGATGGCGCCGTAGTAGCGAAAGTCCAATACCGGCGCGGCGACGTTCTGCGCACGCAGTCCGGCAAGAACCGCTCCGGCCGCGACCAGGGCGAGAGCCATAAGGAGGGGTGCGACCGCCTCACCGGCCCATCGGGACAGGGCCAGCAATGAGATACCCGAGAGGACAAGCGCCACGTAGGCCGGCATCCCCGGTTCGGCCTTCAGCGAGAACCACAGCCCGATCCCTATCCCGAGACACACCGGGACCCAGCCCAGCAGGTGACCTCGCTGCGCCAGTAATGCGTCCTCAAGGGCCGTCCATGCCCGCACTTGTCCTCTCCAGCGGGCAAGGCTATCCCGCGCCCGGAAAGCTTCACCTCGAAACGTTAGGAATGCGTTAACCATGGCGGATGTCGTGACCCGGATCGCCCCATCACCCACGGGTGAAATGCACATCGGCACGGCGCGCACGGCGCTGTTCAATTGGCTTTATGCCCGGGGTCGGGGCGGCAAATTCCTGCTGCGGATCGAAGATACCGACAGGGAACGCTCGACCCCCGAAGCGACGGAGGCGATTCTGAACGGGATGGCCTGGATGGGCCTCGACTACGATGGGGAGGCCATCAGCCAGTTCGCGCGGGCGGACCGGCACAGGGAAGTGGCCGAGGAGATGCTGGCGAGGGGGGCGGCCTACAAATGCTTCTCCACCCAGGAGGAGATCCAGGCCTACCGGGACGCGGCAAAGGCGGCGGGTCGGTCCACGCTCTTTCGCTCGCCATGGCGGGATGCAGCGCCCGAAACTCATCCTGACGCGCCCTTCGTGATCCGGCTGAAGGCCGAGCGGGAGGGCAAGACCGTGATCGCGGACGTGGTGCAGGGCGATGTCACGATCCGCAACAGCGAACTCGACGACATGGTACTCCTGCGGTCGGACGGAACGCCCACCTACATGCTTGCCGTTGTGGTCGATGATCACGATATGGGCGTCACCCACGTGATCCGTGGAGATGACCACCTCAACAACGCGGCGCGCCAGATGGGCATCTATTCCGCGATGGGATGGCCCCTGCCCGTCTACGCTCACATTCCGCTGATCTTTGGCCCCGACGGCAAGAAACTCTCAAAACGCCATGGTGCCACCGGGGTCGCCGAGTATCAGAAGATGGGGTATCCGGCGGCGGGGATGCGAAACTACCTCGCCCGGCTGGGTTGGTCCCACGGCGATGACGAGTTCTTCACGGACGCGCAGGCGCGGGTATGGTTTGATCTTCCCGGGATCGGCAAGGCTCCGGCCCGGTTCGATTTCAAGAAACTGGGCAACATCTGTGGTCAGCATATGGCGTCCGCGGACGATGCTGCACTGCTGCATGAATTGCAGGAATTTCTGGCTGCCACAGGGGCCGACCCCCTTTCAGACACACAGCGCGGCGGGATGTCACGGGCCATGCCCAGCCTGAAGGAGCGGGCCAAAACATTCCCGGAACTTCTTGAGAAGGCTCACTTTATTCTGACGTCCCGACCGATCGTCCGCGATGAGAAATCTCAAGTTCAACTCAATTCAGTATCCAACGGTATACTGAGCGAATTGACGCCGCGACTGCAAAATGCTAGCTGGACGCGCGACGCCCTGGAGGGGGAAGTCAGCGCCCTTGCGGAGGCTCATGGGATGGGACTTGGTAAGTTGGCGGGTCCGCTGCGCGCGGTGCTCGCCGGGCGTACGGCCACCCCTTCGGTATTCGACATGATGCTGGTTCTGGGCCGGGAGGAAACCCTGGCCCGACTAAGTGACGCCACAGCCTGACCTCCGCCCTGTCCACGGACAGTCCCGCGTTGTGACGGCCCAGATCGCCACGCGACATGCGTCCTGCCATGTCGCGGAGTTTGAGGAGAACACCCATGGCCGACACCCACAAGACCGCGAAACTTACCATCGATGGTGCCGACTACGAGTTGCCGATCCATTCCCCGACCGCCGGGCCGGATGTTCTCGACATTCGCAAACTCTACGGTCAGGCGGGCGTCTTTACCTATGATCCCGGCTTCACCTCGACGGCCTCCACCGACTCAACCATTACCTATATCGATGGCGACAAGGGCGAACTCCTGCACCGCGGCTACCCGATCGACCAGTTGGCCGAGAAATCGCATTACCTCGAAGTCTGTTTTCTTCTGCTTTACGGCTACTTGCCCAAGGCGGAAGAACTGGAGACGTTCGAACTCACGATCACGCGGCATACCATGCTGCACGAACAGATGCAGTATTTCTTCCGCGGGTTCCGCCGGGACGCCCATCCCATGGCGGTCATGGTCGGCGTCGTGGGTGCAATGGCGGCGTTCTACCACGATTCGACCGACATCACCGACGAACGTCAGCGGGAAATCGCAAGCCACCGGCTGATCGCGAAAATGCCGACGATCGCGGCTTGGGCCTACAAATACTCCATCGGCCAACCCTTCGTTTATCCGCGAAATGACCTCGATTATGCGGCCAACTTCCTTCACATGTGCTTTTCGGTTCCGGCCGAGGAATACCATGTGGACCCGATCATGTCCCGCGCCATGGATCGCATCTTCACGCTCCATGCGGACCACGAACAGAATGCGTCGACCTCCACCGTCCGGCTTGCATCGTCCTCCGGCGCAAATCCCTTTGCCTGCATCGCCGCCGGCGTTGCCTGTCTCTGGGGGCCCGCCCACGGCGGCGCGAACCAGGCCTGCCTTGAAATGCTCAAGGAGATCGGCACGCCCGACCGCATCCCCGAGTTCATTGCCCGCGCGAAGGACAAGGAGGACCCGTTCCGCCTCATGGGCTTCGGCCACCGCGTCTACAAGAACTTCGACCCGCGCGCGACGGTGATGAAGCAATCCGCCGACGAGGTGCTCGACCTTCTGGGCGTGGAGAACAATCCGGTCCTCGCCGTGGCCAAGGAACTGGAGCAGGCCGCGCTGGCCGATCCCTACTTCACCGAGAAGAAGCTGTTCCCCAATGTGGACTTCTATTCCGGGGTCATCCTGGAGGCGATGGGCTTTCCCACCTCCATGTTCACGCCGATCTTTGCCCTGAGCCGCACGGTGGGCTGGGTCAGCCAGTGGAAGGAGCAGCTTGGGGATCCGCAGATGAAAATCGGCCGACCCCGGCAGCTCTATCTCGGTGAAACGATGCGCGATTATACGGACATCGAAAACCGTTGAACCATCAAAGGAGCGCGCGGCCCGCGCGCTCCGGCTTTGAGCCAACCCGTTCCGCTGACGGATTGGCGCCGCGCTGCCGTCCTGATCCAGAAGATTAGTGCCACGCGCAGACGCGGAACGGGCGGCTGGTTCCGCCTGACATTCGACCGGGCGAAGTTCCGCCCTGCATGGTCGCCCCGATTATCAAGAAACCTGCCTGCAGTCGCCAAGTTTCAGACTCAATCCGGCCTCGACTTGGACATTGATACCCACGACGGTGCCTTTGGGGGCCGTGTCTGATCAACCATCCAAGGATCCCCAAATGGCCGAATTGTCCTATACCATCACCGGCGACGTTAATGTTCAGATTACCATCACAGAACTGCCGGATGGCTCCCTTAGCTTCAAAATCGACGTCCTCGACGACACCGGGTCGATTGCCGATCTGAACGGATTCTTCTTTGATCTCGCAGACGACAGTTTGACAAACACGCTGGAGATCACCGGCGATGACGTGACCGGCTCGGCGCTAAAGGTCGACGGTGTGACCAAGGTGGATTCCTTTGCCAACATCAATGGTGAGGTGGCCAAGGAATACGGCAAATTCGATGGCGGTGTGCAGTTCGGCACTTCGGGGATTGGTGAAGACGACATTCGCTCCACAACCTTCACCGTCAGTTCCACATCCGGCCCCCTGACGCTCGATGATTTTGCCCTGCAGGACGTGGCCGTGCGCCTGACCTCGGTCGGGACGGAAGACGGCCCGCGCGAAGACTCGCTGAAGTTGGGCGGAACGCTCCCCGATGCGCCAGTCGAAGAGCCTGACCCCGTCTACGACCCGCAGGATGACTTCATAACGGTGTTTGCCAACGAAGAGTTCGGCGATATCGACGCATTTGTTCTGAACAATGACACCAAGGATGGAGCAGCCTACACCGGCTCTGTCTTCACCACGGATGGTGCCGAGGTAATGGCGCCCACGGTCCTGACCGATCCGGCGACCGGCGCGCTGCTTGCGATCTTCCCCGACGGCGCGGTCGACTTTTCCGCCAATGGTCAGTTCGATGACCTCGCCGCGGGACAGACCTCGGATCCGCTGGCGTTCCAATATGCACTGGAAGACGGGTCTACGGCCAACATCTTTGTGACCGTCGTCGGCATCGCTGACGTCATCGATCCAGGGGATGGACCGCTCGACCCGTTCGACCCGCTCTTGCCAATGTGACGCGAAACGCCATTGACGAGGGGCCTAGCGCCCCTCGTAAACCGCCGGGCGTTTCTCGAGGAACGCCACCACACCTTCGCGGAAATCCCGCGTCTGCCCGCATTTGCCCTGAAGCTTCGCCTCGAGCAGCAACTGCGCATCGAGGTCGTTTTCAAAGGAAGCCCGCAGGGCGGTCTTGACATGGCCATAGGCCGCTGTCGGCCCCTTGGCGAGGTGCGCGGCACGAGCCTGCCAGCGGTCATGGAAATCGTCATCGGCGACGGCTTCCCAGATCATGCCCCAGTCGCTGGCCTGCCGGGCTGAAATCGGTTCCGCGAAAAGCGAGGCGCCCATGGCCTTGGCCACCCCCATCTGGCGCGGCAGGAAATAGGTGCCACCCGCATCGGGGATGAGGCCAATGCGCGTGAAGGCCTGAATGAACTTGGCGCTCTCGGTCGCGATCACGACATCCGCCGCCAGGGCGAGGTTCGCGCCCGCGCCCGCCGCCGCCCCGTTGACAGCACTGATCGTCGGGATCGCGTTGTCGAAAATGGCCCGAAGCATCGGCACGTATTCGTCGCGCAGCGTGCGTTCGAGGTCGAGGTTTGCGGCGCTGCCGCCGTCGCCAAGGTCCTGGCCCGAACAGAAGGCTCGCCCTGCCCCCGTCAACACCAGCACGCGCGCCTCCCGCTCGGCGGCTTTGGCGGCATGCGTGATCTCCGCCCGCATCTGGGTGTTGAGCGCGTTCATCACCTCCGGCCTGTTCAGGGTCAGCGTGGCGATATCGTCCCGCACCTCATAGGTGATGGTCTGGTAGATCATGTGGACCCCGTCCTTTCCTGCGACTGCCTCCTACTTAGGGGAACCAGCGGCGAGGAAAAGAGAAACCGGGCGTCATTCCTTTTCGAGCAGCGCCTTCAATCGGGCCTCTTCATCATTCGAGAGCGCCGACACGTCGCTTGCCGTGCTACGATCCCTGATTACGGACCAACCGATGGCCCCTGCGAGGATCAACATCACCGGCGCCGCGAGCCAGAGGACAAGATTAATGCCTTCCGCTGTTGGCCGCAGCAGGACGTATTCGCCATAGCGGTCGACGATGAACTGCACCGCTTCCTCGTCCGTGTCGCCGGCCACGAGCCGTTCCCGCAACAGAATACGCAGTTCGGAAGACAACTCCGCCCTGCTTTCGTCAATGCTTTCATTCTGGCACACGGGGCAGCGCAATCCCTTCGAAATCTCTCGTGCGCGCTGCTCGAGAACCGGATCATCCAGGACTTCAGAAGGTTCCACCGCCCAAAGGGGCGTCGTCAGAAGGTAGAGGACAAGGGCAAGACGCTTCATTCCGCCGGGACGCTCGATTTTGGAGTCCGTGTCCCGCCGCGCGCGCCAGCCGCAACCCGCAACCGGCGATCGGTCAGCGAAACCAGTCCTCCCAAGGCCATGATAATCGTGCCGCCCCAAATCCAGTTCGAGAACGGTTTTACGTGGGATCGGACGGCCCAGCCGCCGCCGGGTTGGGGGTCTCCGACCACGATATAGAGATCCCGCCAAAAACCATTGGCAATCCCCGCTTCCGTGGTCGGCATCCCGGCAACGGGATACAGGCGTTTTTCTGGCTGAACGACAGCCACCCTTTTGCCGTCCCGATAAAGGGCAACATCGGCCTTGTTCGTGATGTAGTTGGCGCCATACAACTCTTCGACCTGAAGCAGCTCGACTTCATAGCTGCCGACGGCGTATCTGTCCCCGATATTGGCCACCCGGATATCTTCAACCTGCCACGCCAGATGACCTGCAATGCCCAGCACCGTGATCCCCAGACCTCCGTGGGCGAGCGCCTTGCCCCAGTCGGCCCGCGGCAGGCGCCATAGCCGGGATATGCGCGACCGGATTGCCCCCCGGCCCGTTCGTGACCAAAGGTCGAACACAGCGCCAAATAGTGCCCACGAACCAAGAAAGACGCCAATCGGTCCCATGACGGAGCGCCCGGTCTGCATCGCAAAGGCCAGTGCCATCAGAGCAACCGACAGCGCCAGCGCAGGCCACAGAGGCGACGCGGCCTTCGACAGGTTGCCGCGCTTCCAGGCAAGCATTGCGCCAATCGGCAATATTGCAAGCAGGGCCACGAAGAACGGTGTGAACGCCGCGTCGAAGAACGGCGGGCCAACGGACAGCACGCGGCCAAAGGCCAGTTCGGCCACCATCGGCCAAAGCGTTCCAACGAAGACCACGAAGGCCGCCACGGCCAGAAGAATATTGTTGACCAGCAGGGCTGATTCACGGCTCACCACGCCAAACACGCCTCTGGCCGCCATGATCGGCGCACGCCAAGCGTAGAGCGCAAGTGATCCACCAATGAATATCGCGAGGATCATCAGGATGAACATGCCGCGCTCGGGGTCGTTGGCGAAGGCGTGAACCGAGGTCAGGACACCGGACCGGACGATGAACGTCCCCAACAGCGAGAACCCGAACGCGAGGATGGCGAGCAGGATGGTCCAGCTCTTCAAGGCCTCACGCTTTTCCACCACGATCGCCGAGTGCAGAAGCGCGGTTGCCAGCAACCACGGCATGAAGGACGCGTTCTCCACCGGGTCCCAGAACCAGAACCCGCCCCATCCGAGTTCATAATACGCCCACCAGGATCCAATCCCGATGCCAATGGTCAGGAACAGCCAGGCTGCGAGGGTCCACGGGCGCACCCAGCGTCCCCATGCGGCATCGACCTTGCCTTCGATCAAGGCCGCAATCGCAAAGGAAAACGCCATCGAAAGGCCAACATAGCCGAGGTAGAGGAAGGGTGGGTGGAATGCGAGACCCGGATCCTGCAACAGCGGATTGAGGTCCTGTCCGTCAAACGGCGGCACGGCGAGGCGTTCGAACGGGTTCGAGGTGAACAGGATAAAGGCGTAGAACGCGACGGACACCGAGGCCTGTACCGCCAGGACCCGGGCCCGGAACGACGATGTGAGTCCTCCCCCGAAAACCGCCGCGGCGGCGCCGAAGGCCGTCAGGATCAGGAGCCAGAGGAGCATGGACCCCTCGTGGTTTCCCCAAACCCCCGTGACCTTGTAAAGCAGCGGCTTTGCCGAATGCGAGTTCAGGTAGACCAGCCGTAGGGAAAAGTCGCTGACAACAAATGCGTAGGTCAAGGCAGCGAAGGAGAACCCGATGAGTATCAACTGTGATATCGCAGCCGGTTCGGCCACCATCATCCAGTTGCGCCAGCCCTTGTGGGCCCCCACCATCGGTACGATCATCTGAACCAGTGCCAGCCCGAAGGCGAGGATCAGGGCGAAATGTCCAAGCTCTGTAATCATGCCCGCAAGATATCACCCAGCGGCACGGGCTCAACTCACTTTGAGGTCATCCTCCGATGGGCATTCCGTCGCAGGCGCCGCGCCAGGATCATGACTCTAGCCCCCGATGATGCCCGCCCTCAGGACGTAGGTGATGACGCCGGTCACGAACGCCCCCATGATCAGCCGTACCAGCCACTTCAGTGAGTCCTCGATCGATCCCAAACGCGTCTCGACGTTGGAGCGATGCACATCGTCCACGGCGTTTCGCGTCTCGAGCGCGTTGACCCGGGCTTCCAGCCTGTGAAACCGCTCCTCGCTCATCGGCCCGCCCTCCAGTCGGCCAACGCCGGATTGGCGTCGGCGACGTCCGGAGAAGCGGGTCCATCCGGATCGTTCTGATCGACGACCCCCGCGCCGGAATCGAGCGCTTCCAGTGCGCGGATGTTTGATGTGACCTGACCCGCCCGGCTCATGGTTTCGGCGATGGACCGCTGGAACTCCTGCCCCTTTGCCTGATTGCGGGCTCCGAAATAGAAGCTGACAATGGCCCCCATGAGCCACCACAACGGCTCGGGAACAAGAGCGATCCCCTGCATGCGTGCGGCAAACCAGATCGGGTTGACCATGGCGGCCACCATCAGCCCGATCGAACCGAAGGCCAGCATCGGACGCGGCAGGCGGTTCAACCCATCGATGAAACGGTCAAACAGGCCCTTGCGGGGGTTTGCAAACTCGGCAGCGAATTGTTTGAGCGTCGCCTGCTGGAGGTCTGCTTCGCGACTGGCGCCCTTTTCGGCGTTTTCGCGAAACACCTCGGCGGTTTCGGCAATCACGTTGCGGCCGTTGCCAAAAAGCATTCCGAAAAGCTCTCCGATCAGCCCCATGCGGCGGTCCGGGCGCGATGCTCCGCCTCCGTGAGGTGATAGCGCTCGGAAATGAACTCCTCGGCCCGTGTGATCCAGCCGCCTTTGCCGCCATCCCGGCGACGGGCGTATTTCCGGGACGCCGGACGGCGGTCGGCCAGGGCATAATAGTAATTGCGCCGCGCGATCCCGTAGGCATCGGCGATATGATCGGGCGCTGCCTCGGCCGCCTCACGCGCCGCCCCGATGGTTTGCGGTCCGATGACGCCATCCACGGCGACCTCAAGGCGCATGTCCCGCAACAGCCGCTGCAGGATCTTGACCGCATTGCCCCCCGCATTGACGTACATATCGAACACCGTGGCGTGCAGGACCTCCGGCAATGCGTCGATGCGGGGTTCGTTGAAGTAGTGGCGGACAAAGATGTCGACGGCTTGATTGCGGGTCAAACGCCGGACATCTGCCGTGGTCACGGCGTTGTCGCCATCGAGGTCGAGCCCGAGGCGTCGCATCGTGTGGATCGTCACCCCGTATTTCGTCGCCCCGCCGGGATCATCGGGATCATTCACATAGCCGCCTTCCCGGGCGACGATAGCCCTGGCGATGTCGGTAACGGATTGAACGGCCATCTCGCTTCCCCGCGCTGGTTTCGCGGAAAAGCTGCGCCCGAATGGTTAATTCGTGATAGCGCGGGCGTCCGTTGCATCGCCTTCTTCGGTCGGCCGGTAGACGCCCTGCTCTTTCAGAGCGTCAACCACCTCTGCGGGCATGTAGCTTTCGTCGTGCTTGGCCATGATCTTGGTCGCCTCGAACACCGGCGTCTTGTAATATCCCTCGACCACGACACCCTGCCCTTCACCAAAGAGATCGGGGCGCAGCTCGTCGCCAACGTAATGCACGGCAATGGTGTCTCCACCGTCGGTGACCTCAAAGAAGAAGCGCACGCCTTCGTCGGGCCGCACACTGCCTTCCACGACCAGACCCCCGAGACGGAAATACTCGGAGGGAACCGGGGGGGCCTCGGCGATGTCGCTGGGCGAGCGGAAAAAGGCCACGCCGTCCCGGAACGCAAAGACCATAAGCGTCGTCGACAGGGCCATGGCCACGAGCGCGATGGCGATGATCTGGATTCGTCTTTGTTTCTTCAGCGATTTCATGGGAATACCGGTGCTAGTTGCAATCCTTGCGTCTCGGGGAGACCAAGCATCAGGTTGGCGTTCTGGATCGCCTGACCGCTGGAACCCTTGGTCAGGTTGTCCAGTGCGGCGACAACGATGGTGCGACCCGGAAGCCGGTCGCTCGAAATCCCGATATGGCAGTAATTCGAGCCGCGAATGTGCCGGATCGAGGGAATGTCCCCCTCGGGAAGAACCTCGATGAAGGGCTCGTCTTTGTAGCGGGCCGTCAGCGCTTCCCGGACCGCCCGGGGCTCCCCCCTCAGGTAGGCCGTGGCAAGGATGCCCCTGTTGGCCGGGATCAGGTGGGGCGTGAACTGAATCCGGACGGGCCGTCCGGCGACCTGGCTCAGTTCCTGATCGAACTCGCCCAGATGCCGGTGGGTGCCGCCGACGGCGTAGGCCTGCGCGCCTTCCGACAATTCGGCATGCAAGAGGTGTTCCTTGAGCGAACGCCCTGCCCCCGACACCGCACATTTGAGGTCCAGAATGATCTCGTCAGGATCAATGACACCCGCCTCCAGACACGGCCTCAGCACATAGAGCCCGGTGGCAGAGTTGCAGCCGGTCCCGGCGATGAGCCGCGCGCTCTTGATCTGATCCCTGTAGAACTCGGTGAGGCCATAAACGGCCTCCGACTGCAGTTCGGGCGCCGCGTGGGGTTTGCCATACCACTTCTCGTAGTCGGCCGGATCGCGGAGCCGGAAATCAGCCGAGAGATCAACGATTTTCAGGTCGCGCGGAAGCTCCCTGATCACGGCCTGCGACGTGGCGTGGGGCAAGGCGCAGAACGCCAGATCGATTTCATCGAAGGAGACTTCATCGATGGTGGTCAAACGCGGCAGTTCCAACCCCCGCAGGTGCGGAAAAACCGCCGACATCTCGAGGCCCGCCTTCGAATTGCCCGAAAGCGCGGCCACGCGAAGTCCCGGATGGGTGGCGATAAGCCGGACGAGTTCTGCCCCGGTGTAGCCCGAGGCGCCCAATATGGCGACGGAATGGGTCATGGTGTGTCTTTTAACTGCAGATGTAGGGAGCCGGGCAAGTCCCGGCAATGCGACAGGGTTGTCTTGCCGCCTTATGCGGCTTCGAAGGCGATGCGTCGTCGCAGGAATTGTGTGGCCCGGTTCGACACCTGCGCCGGATCACCCGTGGTGAGAAATCGGGTTTCACCGGTGTCACCACGCATTTCGGGCCGGCGGCCCAGATAGTCGGCGAGGCTCTCGGCGACAATGCACCCTTGGGAATAGACCTTGACGTCGGGGCCCAGGGCCGCCTGAAATTCGCGCGCCATCAGCGGGTAATGCGTGCAGCCGAGGACAGCCGCGTCCGGCTTGGGCATCTTCCGCTTCAGCGCATCCACATGAGAGTGCACAAGCGCCTCGGCAAGGATCATGTCGCCGTCTTCTATGGCGTCCACGACGCCACCGCAGGCCTGCGCCTCCACATCGACGCCAATCGCCCGGAACGCCAGTTCCCTCTGGAACGCCCGCGAGGAAACCGTCGCCGGCGTGGCAAAGAGCGCCACGTGCTTGACCGAGACTTCGCGCGGGGGCGAATTGTCCCCCCAGTTCCGTTCCGTCAGGGCTTCGATGAGCGGCACGAAAACACCGAGGACCCGCCGGTCCGACGGCACCCAGCCTTCCTGCATCCGGCGCAGCGCCGCGGCGGACGCGGTGTTGCAGGCCAGTATCACCAGACGGCACCCGGCATCGAACAACTGCTGGCACGCGGCGGTCGTCAGGTCATAGATGTCATCCGCGGTCCGCACGCCGTAGGGCGCGTGCGCGCTATCGGCGAAATAGACAAACCCCTGATCGGGAAGTCGCTTCTGAACCGCGTCGAGGACGGTGAGGCCGCCAAGCCCGCTATCGAAAATCCCGACTGCCACGCCTCTTGTCTCCGTCCTCTGGATGGTCCCGCCAAGTGTATCGGGCCTCGAACTCATGCCCGTGCCGATTTGCCGGCAGGGGCCTCGGGCTCAGTGCATAGGTCTGTTCGCGCAGAAAGGCCATAAGGCTCGTCCCGTGCTTGCGGCGCGCATCGATTTCGGCGGGGTCGATCGGCTGCCCGATCGCGATCCGGACCGGCGCGCCCGCCCGCTTTCGAAATTCCCGGATCAGCATGCCCATGCGGAGCGTCGAATGAATGTGGCTCGCAACTTGAAACAGACGGCTGTTCACACCGTCAAAGAACATCGGGACGACCTGCGCGTCGCTCCTTGCGATCATCTTGGCGGTGAAATTCCGCCACTGCGGGTCCAGCGGAGATCCCCACGGCCTCGCGGCGGTTGATACGGTGCCGCCGGGAAAGATACCGATCGCGCCGCCCTCGCTCAGGTAGTTCAGCGCCTCCCTGCGGGTCTGGAGGTTCTCCCGTGCCGCCTCCTTCGTCTCATCGAACGACACCGGCAGGATGATCCGTTCCAGATCGGGGGACCGCCGAAATATCCGATGCGCCAGAACCCGGAAGTCTCCGCCGCGCCGTTCACTCAGAACCCGCCCCATGATCATGCCATCGAGAATGCCATAGGGATGATTCGCCACGAGGACCACCGGCCCCGTGGACGGAATATTGGTCAGACTGCCGCCGATGATGTCGAGCGAAATGCCGTAGCGCTCCATCATGACGGCCCAGAAATCCTCCCCCTGGGCCACGTCCTCGGCATAGCCCTTGGCCTTGCGGATCATCTTCAGTCGTCCGGTGGCGTTCTCCATCACGCGGATGACGGCCCGACCGCTGCGCGTCGCCGCCGCTGTCGCATAGGTTATGTCTCGGGCGACCTGTCGCTCTTTCATCGGCTCATGTCGGTTCGATTGCGATTGGGCCCTCAATAGTGTGATTGCGGCGGATGTAGAAGGAATTATTGGCCCGTCATTCGGCTGCCTGCACCCGTTCGGGAGGATTGTCCAAGGACGCCATCAACTCGTCCCGCCGGGCCATCGCTGACGTGAACGCCAACTCCTTGACCGGGCCGAAGCCTCTGATCTGCAGCGGTAATTCGGCCAGGGCCACACAGGTTTCGACTTTCGCAGGGTCATCTGCCTCCGACATGATCCGGTCCAGATCGTGTTCGTAGGTCTTGATCAGGGCCCGCTCGGCACGCCGTTCCGCGGAGTGGCCGAAGGGATCAATCGGGGTTCCGCGGAGCCTCTTCATCCGAGCAAGCACTGGCATCAGACGCTCGACAAATCCGTCGCGGAAGGCCCGTTTCATCGGTCGCCCGTCGGGCCCCGGCCGGCTCAGAAGCGGTGGCGCGAGATGATAGGTCAATTTGAGGTCGCCCTCGAAGGCCGCCTCTGCCTTCGACCGCGTCTCCTTCAGCAGGCGCGCAACCTCGTATTCGTCCTTGTAGGCCAAGACCTTGTGATAGCCCTTCGCGACCGCTTCCCTGAGCCTTGGATCGGCAAACCGGTCGACGGCATTCCGGAACCGTTTCGCCAGCCGATTGCCCTGGTATCGTCTGAGATGCTCTGCCCGGAAATCGATCTTCTCGTCCAGGGTCAGGGGCTTGCGCTCCGACGTCGAAAGCAGCCCGGCCGCCTCCCCGGGCATCGCAGACGCCCAACGCCCCAGTTCGAACGCCTGCAGATTGGCCTCGACCGCCGTGCCGTTGAGCCGAATGGCCTCCCGAATGGCGTCTCCTCCGATGGGCACGGCACCCGCCTGCCACGCCGCACCGAAGGTGATCATGTTGGCGTATATCGAGTCACCCAGCACGGCTTCGGCCAAGGCAGATGCATCCAGCATCTGCAGCTTGTCCCTGAGCCGGGCCTGCAGTTGCAGGGTCAGCCGTTCGGACGGAATGCGAAACTCCGGATCCCGGGTGAAGGCACCGGTTGTCACCTCTCGGGAGTTCACCACCGCAACCGTTCGTCCCGTTGCCGTCAGGCCAAGCGTCCTGGCCCCCGCGCTGACCACCAGATCGCCGCCGATGAGCGCATCCGCCTCACCCGTGGCAACCCGTATCGCACTGATATCACTCGGAGCGTTGGCGATCCGGCAATGAATGTGAACCGCTCCGCCTTTTTGGGCGAGGCCGGCCATCTCCATGACCCCCGCACCCTTCCCGTCGAGATGCGCGGCCATCGCCATAACCGCGCCGATCGTGACGACCCCGGTGCCACCGATGCCCGTGACAACGATATTATGGGTCCCATCAATGTCTGGCAGGGTCGGTTCCGGAAGGCTCGGAAGGTCCACTGATGCCGTGGCCGCCTTGCGTGGCGTGGCGCCTTCGACGGTCACGAAGGACGGGCAGAACCCGTTCAGGCATGAGAAGTCCTTGTTGCACGCCGATTGGTCGATGGCCCGTTTGCGACCCAGTTCCGTCTCGACCGGCGTAATCGCCACGCAGTTCGACTGCACGCCGCAATCTCCGCAGCCCTCGCAAAGGTCCGTATTGATGAACACCCGCTTGTCCGGATCGGGGAATTGTCCACGCTTGCGGCGACGGCGCTTTTCCGCGGCGCAGGTCTGAACATAAACAATGGCTGATACGCCTTTGATTTTCTGACACGTTCTCTGCACTTCAGGCAAATGATCCCGGGTGCGAGCCGTGACACCGGCGGGCAGGTCCGCCAGCGCCGCCTCTTCCTTTTCGTCGTAGACGGCGAAAACCTCTGCCACCCCCATTGCCTTCAACTCGGCGATAATCTGGGCCGGGGACAATCCTCCATCGTTGCTCTGACCGCCCGTCATTGCGACCGCGTCGTTGAAAAGGATCTTGTAAGTGATGTTCACGCCCGCCATGAGCGCAAAGCGGATCGCTTGCACGCCGGAGTGATTGTAGGTCCCGTCACCAAGGTTCTGGAACACGTGCGTGCGTTCCGAAAAGGGCGCCTCGCCAACCCAGTTCGCGCCTTCGGCACCCATATGGGTGAAGCCTTCGGTTTCCCGGTCCATCCACT
>CAYMMT010000013.1:0-32648 GCA_964391555.1 uncultured Rhodobacterales bacterium
TCCTGATCCTCACTACCGGGGCCGAGACACCGGCCAAAATCGCGGCGTTCCTGACGGCGCGCGGGTTCGGTCGGTCTCCGATCACCGTTTTGGCCGCCATGGGCGGAGATCGGGAACGGCGGTTTGATGGACTGGCCGAAAACTGGTCCCACGAGGTGCCGGCATTCAATACTCTGGCGGTCGAATGTGTCGCTGATCCCGATGCGGCGCTCTTGCCCCGCGTGCCGGGTCTGCCGGATGATCTGTTCCAGTCGGATGGCACCATGACCAAATCCGAGGTTCGTGCCGTTACCGTGGCGCGACTGATGCCGATGCGCGGGGCCCTGTTGTGGGATATCGGGACCGGGTGCGGGTCCGTTGCCGTCGAATGGATGCGCGCGGCACGTTATGCGCGTGCCGTGGGGATTGAGCCTCGGGCGGACAGGCGGGCAATGGCGGCGGCGAATGCGCTTGCTCTCGGTACGCCGCGGCTTGAGTTGATCGATGGGAAAGCCCCGGCCGCGCTTGCGGGACTGGACGCGCCGGATGCCGTCTTCATCGGTGGCGGGTTGGACCGCCTTGTTTTCGAGGCTGCCTGGGACGCCTTGCGTCCGCTGGGTCGCCTGGTTGCCAACGCCGTAACCCTGGAGAGCGAGGCGGCGTTGATTGGGCTTCATCGGGAATTCGGCGGCGATCTGGTCAAGATCGGGGTCGAGCGCGCGAGGCCGGTTGGACGACTGACCGGGTTGCAGCCGAACATGACGGTGACACAGTGGAGCCTGGTGAAGCGATGATTGACTGTGATCCGGCTATGCGACGCTGTTTGGCCAAAGGGCCAAATGCGCCCCGCCCGCCGTCCCGTTTGAGCCGCGGGTCGGGGTTCGCGCCATGAGCGGCCGGCTGATTGGCGTGGGTGTTGGACCGGGCGCACCGGATCTGGTCACCTTGCGGGCGGCACGGATCATCGGATCGGCCGAGGTCGTGGCCTATCCGGCGTTGCCCGGCACCGAGAGTTTTGCACGGGCAATCGTCGATGACCTTGTGCCCGATGGAGTTGAGGAGATTGGTATCGAGGTGCCGATGTCGACGGCCAGAGAGCCGGCGCAGCGGGCCTACGATGACGCGGCGAGTGCCATTGCCGATGTCTTGGCCAAGGGACGCGATGTGGTCGTGCTGTGCGAGGGAGACCCGTTCTTTTACGGGTCGTTCATGTATCTCCATGCGCGCCTTTCGGGCCGGTTCGAGTCGGAGATTGTGCCGGGCGTAACCTCTCTCACGGCCTGCGCGGCGGTCGGGGGGCGCCCCATCGCGGCACGAAACGAACGGCTGACGGTCTTGCCGGGACCGTTGCCCAGCGAGGTTCTCGAACAACGGATCGCGGGCGCCGAGGCAATTGCGATCCTGAAGGTCGGACGCCACCTCGGTCGCATCCGCGCGGTCATGACCCGGCTGGGTTTGACCGATAGCGCTCTTTACGTGGAGCGGGCCAGTTTGCCGGATCAGGTTGTCCTGCCGCTGAGCGAGGCGCCGGACAAAGCGCCGTATTTCTCCATGATCCTGCTCAACAAGGGAGGCGATCCATGGCTCTAGACCCCGTGGTGGTGGCCGTTTCCGGATCCGGTCAGGTGACCGCGGCTCGCGTGGCACGGGTTCTGGGGGCAAGGCTCCACGGGCGCAAGGATCGCGTGTCGGAGGCCGATGTCGAATTTGCGGATGCGCTGATCCATGTGCGAGACCTTTTTGCGGCGGGAATTCCGGTGGTCGGTGTCTGTGCCGCCGGCATCCTGATCCGCGCTGTAGCACCGCTTTTGGCAGACAAGACCACCGAACCGCCGGTTGTCGCTGTGTCGGATGACGGATCGGTTGTCGTGCCGCTCTTGGGAGGGCACCGGGGGGCAAACCGGCTCGCGCGCGATATCTCGGAGGCATTGGGGGCGCGGGCGGCGGTTACAACCGCGGGCGATATCGCCTTGGGCATCGCGCTGGATTCGCCGCCACCGGGCTGGCGGCTTGCCAATCCCGGTGACGCAAAGGCGGCGATGGCGATCCTTCTGTCGGGCGCCGGCGTACGGTTGGAAGGACCGGAGGCATATCGGGCGGACTGGCTGAAGGAACTGCCGTCGGGCGACGGCGTGCGCCTGACCTGCGCAATGAGAGTTCCCGAAGACCTCGGTCCCGACCATCTGTGTTTTGTTCCGCTGCGCGCGAGCCTGGGCGTGGGCTCGGCCCGCCGGTGTCCGCAGACCGAGCTGGCGGCTCTTGTCGATGACGTCTTGTCGGAGGCCGGGGTATCGCGAGAGGCGGTCGCCGCCGTCTCGACGCTGGACCTCAAGGCGGATGAACGGGCCATGACTTGCCTGGC
Source organism: uncultured Rhodobacterales bacterium (assembly GCA_964391555.1). Classification (GTDB taxonomy): domain Bacteria; phylum Pseudomonadota; class Alphaproteobacteria; order Rhodobacterales; family Rhodobacteraceae; genus JAMWZF01. Next base: position 2,342 of record CAYMMT010000013.1, read on the forward strand.
GCGGGAGTTGAATGTGCCTCTGCGGCTGTTTTCAGCGGAAGACCTTGATGCTGAAACGGCGCGGGTGAGCGACCCGTCGGAGGTCGTATACACAGAGGTGGGCACACATTCGGTGGCCGAGGCGTCGGCGCTGGTGCAGGGTGGGCCGGACTCTGCATTGCGGGTCGGCAAGCGGAAGAGAACCGACTGCACGGCCGCCTTGGCACTTGCGCCGGAGCCGATCACCGAACTTGCCGGGCAGGTCCGGGGGCGGTTGTCGGTCGTCGGGATCGGTCCCGGGCAATCGGGGTGGCGGACACCCGAAGTCTCCCGGCTGGTGGCGGATGCCGAAGAACTTGTCGGCTATGGACTCTATATCGATCTGCTTGGGCCGCTGGCGAATGGGAAGGCGCGGTCCGACTTTCCTCTGGGTGGAGAGGAAGCCCGGTGCCGCTATGCGCTTGAACGGGCGGCAGAGGGGCGCAACGTGGCGCTGGTCTGTTCGGGTGATGCCGGGATTTACGCCATGGCGGCACTGGTCTTCGAATTGATGGATCGGGGTCCCGAGGCAGACGGTGTCACTGCCGAGGCGCGGCGCGTGGAGGTTTTGTGCTCGCCCGGCGTGACAGCGATGCAGGCGGCGGCGAACCGGGCCGGGGCTCCGTTGGGTCATGATTTTTGCGCGATTTCATTGTCGGACCTGCTGACGCCCCGCGAGGATATCCTGCGGCGGGTCCGGGCCGCGGCCGAGGGGGATTTCGTGGTCGGGTTCTACAATCCGGTGTCCAGGACCCGGAGGGATTTGTTGGCGCAGGCACGGGACTTGCTCTTGGAGCGACGTCCCGGGGAGACGCCGGTCTTGCTGGCGCGGGACTTGGGGCGGCCGGGAGAGACACTGACCTATCGGCGGCTGGATGAGTTGCGGGTGGACGAGGTCGACATGCTGACCGTGGTTCTGGTCGGGTCTTCGCACACGCGGATGGTGGAGTTGGGCGATGGGCCGCGAATGTATACGCCGCGGGGATACGCTCGGAGGATCGATGGGGATTTGGCGCAGGGACGGGGGTGACGTGCGCCTTTGGCGACACCCCACCCGCCGTCCCGTTCTGCGGAGACAGGTGACGTGACGGTCTATTTCATAGGGGCAGGTCCGGGGGACCCGGAACTTCTGACAGTGAAGGCGGCCCGGTTGATCGCGGCATGCCCCGTATGCCTCTATGCCGGGTCCCTGGTACCGGAAGAGGTTGTGGCCATTGCGCCCGAGGGCGCGCGGGTCATGGACACGGCCCCGATGACGCTGGACGAGACCCATGCCGAGATCGTGGCCGCCCACTCGCGGGGAGAGGATGTTGCAAGGGTACATTCCGGTGACCCGTCTCTCTATGGTGCCATCGCGGAGCAAATCCGCCGGCTGAAGGCTGACGGGGTCGACTATCAGATCGTCCCCGGCGTGCCGGCCTACACGGCGGCCGCCGCCGCCTTGGGGCAGGAATTGACGGTGCCGGAGCTTGCCCAGTCCATTGTCCTCACCCGAATGGCGATGAAGTCAACGGCAATGCCGGGAGGCGAGAGCCTCGAGAATTTCGCCCGGACCGGCGCGACGTTGGCGATCCATCTCGGCATCCGGGCCCTTCGCGAGATCGAACGGGTGTTGACCCCGCACTATGGCGCCGACTGTCCGGTGGCGGTGGTCTACCGCGTGGGCTGGCCGGACCAGCAGATCCTTCGCGGGACGTTGAGCGACATCCACCCCAAGGTTCGCGCGGCCAAGATCACGAGGACGGCGCTGATTCTCGTCGGACCCGCGCTTGCCGCGGATCAAGGGTTTCCGGATTCGGCCCTATACGATGCCGCAAGACCTCATTTGTTGCGGCCCAAGGCACGACAAGGCCCTCGTTCGAGCGGAAAAAGTCGGGGTTAACTTGATTTTATCCACACACGCGCCATGCTGTTGCGGATAGGGGAAACGACGTGACCGATGTGCTGCCACCATCCGTACGGGACGCGCTCCGCTCGGCAGAGCGGGCGGCCCTGTTGCGCAAGTCCCGGCTGACCGTGGTCTCCGGAACGTCCCGACACCGCGTCTTACGGATGTGGTCGCGCGGATTTGCCGTCGTGGCCGAGGATGTGCCGCCTCTGCGCGGCTTGGTGGACCTGTACGAAGGGTCCCGGCATCTCTGCCAGGCGCTCATCGTGACCGACCGGGATGTTGACGGCGAGCGGGTCTACGAATTCAAGCGCTCGACTGCCGCCACCGACAACGCGCCGCTTGATTTCGAACGACCGGACGACGCGCCTGCCGGGCTTCTGCCGCGTTACTGAAGGTCGGCAAAGGCCGCGCGCAGGCGGGCCACGGCGTCCTCGATATTCGCCCGACAGGTCCCGATGTTGATCCGCTGGCACATTTCCCCTCCGATACCGAAAATCGGACCCGGCGAGGGAACAACCCGTGCGGTCTTCATTGTCCGTTCGTCGAGTTCCGCACGGTCCATGCCGGTTCCGGCGAAGTCGACCCAGGCCAGATACGTGGCCTCCATCGGCCGGACAGACACACCGGGAATTGACGAAAGCCCGTCCGACAGCACGCGGGCGTTCTCGGCAAGATAGGCCTGCAATCCGTCCACCCAGGCCGCGCCAGCCTCCGAATAGGCCGCCTTGGTCAATTCCACACCCATGCGGTTCGGCTGTATGTCGAGCGCGCGGTGCAGGCGATCGAACTCCGCCCTGCGCGTGGCGTCGGGGATGATCACCGTTCCGGTCCGCAGCCCGGCGATATCAAACGTTTTTGAGGCCGCCGTCAGGATGATCGTCCGGTCGAGGAATTCAGTCACGGCAGTCCCGGCAGGTACGTGTGCCTTTCCCGGAAAGACCAGGTCGGCGTGGATTTCATCGGAGATGAAGATCAGGTCGTGCCGCGCGCAGAACTCGGCCATGGCCTGCATTTCGGCAACTGACCAAATCCGCCCTGCCGGGTTGTGAGGTTGAGAGATCAACATGATCTTTTCGCGGCCGGACAGGCTTTTCTCGAGTTCCTCAAGGTCGAGCTGGAATCGGCCGTCATCATCCACGCTCAGCGGGCTTTGCCTGGGCGTCCGGCCGTTCTTTTGCACCTTGGCGGCAAACTCGTTGTAGACGGGGGAGAAGATGATCACCTCGTCACCCGGGTTCGACCAGGTCTGCAGGCAAATCCCGATTGCATTGCCGAGCCCATGGGTCGCGCGCATATGGGACGGATCCGCCGGCCAGCCCCAACGGGTTTCGGCCCACCAGGCGACGCGTTCGAACATCCTCTCGAGCCCGACGAAATAGCCCCATTGACCACGATCAACCGTGGCCTGAGCCGCCCGGGTCAGAAACTCGCCCGGCGCAAAGTCCATCTGGGCGAGCCACATGGCCAATGCGCCGGGGTCGTCATGGCCGAGCATGCTGGCCACGCCATCCCACTTCGAAGACCCGGACCCGCGCTGATCCATCTGCGCATCAAAATTCATGGCTGCCTCTCATTGCTTTGGCGGGCGGACCCTATCGCTGCGGCCATCGGTTGCAAGCCTATTGGCCATGGCATAACTGAGTGACATGACATTGCGTCCGATCCTCATCCATCCAGATCCCCGGCTGAAAGCCGTGGCACCACCTGTGGCTAAGGTGACGGACGACATTCGGCGGCTGGCAGACGACATGTTGCAGACGATGTACGAAGCTCCGGGCATCGGCCTCGCGGCGCCTCAGGTCGGCTCGGACGCACGCATGCTGGTGATGGACTGCGTGAAGGACGAACACATCCCCCCCAAGCCCATGGTTCTGATCAATCCGGAAGTCACATTCTCTTCCGAGCGCATGAACACCTACGAAGAGGGCTGCCTGTCGATCCCGGATCAATACGCGGATGTGGAACGTCCGGCTGAGGTGACCGTCCGGTGGCTGGCGCTCGACGGGTCCGAACAGGAAGAGCATTTTACCGGTCTTTGGGCCACCTGCGTGCAGCACGAAATCGATCACCTGAACGGCAAGCTCTTCATCGACTACCTAAAGCCGCTGAAGCGCCAGATGATTACGCGCAAGATGCAAAAGCTGAAACGCGAACGGGCACGGGCGCTATGACGGTTCGGGAGATCCTGACGGAAGAGTCCGAAATCCTTCACGAGAAGGCCGCACCGGTCACGTACTTCGACGATGATTTGCGGGAACTCGTCACCGACCTGTTCGAGACGATGTACGCCGCAGAGGGCCGCGGGCTTGCTGCGCCTCAGGTGGGGGTGTCGCAGCGGGTGTTTGTGATGGATGCCAGCTGGAAACGTGGTGACAAGCAGCCGCTTGCGGTGCTGAACCCGGAGATCAAGTCGCGGGAATGGCCCATGGTAGTGGAGGATGAGACCTGCCTGTCCATCCCCGGCAAGATATTCCGTGTCCCACGCCCGATGGTGGTTGAACTCAGCTGGACCTCCATCAACGGCGTGCCGATCACACAAAAGCTTTGGGGTGCGGAGTCGCGGATTGTCTGCCACGAAGTCGACCATCTCGATGGCATTCTCGCATCCGCCCGGGGCCATGAAGCGTGAGTGCACGCAGGGGCGCTCCGCGTCCGATCCTGCGTTGGCCGCACCCATGTCTGAAGTCGCCGGCCAGAGATGTGCCCGCGATCACTGACGATGTGCGCGGCATCTGGGCCAACATGATCGCGACGATGGAAGCCATGCCGGGCATGGGGCCGGGGCTGGGGCTGGCTGCCGTGCAGATTGCGGTGCCGCTTCGTCTTGCGGTGGTTGACGCGTCCAGTGCGCGTGGGCAGGTGGTGCTATTGGCCAACCCCGAAGTCCTGCATGCGAGCGTGGAACCGCGGGAACATGAGGAGGCGTCACCCTGTTTGCCCGGGGTTTCAGCCAGGATTTCGCGCCCCCGGGCGGTGACGGTTCGGTTTCTGAATGCCGATGGTGCGGTGGAAGAACGGGATTTCGTCGGACTTTGGGCGACCTCCGTACAACATCAGATCGACCATCTCGCGGGGCGGATGTATTTTGATCATCTGTCGCGGCTCAAGCGGGATCGGCTCATCAAACGTGCGCAGAAACTGGCGGCGGCACGTTAGACTGCGGACGATCGAATTTGCGTTTTCTGGCCAAGATGAAAGGGGAGCGGATGCGGGTTGTCTTCATGGGCTCGCCGGAATTCTCGGTTCCGGTGCTGGACGCTTTGGTGGAGGCCGGGCACGAGATTGCCTGCGTCTACTGCCAGCCGCCCCGCCCAGCCGGGCGGGGCAAGAAGGACCGACCGACCCCGGTGCAAGCCCGGGCCGAGGCCCTCGGTTTGCCCGTGCGGCATCCGGTGTCGTTGAAAGGCAACGAGGCGCGGCGGGAATTTGCTGCGCTGGATGCAGACGTCGCGGTTGTGGCGGCCTACGGGTTGATCCTGCCTGCCGGGGTGCTCGCAGCGCCGCGACACGGCTGCCTCAATATCCACGCATCGCTGCTGCCGCGGTGGCGGGGGGCGGCGCCGATCCACCGGGCAATCATGGCTGGGGATGCCGAGACCGGTGTATGTATCATGCAGATGGACGCCGGTCTGGATACGGGGGCGGTCCTCATGCGGAAGGTCACGCCAATCGGACCGGACGAGACCACAGGTGACCTCCATGATCGCCTTTCGGAGATGGGGGCATCGACAATCGTGGAGGCTTTGGCGCAGTTGGGCGAGTTGGTGCCCGAGATCCAGCCGGGCGAGGGCGTCACCTATGCCGCGAAGATCGACAAGGCGGAAGCGATGGTTGACTGGTCGCGTTCTGCGGAAGAGGTCAGTGCCCATATTCGAGGCCTGTCACCTTTTCCGGGCGCATGGACAGGGGTTATGGGGGAGCGGATCAAGCTCCTTGGCGCGCGGGTCAAGGCCGGGGGCGGTGTTCCCGGCACGGTGATCGACGGGTTCACGGTGGCTTGCGGCACCGGTGCCGTTGAAATCACGCGCGCCCAGCGGTCGGGCAAAGCACCAATGGCGGTTGCGGACATGCTGCGGGGTATGGATTTGCCGACAGGCACGGTTCTGGGAGGATAAGGCCATGTTTCCATCGCTCATCGGTACGGTCGTCATTGCCGGTATCGTCGGTTATCTGGCCGAAAAATCCGGGTTCACAAATAATGGTATCGTCCCGTCGGTCGTGATCTGCGTGGGCGGCGCGTTTGTGTTCTACTTCGTGTGGGTGATGTTTGGCTTCGGCTTCCATCGCCCCGGCTGGAACGCGATCATGGCCTCCATCGGCGCGTTGATCATTGTCCCGACCCACTGGCGCGGACGCCGCTAGCCTTGGGGCCAATGCCTCTGGCTCGCGAACAATTGGCACTGACTCTGGTTCGATCTGGGCCGGCAAGAGATTGTCGAGCGCGTGGCCAGGCCCCAGACAGTAGTGCCGGCGCAGAAGGGTGCCGCCAGCCGGAAAGAACTGTCGCATTGTCGGGCCGCTCTTCGGATGGCCCGTGACGAAAACCCGAAAAGCCGACCGGGGCTTGGCCTCGGTTCAGTCGGCGGTGCGGGACTCACCGGTCATTTGTAGGGAGCCATGCCCGCTCTGGCCAATTCATCGGCGCGTTCGTTTTCGGGATGTCCGGCGTGCCCTTTGACCCATTGCCAGTCCACCTCGTGCCGCGAGGCAGCCGCGTCGAGCCGTTGCCAGAGTTCGGCGTTCTTGACCGGTTTCTTCGACGCGGTTTTCCAGCCATTGCGCTTCCAGCCGTGGATCCACTTCGTGAGCCCGTCTTTCACATAGACGCTGTCGGTCACGATGGTCAGTGCGGACGGTCGTTCAAGCGTTTCCAGAGCCGTGATCGCCGCCATGAGCTCCATTCGGTTGTTCGTGGTCTCGGCCTCGCCACCGCTGAGTTCCCGCTCTTTCACGACGCGTTTGCCGTCGCGGGCCTGCAAGAGAACCCCCCAGCCTCCCGGCCCGGGGTTTCCCGAACAGGCCCCATCGGTATACGCAAACAGCTCAGCCACGTTTGACGCCTTGCAGGATGATCCAGGGAGAGACGTCTCCGCTGAAGCCCTTGCCCTCGCCGACGACCTTGTGGACGACGCGGAAACCCTCGGCTTCGAAGAGGTCCGTCAGCTCGTCTTCGGTGACATAGGTATACAAGCGGTCCTTGGCATCGCGCGCCTGTCCGGTGCCGGTCTTCATGCCGACATGCAAAAGCCCGCCCGGTTTGAGGGCCGCTGCGATGTCTGCAAAATGGCGGGGCAGAGCCGCGCGGGGCGCATGAAGCAGGCTGAAGTTGGCGTAGACGGCGTCGTAGATTTCAACCCCGCGGATATCGTCAAATGTCCCGACCCGCGCCGGCAGACCATAGGTGTCTTGCGCGAACCGCACCATGCCGGGCGCGGCGTCCATGGGATCGGGATTGTGACCTGCGTCAGCCATGACCGCAGAGGACCGGCCCGGTCCGCACCCCAAGTCGAGGACGCGCGCATTTGCAGGCAGGTTGGCGATGAAGTGGTCGAGGGTCGGGTGCGCCTCGTCTTTCTCAAACGCGGACGCATACGCAGCCGCTTCGGCATCATAAAGCGCTATGGTTCGGGGATCGGGGCTCATCTCAGGAGCGGCGCAAGGCAAAGGAGCACCACCGCGGTCACCGGCACCCGAAGGTGCATCCACCACTCCGGGGCCAAACCCCATCGCCAGTACCGCCAATCGAGGATCAGGACCCCGACAAATCCTGCCATCAGGCTCATCGCTGCATTTTGGGTACCACCTCCGGTCGTGAGAAACGCCCACAGCGCGGGCAGAACCGACAGGCTGTAGCTCACCGTCGCCAGGCGACCCGTGGCTCTGGTCGCAAATCCCCAAAGCACGCCCGACATGAAAGACAGAATTACAGCGCCATAGAACAGGCTGACATAGGGTCCGACAAACCGGGAGCCCAGAGCGCCTGCCCCCAACCCGGCGATATCCGGTCGCATCGTGGTCAATGCGCCCCACACGAACGGCAGAACCCCGGCGGCCGTCAGGACAAGAGCGGGAGTCGGAAGCTTGGACATGGGCATTCAATGTCGCCTCGCCGGACGAATGGCAAGCCGGTTGGAGGTTCGTTCAGTTGCCTTGCAGGCTGATCAACAGGTCGGCGATCCGACGCGCGCGGGTTTCAGGCCGCTTGGCCACCGTGACCTGATACAAGAGACCCCGTCGTCTACCGGGAGTCAGTGCTTCCCACGCCTCCGCGAGACCCGCTGACCGCAGGGCGTTGGTCACATCTGGTGGGATTTCGACGAGGTCGTCTGGTGCGGGCCGCAGCCTGACCTCCGCAGTGTCTCCGGGGCGCAGCCCGACTTCGCGGAGAAACGATTTTCCAGCCCACAGAAAGGCATCTTCGATTACAGGGGCTCGGGTAATGGCAAGGTTCACAGGATGGTCGTTCACTTCACCCTCTACCCGCCTGGTTCGGCCAAGCCGTGCTACGACTTCTGCTGGCAACCGAAGGATGGTGTATGTGGATTTGCCCCATACCAATGGCTCCACTCTGGCATCGAATGTCACGTAGCCGTCCACTACCTAGACCGCGGCTTTGCGGCTTTCTTCGAGGTAGATCTCGCGCAACCGCGTGGCCACCGGACCCGGCGTGCCAGAGCCAAGCGGCGTTCCGTCGATCTCCACCACCGGCATCACAAATGTCGACGCGGACGTAATAAACGCTTCATCCGCCGCCTGTGCCTCATCAATCGTGAAGGGGCGCTCTTCGACCTTCATCTGCGCCTCTGCCGCAAACCGGAGCACCGCGGCCCTCGTAATGCCGTGCAGGATGTCGTTCGATAACTGTCGGGTCACGATGACCCCGTTCTTGACGATATAGGCGTTGTTCGAGGTCCCTTCGGTCACTGCCCCGTCCTCGACCATCCAGGCGTCATCACAGCCCGCGGCCTTGGCCATCATTTTGCCCATCGACGGATAGAGAAGTTGAACGGTCTTGATATCCCGCCGTCCCCACCGCTGATCTTCGATGGAGACGACCTTGATGCCGGTCTTGGCTGCGGGGCTCTCCGCAAGGCCCGGCTTTGACTGGGTGAACAGCACGATGGTCTGTGGCGTGTCTTCGGACGGATAGGCAAAGTCCCGATCCGCAGCGGCGCCGCGTGTGATCTGAAGATAGACGAGTCCATCCACGATCCCGTTGCGCGCCACCAGTTCGCGATGGACGTCGAGCAGGTCCTCCTTGCTGATCGGATGACCCATGTCTAGTTCGTTGAGCGACCGTTCAAGCCGGACCGCATGGCCGTCGAAATCGATCAGCTTTCCGTCAAGAACGCTCGTCACCTCGTAAACGCCGTCGGCGAACAGGAACCCACGGTCAAAGATCGACACCGTTGCCTCGCCCTCGGGCAGGTACTCTCCGTTGACATAAACGATGCGGCTCATGGGTCAGGTCCTCTGATTGCTCTTACTGGCGGGCATGGGCGAAATCGGGCAAGGCTGCAAGTGCGGGACCCGGAAAAGGAGATCAATGCCATGCCCTACCTCGGCTCTGCGACTGTCATGCTGCTTGCCGGGTTCGGTGTGCCGCTGTTGGCGGCCCTGAACGCCGCACTTGGTCAGCGACTTGGGTCGCCGGCGGCCGCGGCGCTGGTCTTGTTCACCGTCGCTCTCCTTGCAACGGTACTGGTGACGCTCGGCACACGTGGCAGCTTTCGACACCTGTCGGGGGCACCCGTCCACCTGTATCTGGCGGGGTTTCTCGTCGCTTTCTATGTTCTGTCCATCACTTGGATCGCTCCGACGTTTGGTGTTGGAAACGCGGTATTCTTTGTGCTTGTCGGTCAACTTGTTTCCGCCGCTCTTATCGACCATTTCGGCCTCTTCGGTGCGCGGGTTCTGCCGATGACGCCCACGCGGGCTCTCGGTATCGCGGTAATGGCGGCAGGGGTTTTCCTGACGCAGATTGCCGGGCGGGCCTGATCATCCCCAAAGCCCGGGCTCTGCCGGGGCCATCACCGACCCCTCGAACCGGATCGGGGGGGTTCGATCCTTTGCCAAAAGGAGCGGACCGTCGAGGTCCACGACTTCCGCTCCCTGTGCCACCAGAACGGCGGGGGCCATGGCGAGGGACGATCCAACCATGCAGCCGACCATGACCTCGAAGCCGGCTGTCCGGGCCGCATCCCGCAACGCAATGGCCTCGGTCAGGCCCCCGGTCTTGTCGAGCTTGATGTTGATCATGTCGTATTTGCCGGTGAGGTCGGGCAGAGACGCCCGATCGTGGCACGCCTCGTCCGCACAGACCGGCAACGGGCGTTCAATCTCCGCCAAAATACCGTCGTCGCCGGCGGGCAGGGGCTGTTCCACCATCGCCACGCCAAGCCGGACGAGATGGGGCGCCAACTCGGCATAGACTTCTGCCGACCAGCCCTCATTGGCATCCACGATGATCCTCGACCCTGGTGCTCCGGCGCGCACGGCCTCCACCCGCGGCATATCATCGGGCGTACCAAGCTTGATTTTCAACAATGGTCGGGCCGCCTGTCGGGCGGCCGCGGCCTGCATCTTCTCCGGAGTGTCCAGCGACAGCGTATAGGCCGTCGTCACCGCCCTTGGCCGTCCGAGCCCCGCGAGTTGCCAGACCGGCGTCCCGGTGATCTTGGCCGAAAGGTCCCAAAGGGCGCAGTCCACCGCGTTTCGCGCCGCACCGGGTGGCAAGGCATCCTGCAGATCGTGCCGCTGAATGCCTTCGGGCAGACCCTCGATCTCGGTCGTCACGCTATCAAGGCTCTCGCCATATCGGGCGTATGGCACGCATTCTCCCTGACCCATCACGCCCTCGCCAAAGGCTCGCACGGTGATCACCTCTGCCGAGGTTTTCGATCCCCGCGCGATTGTGAAAACCTCGGCCAGAGGGAAGCTCTCCCGCGTGACGCTCAGGGTCATGCCCGCTCCTACATCGTGGTCCAATTCGCAAGTCCGGTCTTTGCCGTGACGCAAACCTAGAGGGTCAGGAGCGCATCCACCAGACGCCCGGCTCCGTGGCGGTACGGGTCCACTGTCGGCAGGCCCAGCCTGGCCTCGATCTCTTCGCAGCACCGGAGGGCATCGTCGTCGTTCAGCGCCTTGGTGTTCACCGATACACCTGCCACGACGCAGTTCGGATTGGCGACACGTGCCAGGGGCAGCGCGGTGTCGCGGAGCTGCTCAAGGGTCGGAAGTCCGAAGTGCGGAAGGCCGCGCATATGGGTCCGCGTCGGCTCATGGGCAAGGATCAGCGCGTCGGGCTGGCCGCCGTGGATCAGGGCCATGGTCACGCCGGAATAGCTGACGTGAAACAGGCTGCCCTGTCCTTCGATATGATCCCAGTGATCGTCATCATTGTCCGGCGTGAGGTATTCCACGGCGCCGGCCATGAAGTCGGCGATCACGGCATCAAGCGGCACGCCCCTGCCGGTCACGAGGATGCCGGTTTGCCCGGTGGCGCGGAAGGTGGATTTCAGCCCACGCTTCTGCATCTCGTCGTCCATCGACATGGCCGTGTACATCTTGCCGCAGGAGCAATCGGTTCCAACCGCCAGCACCCGCTTGCCCGAGCGCTTCTGCCCGTTGGCGATCGGGTACGCGACCGTTGGAACCCTGACGTCATGCAGCGTTGCGCCGTTCACCTTGGCCGCTGCCTGGAGTTCGTTTTCGTCCCTGAGCAGGTTGTGTAGCCCGGCGGCGACGTCGTACCCCAACTGCAACGCCTTCACGATCTCGACCTTCCATGCAGCCGATATGACCCCGCCGCGGTTCGCGACACCGATCACCAGTGTCTTGGCTCCCGCAGCGAGGCCCTCTTCGAGCGTCATGTCGGTCAGGCCCATATCGGCCTTGCATCCCTCCATGCGGAACTGACCCACGGCATTCTCTGGCCGCCAGTCGCAGATGCCTTGGGCCACCTTTGCGGCGAGTGCGTCGGGGGCATCGCCGAGGAACAACAGGTACGGGGTCTGAATCATCGGGCAGCCTCCTTTGAGCGTCGAGCGAAGGAAGCACAGGCTTTGATGAATTGCATCGCTTTCTTTGGCGAGAAATCTCTCACACTCACGATTTTCGTGCGAGATAACGTGATATGGCGGGAAATTCATGCAAGCACACGCGCATCGCTGGCCACCTGACCTGCTTGCGGCTCGCCGCGCAATAATCTACCCCGCCGCCAATCCTTCACGCAACGATATGACCGAGGTTTGAACCATGTCCTTCCGCCCGCAACCTGCGCCAAAGGCCGTCCCCAACCGATGCCAACTTTTCGGTCCCGGTTCACGTCCGGAACTTTTTGAAAAGATGGCAAATTCCGATGCTGATGTCATCAACCTCGATCTCGAGGACAGCGTCGCTCCCGACGACAAGATCGCGGCACGCAAGAACGTCGTGGAGGCGATCAGCGACATCGACTGGGGCAAGAAAACCCTGTCGGTCCGGATCAACGGCCTCGATACCCAATTCTGGGCGCAGGACGTGATCGACATCGTTGAAAAGACAAACGGTCGGCTTGACCGGATCATGATCCCCAAGGCCGGTTGTGGTGAGGACATCTACGCCGTCGATGCCGTGCTTTCGGCTTCGGAGATCAACACCGGACGCGACAAGCGCACTGATCTCGAATGCATCATCGAAACCGCCGCCGGAATCGCCCATTGCGAGGCCATCGCGGCGGGCAGCCCCCGGATGACGGCGATGTCCCTCGGCGCTGCGGATTTCGCGGCCTACATGGGGATGAAAACCACCGGCATCGGCGGAACTCAGGAAAATTATTACATGCACCGCAAGGACGGCGATCAGGACCAGTATTACTGGGCCGACCCCTGGCATTGGGCCCACGCAAAAATCGTCGCCTGCTGCCGCACCCATGGCGTGCTGCCCGTGGACGGCCCGTTCGGTGATTTCAGCGATCCCGAGGGGTTCAAGGCGCAGGCGCTGCGGTCCTACACGCTCGGCATGGTCGGCAAATGGGCGATCCACCCGAACCAGGTTGCCGAGGCCAACCGGATCTTTACCCCGACGCCCGAAGCCGTACAGGAAGCGCGCGAAATCCTCGAAGCCATGGAAGAGGCCAAGCGCAAGGGCCAGGGGGCCACGACCTACAAGGGCCGCCTGATCGACATCGCCTCCATCAAGCAGGCCGAAGTGATCGTGAAGCAGGCCGAGATGATCGACGGCTGAGAAATGGAAAGCGCCACCGGCCCGGGCGGGCGCTGGCGCGATCCGCACCTCCCGCTCGTGGTCGAACGGCGCTTGACGCTCCTCGGAATCGTAGCTTGCGCGCGGTGCGGCTGACGGGTTGCGCCGGACGCGGACAAACCCGTGACTTGCGGGCATCACCTTGCCGTGACGCATGGGCCATTTGCCTTGCGCCCCGGCCCCCTTTTCTTACTTGTCTTTTGGCGTGGTCCAGCCTATCTCACAGCTTTCCCACGCCGCAGGAGTATCCCCATGGCCCGCGTGACCGTTGAAGATTGCGTCGACAAGGTCCCCAACCGGTTTGAGCTTGTCTTGCTCGCCTCCCATCGCGCCCGCGAAATTTCGTCCGGTGCGCCGATCACCGTGGACCGCGACAACGACAAGAATCCGGTCGTGTCCTTGCGTGAGATCGCCGAGGAAACCCAGCAGGCCGACGACCTGCGGGAACGGATGATCGAATCGAACCAGACCCAGATCGAGGTCGACGAACCCGAAGAGGACGCCATGGCGCTTCTTATGGGTGCCGAGCCCGAGCGTGACCGTCCCGCGGACGACGACATGAGCGAAGAAAAGCTTCTGCGGGCCCTGATGGAGGCGCAGGGGCCGCGCTGACGCCCCTGCGGTATGGCCGCCGCTGATGATCGCGATTGACGACCTCACAGCGCTGGTCCGCAGCTACAACCCCCGCACAAACGAACGACTCCTGCGCGATGCCTATGCATTCGGGCAGGAGATGCACGAGGGTCAATTCCGCCAGTCGGGCGAGCCGTATTTCTCGCACCCCGTGTCGGTCGCCGCCTTGCTGGCAGAACAGCAGATGGACGATGCCACCATCGTCACGGCGTTGCTGCACGACACGATCGAGGACACCAAGGCGTCCTTTGCGGATATCGAAGAGCGGTTCGGACCGGTCATCGCCGCGCTTGTGGACGGGGTCACCAAGCTGACGAACCTGCAGCTGTCTTCGACCGAGACCAAGCAGGCCGAAAACTTTCGCAAGCTCTTCATGGCGACGTCTCGAGACCTTCGCGTGACGCTCGTGAAGCTCGCGGACAGGCTTCACAACATGCGCACGATCCGCTCGATGAAGCCTGAAAAGCAGGCCCAGAAAGCCCGCGAAACCATGGACATCTTCGCGCCGCTGGCCGGCCGGATGGGCATGCGGTGGATGCGGGATGAACTCGAGGACCTGGCCTTCCGCGTCCTCAATCCCGAAGGCCGAAACTCCATCATGCGCCGGTTCATCACCCTGCAACGCGAAGCCGGCGATGTGGTCAAGCAGATCAAGACGGACATGGAGACCGAGCTGGAGAAGGCCGGGATCGAGGCCGAGGTCTTCGGGCGCGCGAAGAAGCCGTATTCGATCTGGCGCAAGATGCAGGAGAAAGGTCAGGGGTTTTCCCGACTGTCCGACATCTACGGCTTTCGGATCATCACGCAATCCGAGTCCGACTGCTACCGCGCTCTTGGAGCGATCCATCAGCGCTGGAAATCGGTTCCGGGCCGGTTCAAGGACTACATCAGTCAGCCGAAATCGAACGGCTATCGTTCAATTCACACCACCGTTTCGGGCCGGGATGGCAAGCGTGTGGAAGTCCAGATTCGCACGCAGGAAATGCACGAGGTGGCCGAAACCGGAGTGGCCGCCCATTGGTCATACCGCGACGGTGTTCGCGTCGAAAACCGGTTTGCCGTCGATCCGGCGCGCTGGATCGCGCAGCTGACCGAGCGGCTCGATGAAGGCCACGACCACGACGAGTTTCTGGAGGCCGTGCGGCTCGAGATGTACACCGATCAGGTGTTCTGCTTCACGCCGAAGGGAGAGGTCATCAAGTTGCCGCGCGGCGGCACGCCGATCGATTTCGCCTACGCGATCCACACGCGCATCGGCCACGCCTGTGTCGGCGCAAAGGTCGACGGGATGCGCGTTCCGCTCTGGACCCGGCTCAAGAATGGCCAGTCGGTCGAAATCATCACGGCTGAGGGGCAGTCGCCGCAAGCCACGTGGATCGATATCGCCGTGACCGGACGCGCCAAGACGGCGATCCGGCGCGCGCTCCGCGAGGAGGACCGCGAACGGTTCATCAGGCTCGGTCGCGAACTGGCTCGTGTCGGCTTCGAGGCGGTGGGCAAGCGCGCCACCGACAAGGCGCTCAACACCGCGGCCAAGGCGCTCGCGCTTGAGGACCGCGACGAACTTCTGGCGCTCCTGGGCTCCGCCGAACTGACGTCCCGCGAGGTTGTCAGCGCCATTTATCCGAACCTGGCGCATTCTGATGTCGTGGAGGTCGACAAGCGCCGCGCCGTCATCGGTCTTGCACCGGGCAGTTCGCCCCACCGGGCGCCATGCTGCCAACCGGTCCCCGGGGAACGCATCGTGGGCATAACGTTTCGCGGGAAGGGCGTGGTGGTCCATGCCATCGACTGCGCAAACCTCGAGCAATATGAAGACCAGCCTGAGCGTTGGGTGGATCTTCGCTGGCACGAAGGCACCCACCCGGCCGTCAACACGGTCACACTTGATCTCGCAATTATCAACGACGCGGGGGTCTTGGGCCGGATCTGCACGCTCATCGGTGAGCAGGACGCGAATATCTCCGACCTCAACTTCAGCGACAGAAAGCCGGACTATTATCGCCTTCTTGTGGATATCGACCTGCGGGACGCCAAACATCTGCACCGGGTCATGACGGCGCTTGAGGCCGACAGCAATGTCGCAGAGATCTCGCGTCACAGGGACCCGAGCCGATCCAGTGGCTCAACCGAGACGGATGACGATGAGGCCCGGAATGCAACCGAGGTGGCCGAAATCGAGGAGGCCTGAGGCGAGTGGTTTTCAAACGCAGGGACAGGCGACCGCTTTGGCGGATCGTGGTCGAAGCGCTCTGGCCTCGAGGTGGCTGGGGACGGGCCGCGACCTACGTCAAACATCGGCTGCGCCGCCTGCCGGACACGCCGGAAAAGATCAGCCGAGGCATCGCCGCCGGTGTCTTCGTGACATTTTCCCCGTTTTACGGTCTGCATTTTCTGATTTCGGCGGCCCTGGCCTGGATCATGCGCGGCAATATCCTCGCGGCATTGCTGGCCACTTTTTTCGGAAATCCCCTGACCTATCTTCCGATCATCGCGACCTCGATGTTCACCGGCTACTGGTTGCTCGGTCTCGATCCGCGAAAGCTTCGATTTCGGGATCACGAGAGCGGTGACGCTCCGACAATCCTGGAGCGGTTCGTCGAAGCCTCGGAGTCTCTTTGGGCCAATTTCAAGGCGATGTTCACCCCAGACCAGGCCGATTGGCACAGCTTGCGTCTCTTTTACGACGAAGTGTTCTTTCCCTTCGTCGTTGGTGGGCTGATCCCTGGCGTGATCGCCGGACTGATCGCCTATTACACCTGCCTACCCCTCATCGCGGCCTACCAGAAGCGCCGCAAGAAGGAACTGCGCGCGAAGCTGGCCAAACTTGGCAAGGGTACTGCCGAGGCGACCGACCGCTAGAACGATCATGGCATTGTACCCTTACGTTCAAATGCGAGACTTGGGCCGTGTTGCGGGATAGCGTTCGTCTCCGAATCGGAGGACGTATTGCTCATGTCTGACACCAACCTGCGCCTTGGCGTGAACATCGACCACGTCGCAACGGTCCGGAATGCGCGCGGCGGGGCCTACCCTGACCCCGTGCGCGCCGCAAAATTGGCCGAAGAGGCGGGCGCCGACGGGATTACCGCGCATCTGCGCGAAGATCGGCGCCACATCACCGATACTGACATCGATTCTCTGATGGAGGCTCTGACCGTGCCGCTCAATTTCGAGATGGCGGCAACGGATGAAATGCAGGCCATTGCGTTGCGACACAAACCCCATGCTGTCTGCATCGTCCCCGAAAAGCGCGAGGAGCGGACCACCGAGGGTGGGCTCGAAGTCGCGCGGGAAGAGAACCGACTTGCGCATTTCATTGCGCCGTTGCGTGACGCTGGTTGCCGCGTGTCGATCTTCATCGCTGCAGATCGCCGCCAGATCGAAGCGGCTCACAGAATTGGGGCCGAAGTCGTCGAGCTGCACACGGGGGGATATTGTGACGCTCATGCCGAGTCCCGGTTTGCAGAGCACGACAGGGAACTCGCCGCCCTGACAGAAATGGCCGCAATTGCCCATGGCCTCGGCCTGGAGGTTCATGCCGGCCACGGACTGACCTATGACACGGTCGGCCCGATCGCGGCGTTGTCCGAGGTGCGTGAACTCAACATCGGGCATTTCCTGATCGGCGAGGCAATCTTTCGGGGCCTGGCTCCTGCGGTCGCAGAAATGCGCAGGATCATGGATGAGGCGCGAACGGCTGCGGCCCCTTGACCGAACGATCGGTGCGGATCGCGAGTAGAATGCTGTTGATCCACTCGGTTCCATCGCACCAGCGCGCGGTCTAGGGTCGTGGTGCAGCAGGAGTGCTTCATGGTCCGATTGTCATGTGCCGTATGGGCGTGCGTCATGCCCGTGATGGTGGCAGCCCAGAACGTCGCGCCGTGTGAGGGCGATGCGGATGTCCAATCCCTCGTTGAGCCGTGGGAGGACCATATCCGATCCTACGCCAACGGCGCGGTTCGATTGGCATTGTTGGATACGATCGAACCGGCGACCGGCTCCCTCCGCATCCTTGTGCTCACGCCGCCCTACCGGGATGACGGCAACCGGCATTGCTTTGTCGTGGGTTGGACCGAAAATCAGGGGTTCGTGACGCTCGACTTTGCCGGGCTCACGCCGACCTATGACCCCGTAACCGGCCTCGCCGTTGGAGTTCAGGCACGATTTTTTGATGAAGCGCTCAACTTTTCCAACATCGGGATCCTTGATGTGGTCATCAATCAGGCGACCGGAGAGGTGCGCGCCGGCTTCACTGTGACCGGGCGGGAGTGATGGGGTGTGCCGCACCGTGGCGGTGCATGCGGGTTGGCAACGAGCACTGCGTCAAGTCTGCCGGACCGGTTCAAGCCGCCCTCATAGGGCACTAGAGTGCAGGCATGATTCTCGGCATCGGCACGGACCTCTGCAATATCGAACGTATCGCTGGGACGCTCGATCGCTTCGGCGACCGGTTCCGCAATCGCGTGTTCACCGATGTGGAACAGCGCAAGGCAGAGCGGCGGGCGGATACGCCCGGCACGTATGCCAAGCGATGGGCGGCGAAAGAGGCGTGTTCCAAGGCACTGGGCACCGGCCTTCGCATGGGAATCGCCTGGAAGGACATGGCTGTGCGTAACCTCCGTTCGGGTCAGCCCGTCATGGAGGTGACCGGTTGGGCCGCCAGGCGTCTTGCCGAGATGACGCCCGAGGGTCACGAGGCGGTTATTCACGTCACGTTGACCGACGACCATCCCTGGGCGCAGGCCTTTGTCGTGATCGAGGCGCGGCCTATCGGCACATCCTCCGGCGCCGGCTTGTCTTGACGAAACCCCGCCAGCGGATCATGTAGGCCCGAGTTCCGTGGCCCGGGGGCAGGGGGCGCGGTGCAGGTTGAAAGGGCAGGCATGGCAGAAGAAACGAGCCTTTGGCGCGGGTTGTTAGAGACCATCAAGACAGTGGTCTACGCCCTGATTATCGCGGGTCTGTTTCGGACTCTCTTCTTCCAGCCGTTCTGGATCCCCTCGGGATCGATGAAGGACACGCTGCTGATCGGTGATTTCCTCTTCGTCAACAAGATGGCCTATGGCTATTCCTATGCATCCTGCCCATCGATCCGGATCCCGCAATTGGGTGTCGATGTCACGGCGGAAGACTTCTGCGGAGTATTCAAGGGCAACAACCAGCGGCTTTGGGGCAGCGAACCCGAACGGGGGGATGTCGTGGTGTTTCGTCACCCCGTGACAGGTCGCGATTTCATCAAGCGCCTGGTGGGTCTGCCGGGTGACCGCATCCAGATGGACAATGGACGCCTGATCATCAACGACACGCCCGTGGAGGTCGCCGATGGCGGGCTTTTTATCGAGACGTTTGAACCTCAGGGACCCCAGCGTCTGCGCCCGCGCTGTGCAAACGGCGCGGTCGGACCGGGGGCCGAGTGCATCAAGACACGCCAGATCGAGACGCTCCCGGAAGGACGATCGCATTCCATCCTGAACATCGGCACCCAACCTCTCGACACCACCGGGGTCTTTACCGTCCCGGAAGGTCAGTATTTCTTCATGGGAGACAATCGGGACAACTCGATCGACAGCCGCGTGCGACAGGCTGCGCAGGGCGTTGGGTTTGTCCCTTTTGAGGATATCGTGGGTCGGGCGGATCGCGTGATGTTCTCTTCCGCCGGACGATCCATGTTCGCGTTCTGGACGTGGCGCGGCGATCGGTTCTACCACAAGATCGAGTGATGAAACTCTCGGCGGAGATGATGGCCTTTGCGGAGCGGCTGGGACACGAATTTTCCGACCCCGCCCTGCTGATCGAGGCGCTGACGCATCCATCCGCCAGTGGCGCCGGTCGCAGCGACAACCAGAGATTGGAGTTTCTTGGCGATCGGGTCCTGGGTCTGGCCATGGCCGATGCGCTGCTGGCGGCGGACCTCGCGGCCAGCGAAGGGCAATTGGCGCCGAGGTTCAACGCATTGGTCCGACGGGAAACCCTGGCGTCCGTTGCTCGAGAAATTGATCTGGGGGCCGTGCTGCGTCTTGGCCGGTCCGAGATGCAGTCTGGCGGTCGGCGCAAGGACGCCCTATTGGCCGATGCCATGGAGGCGGTAATCGCAGCGGTCTATCGCGATGCGGGGTTTGACGCGGCTGGTGCCATTGTCCGGCGGCATTGGGAGGCGCGCATTGGCATGGTGGCCGAGGACGCGCGGGACGCAAAGACGACGTTGCAGGAATGGGCGCAGGCGCGCGGCCTTGATCCGCCGCGCTACGAGGAGCTTGCCCGAACGGGCCCCGATCATGCCCCGCAATTCACCATTCAGGCCCGGCTATCGACAGGTGAACAGGCCTCCGCCGCGGCGGGATCGAAACGCCAGGCCGAGCAGGGTGCCGCGCAGGCATTGCTGGCGAAGGTGACCGGGTAACCCGGTCGGGGAGCACGTTGTCGCCTTTGATTGGACGCAAGGCTCGCCATCGAAGGCTCAACGTCCCAACCACCGTTCTACTACAGGGGCCAAGGTGATCACGAAAACAAGCCTCACGAGGTGATGGCCCACGACGATCCCGACATCGGCACCGGCGACAAGCGCGAGGATGGCCATTTCTGCCTGCCCACCCGGCGAAAATGCCAGAATGGCCTCGGTCGGCGGCATGAACCCGGCGAGGATCACGACCTCCGCCATCAGGAGTGAAAGCGTCAGGATCACCACCGTGAATCCGACTCCGGCGCTGACGTCGATCCGCAATTCCCGCCAGGTAATCCCGGAATATTTTACCCCGACGGTCAGCCCGATAAAGAACTGGGCCGCCTGAATTGCGACGGCTGGTGGCCGGTTATGGATCACGTCAGCGAGGCTCAATCCTGCCGTCAGGAACAAGGGCCCGAGGATGGCCGCGCCAAAGAGCCCAACCGCCTTTGCAACACGCCATCCAAGGATCCCGGCGGCAGCCATGATCACCAGTTCCAGCACGGGCACGTCGGCGATCGGCGCGCCGGGCGCACCGGTCAGGTCCAGTTCCATGACGTAGGCAAAGGCGAACGGAAGCACTGTCACGATGATCAGGACCCGCGTTGCATGGACCAGAGACAATGCCCTGACATCGCCTCCGGCTTCCTCTCCGAAGAGCAGCATGTCCTGCAAGCCCCCCGGCATCGCCGAATAATATGCGGTCGCGTGGTTGAACCCGAACACCCGCCGGAACATGGGGTAGCCGATGCCACCGATCATCACGACCAGCAGGGGCATCATCAGAAGGGTCGGGACCAATTGCGGCAGAACCGCAAAAAGAGCGGGCGTGATCGACGCCCCGACGGCAACCCCAAGCACGGTTCGCATCAGGTTCGAGATCAACGGCTGCGCCCTCAGGTCCACGCCGGCCAGCGCAGCCACGAGACAACCGAACATTGGCCCCAACAGCCAAGGCAGCGGCAGTCCGAGTGCGAGGAAAACCGCGACGCCGGCACCTGCAATGACAAAGCTGATGAGAATCTGCCGCATGTCCCGTCGATGTCAGGCGACCGGCAGCTTGTCCAGTTACGAGGAGAGGTGGTACCGCCTCCCTGGCTTGAACAGGGGACCTCTGGATCCACAATCCAGCGCTCTAACCAACTGAGCTAAGGCGGCACGTTCGGCGGGATTACCGCCGGGGCTTGCCATTTGCAAGATGTCACGGCGCAATCCGGCCCAGATCCACCTCCCAGGTCTGCTCGACCAGATGAACTC
The DNA here is from genome assembly GCA_964391555.1 of uncultured Rhodobacterales bacterium. Lineage (GTDB taxonomy): Bacteria > Pseudomonadota > Alphaproteobacteria > Rhodobacterales > Rhodobacteraceae > JAMWZF01. Next base: position 23,830 of record CAYMMT010000013.1, read on the forward strand.
CGAAAGAGAACACCGGCTTGGTGTCGGTCAGCTCGAAACCCGCCTTTGCATATAGCGCACATGCCGCCTCGTGGCTCTCATGGGTCCAGAGCGTCATGCGGCGGTAGCCGCGCTCCCTTGCAAAGTTCAGGCAGGTCGCAAGCAGCCGTCGACCGATCCCAAGGCCACGTGCTTCAGGCACCAGAAGAAAGAGCCGCAGTTTCGCGGTCGTGTCATCAAGCCGCACGCAAAAGATCGACCCCAGCCGGGTCCCGTCCGCGTTGACGGCAATCCATCCGGCCTCAAGCTTTGGGTCATGATTTGCGTCAAAATCGTCAAGGATCGTTGCAACCAGCGGTCCGAACGTCTCATCAAATCCCTCGTCACGCGCGTAGAGTGTCTGGTGCTGGGCAACCAGCCAGTTTTTGTCCGAGGCCCTGTAGGGGCGCAATTGTGCACGACTCATGGGAACACCCTGACAAATCCGGCGCCCCAGAGCAACTCAGGCCGAACGGCCACGTCTGGCCTGCCGCTTGCTCAGTAGTCTCTCACGCTTCAGAATTGGAGACATGGATGGGAGGCCGCTGCACAAAAGGAACTGCAATTGAGCGGTTGGACCGGAAAGCCAGGGTCGCAGGGAGCAGAAACATGACACCGAAATCCGACGAATCCCCCAACAATTCCGCGCCGCCTCAGCCGGCAACGGTACGGGTCAACGTCGTTACAGTCGAGGATATCAAGGCGTCGCTGCTCGCGGGGTTCGCGGATTTTCTGGCGCGGCCCGTAATGAGCGCCTCATTCGGTCTGTTTTATGCCGTCTTCGGCGTTCTTCTGGTCTGGTGCCTGGTCTGGCTTGGCGCAATCTGGATGGTCGTTCCGGCCCTGGTCGGCTTCCCCCTGGTGGCTCCTTTTGCCGCCGCCGGTCTTTACGAGATTTCCCGCCTCAGGCAGAGATCAGAGGACTTTGGCTGGTCCGACATCCTCCTGGTCATGGCCCGTCAACGCAAACGCGAAATGGGCTGGATGGCCTTTGTGACCCTGTTCATACTTTGGGTGTGGTTCTACCAGTTCCGGACCCTTCTGGTGATCATGCTTCAGGATTCCTCGTTTTCGGATTTGAACGGATTTCTCGACGTCGTCTTCACCACGTCGGAGGGTTGGACCTTTCTGGTAGTGGGGACTGGCGTCGGTGCGGTTCTATCGGCCATCTTGTTCTCGGCGACCGTGATCGCCATGCCCATGCTGCTCGACCGAGAGATGGACTTCATCACCGCCATGCTCACCTCGATTCGCGTGGTCCGAGGGAACCCAGCGGTCATGCTTGGCTGGGCGGCGGTTATCACGGTGACGATAGTTCTGGCGTTGGTGCCGGCGTTTTTGGGTCTCGTGTTCGCCTTGCCGGTCCTCGGCCACACGACCTGGCATCTCTATCAACGGGCCGTGTCCCCCGTGGAACCGTGACGTCCATGGCCTGATCCGGCTAGTCGGTTGGTCGGAAATCGGCGTCAAACTGGGCTTCCAACCCGGGCAAAAACCCCGGATGCTGTGTCAGGCGGCGGCAATATGACGAGCAATCATGCGAGTTCTGGTAATCGAGGACGATGGTGAAACACGCGATTATCTGGCCCGTGGACTGAGTGAAGCCGGTTGGGAGGTCACCAGTTTCGACGCGCCGCAACCGGCTCTGCTGGAGCTTGGCGGTCGAAAGTTCGACATCATCGTGCTCGACCGAATGCTGCCGGGTATGGACGGGCTCGACGCGCTCCGACTGATCCGCGGGGCCAATGTAACCACGCCGGTCATCATGCTGACCGCCATGTCGAGCATCGATGATCGGGTCGCGGGGCTCGAGGGCGGGGCTGATGACTACCTCGTCAAACCGTTTGCCCTGACCGAACTCGTGGCGCGCATTCGGTCCATCGCGCGTCGCCCCGCATTGACTGAACAGGAAGACACCGTACTCACCATCGGCCCTCTGACCCTCGACCGGATCAGTCGGACCGTGCGCCGTGAAGACACCGAGCTCGACCTCTCGCCGCTGGAGTTCAAGCTTCTCGACACCATGATGATGCACCGGGGAGAGGTCGTGACCCGCGCCATGCTGTTGGAGAAGGTCTGGGGGTACCGCTTCGATCCGAAAACCAGCCTCGTCCAGACCCACATGAGCCGGTTGCGTGCAAAGCTGGACAAACCCTTTGAGGGGGACATGGTCCGCACCATGCGCGGCTCGGGATATCTGATTGATGATCCCGCGCGTTAGCCTTTGGAGATCAACGACCTTTTCCCGAGTGCTACAGGCTTCGGGGGCATTCATCATTGCCGGGATCGCCGCGCTTTGGGGTCTTGGCTTGCTGCTGCTTTGGCAGATCGATCGGGTGGAATGGAACGAGTTGGAGGAGTTCGAGGCGCGTTTGAGATGGATCTACGAGGATCAGGGCCGGGCTGCCTTGATTGACGAGGTGTCTCTTGACGAAGGCCCGTTGTGGGAAGCTGACCAGATCTTCGAGCGTCTGGAAGAAGGGGAGCCGGTTGTGGCCCTGTGGGACAGCGATGGGGATATCGTCGCGGGGTACTGGGGGCTGGGTGCGGGGGAAGAGCCCGAGATCGTCTGGCTGGATCACGAGGACATTGACGACCGGCTTCGGGCCTACGGGTTCTCAATCGGCGAAGAGAACGAGGATTGGCTGGTCATTGCGCGGTTCGAAACCGAAGATGAGGCTTATCTCCTTTGGGTGATGGCGAACGGAACGCTCGGCCTTCTGCTCGTTGGTCTGCCCTTGTCTCTGGTGATCGGGTACTTCCTGTCGCGCGGCGTCTTTCGGCGGATTGAAACCATCTCTGCGACGGCTGGGGAGGTTGCCACCGGCGCCATGGATACGCGCGCGCCAGTTTCGGACAGGCGCGACGAGTTTGATCTTGTATCAAGCAATATCAACGACATGCTTGATAAATTGCAGGTTCTCAACAAGAACATTGAAAGCGTCTCTGTCGGGGTGGCGCATGACCTGAAGACGCCGCTGGCCAATATCGGCGGTCGTCTGGAACTCATGCGTCGGGATATCCAGGACGCGCGCGCCACCGAGGCCCATATCGACGCCGCCGAAGGCTACCTCTCGGACGTGCTGCGCATTTTCGACGCACTCCTGCGGTTGGGAGAGGTCGAGACGGGGCGGCGCCGCGCGGCGTTCACGCGGGTGAACCTGTCCGAAATCGTGTCCGGCATGGCCGACGCTTATGCCGCGGTGTTCGATGACGCCCGAAAATCTCTTTCGGTTGCGGTCCCCCCGGGACTCACGATCGAGGGGGATCGGGAGTTGCTTGAACAGATGCTGTCGAACCTCCTCGAAAACGCGCTGGAGCATTCCCGCGACGCCGCGCGGGCCGTGGTGTCGCTGACGGAGAGCGACGGGCAGGTGGTCCTGACTGTTGGCGATGACGGCCCGGGCATCGCACCGCCCGACCGGGCGCGGGTCTTCGACAGGTTCTTTCGGGCCGACCGCAGCCGGACGACACCGGGCAGCGGGCTTGGACTCGCGTTGGTCAAATCCATCGCCGACCTGCATGGCGCGGCGGTTTCGCTGGACCAGTCCGCGCCCGGAGCGGTTTTTGTCATCAACTTCCGGAGTTCCGGCTGATCCGTCCGCCAGCTGCACGGTCTCTTCTCCTGATTACAAAACCGTATGGGTGCCGCATCGGACTTGTAAAACACAAGCAGACCGACCGGCCTTATGTCTGATCTCGAGACACAGAGACTGAAATGAGGCCCCCATGTCGCGTATCCCGACCGCCACCCTGCTGGCTGCCACAACAGCACTGACCCTTGCCTTGCCCGCCTTGGCGAGCCCCGAAGCGCTGACGCCCGTAGAAGCCCGGCATCTTGTCGCCCGGACCGGTTTTGGGGCCGCTCCGCACGAAATAGCGGCGTATACCGGTCTGAGCCGGGAGACAGCGGTTGCGAGGATCCTTTCTGGTCTGTCGCCAGAGCCGTCAACGCCGATGCCCGTCTGGACGCAAGGTTGGGACTATCCCGAGGCCGAGATCTGGTCGCTCGGCCGCACGGCCGAGGATCTCTACTACGCCAATCGCTATCTGGAAATCGAAGAGCTCGCCGGCTGGTGGATGGCCGAGATGGTCGCGACGCCCTCGCCGCTGACCGAGCGCCTCACACTCTTCTGGCACGATCACTTCGCAACATCATTTGACGAGGTCGAAAACCCGCAATGGATGGCTGCCCAGAACCGGATGTTCCGGACCCATGCCGCGGGCAATTTCGCCGACCTCGCCGCCGGTATCCTGCGCGATCCGGCCATGTTGGTCTGGCTCGACAATGTCGAGAACTACGCCGAAAATCCCAATGAAAACCTCGCCCGAGAGTATCTTGAACTGTTCACGCTGGGTCAGGGCAACGGATATACAGAGGCGGATGTCAAAGAGGTGGCGCGCGCCCTGACCGGCCACGGCGTGCACGAATGGGCCGGATCCGGATACGCGTTCCACGAAGAAGACCACGATGGCGGGCAAAAGGCGATCCTCGGCCAGACCGGGCGCTTCGATGCCACGGACCTGCCGCAGGTCGTGCTGGGTCATCCCGACTTCGGGCCCTACATCGTCGAAAAGCTCTGGCTGGCCTTCGTTTCTGACAACCCAGATCCATCCGAAATCACGCGCCTGACCGAGCTTTGGAAGGCCAGTGACTTCGAGATAAAGCCACTTCTTGAGGCAATGTTCCTGACGGAAGCCTTCTGGGATCCGGCGAACCGAGGACGGCTGGTCAAGAGCCCGGTGGAGCTTGCCATCGGCACCGTTCGCAGCCTTGGCATGCAGGGTGTCAGCATTCCCGAGCTGCGCTGGGCGACCGAGGACATGGGTCAGGCCCTTTTCTTTCCGCCCAACGTCGCCGGATGGACCTCCGGCACCGGCTGGATCACCGATGCGGCAGCGCTCAGCCGTGCAACGATCATGACCTATGCCGTCGACTATGACCGTGAGACGGTCGAGCCTGACACGGTGATGATGGCCGATGCGTCCGCTCCGGTCGTTACTCGGGCTTCGCCGGACGACCTCCGGATTGGCCAGAGCTTCCTCCTGGAGGCGGCGTATTGGGACCCGGAGGAGGAGGAGGGCGCCGAGGGAATGGGCGCTGTTCTGACGCTATTTGACGTCAGCTTTGCGGGCGAAACCTGGCGGTCCGTTTCCCTTCTGATCGAGGAGGAAGCCGGCGGACTCCCCTCCTTGGGAATTTTGCCCCGCGATTGCTCGCCGGCCTGCCTTTATGGCGCCGATTGGGACCTCGAAGACGGAGAGGGCTGGGTTTGGCTTTGGCTGGAGCCTGAAGAGATGACCGAAATGCTCGAAGGTCAGCCCGATGAGGCCGTTGGCTTTCTAGCATCCCTGTCGGCCCATTTGCCCGAAATCATCGAAAGCACCCAAGACCAGATCACATGGGACCCGGACCCCGAGGAGAACGAAGAGTCGAGCCTTACGCCACCTTATTCCGAGATTGCCGCCCTGGCATCCCGGGTGGCCGACGCGGGTGCCGCTTCAATCGGGGCTGCTCCCGGCACCTACGTGCAGGGCCTGAGCGCGCCGAACACGTTGGGGCTCGCCGGGCTTGAGGCCTATGCCGACATGTCCGATCCGGACCAATATTTCGATGATCGGTACGATGCCATGGCCGGTGCCGCAGCGCCCGCCATCACCTATCCGAACGCAGATGCATGGGTGGCCGCATTGCCTGCCGGAATGACCCCGGCGGAGGCGCTCCTTGCCGTACCGCTGATCACCTCAACTGTTCAGGGCGATGCGCAGGATGTGCTCGAAACGCTGCTCTTGGCTCCCGAATACCAGCTCAACTGATTGCCCACAGGAGATTTCTCATGACCACACGGTTCTCCCCCGCCCGCCGTCGGTTCCTTTCGGCCCTTGGCACCACAACCGCCGCATTGCCGCTCATCACCCTCCCCGGATTTGTCCGAGCCGCCGGCATGTCGCCCGGGCCCGGCAACATACTGATCCTTGTTGAATTGGCCGGTGGCAATGACGGGCTCAATACGGTGATTCCGACCCGCGACGCCGCCTACCGTGGGTTGCGTCCAACGATCGGTCTGGACCGATCCGAAACCCTGACGCTGGATCCGGACACTGGTTTGCACCCGGCGATGGCCGATCTTGCCCGTCTTTGGGATCAGGGTGATCTGCGCATCGTCGAGGGCGTGGGATATCCAAACCCAAATCGTTCTCATTTCCGGTCGATCGAGATCTGGAACGCCGGACAAGGCGCCGAGAGTACGGACCGAACAGGGTGGGTTCCCGCGGCCTTCAGCGCCGGGACACCGGGGGCCGCACATGCCGAGGGATTGGTTCTTGGTGGTGAAACGGGGCCGCTGGACGGGCCGGGTCGGTTCTCGTCCATGCGCGATGAAGAAACGTTTCGCGAGACCCTGGCATTCCTGCAAAGGGGCGGCCACCCGGTTCGCCCCGAGGGCAACAGTCCGCTGGATCACGTGCTCTCGACCTATGACAGCGCACGCATTACCGGCAATGCCATCAGCCGAAGGCTGGAAAGCAGTGCCGCACGCCGACTGCCATTTCCCGAGAGCGACCTGGGAGAGCAGCTCCGCACTGCGGCTCGGCTCCTCGACGCGGGGGTCGAGGTTTCGGTCCTAAAGGTCGTCCAAGAGGGCTACGACACCCACGATGCGCAGCCCTATTTGCACGCGATGCTGCTGGAAGAGCTTGCCGAGGCGGTGGGGGCATTTGCGGATGCAATGAGCCGGATCGGGCTCTGGCAACAGGTAACCGTGGTGACCTATTCCGAATTTGGCCGAACAGCGCGGGAAAACGGATCCTACGGCACCGACCACGGCACAGCCGCGCCCGTGTTCGTCACGGGAGGCGCTGTCGCGGGCGGATTTGACGGGGCACGTGTGTCGCTCGATCATCTGGTCGATGATGACCTCGTCTACACGACGGACTATCGGACGCTCTATGCGGGCCTCCTGTCCGGTCTGTGGGGGATCGAATCGCCGGTCTTTGAGGTCGCTGGCGCGCGGAGCTTGCGCCTGTTCGGTTGAGCCACTTGCCAAGACCCCGCCCCGGCCCTTATCTGCCTTTCTGAGCAAGGGACTTGGATCCATGGGCATCAACACTGAACGCGATATCGAAGCGAATCTGCAGATCGGGCCAACCAGCACCGGCATGGTTCGCTTGTTCATTGAAGCCGGGTCGACCGAGATCCCGATGGATTTCGATCCTGACGAAGCGGATGAGATTGCCGAGGAGATTCGCGCTGCGGCCAAGGCAGCGCGGGCCGCGGGCTAAGACGCCACAACCGACACCAACGAAGGCCGGAACCGGACCGGGCCACGCAATCCTTGCTCGCTAGAACGGCACTTTTACGCGAAACCGCATCCCTTTGCCGCCATCGGGGTGGCGAAACCCGAGACTCTCGGCATGGAGCATCAAGCGTTCGAATTCGAGCGCCTCACCGGTGGCATAAAACGGGTCCCCAAGGATCGGATGGCCAAGCTCGGCCATATGAACCCGTAATTGATGCGATCGTCCCGTCCTGGGCATCAGCCGGACACGTGTTTCGCCCGGTACGTGCCTCAAGACGCGCCAGTCGGTGATGGCCTGGCGGCCTTCGACATGGTCCACCTTTTGCCGAGGCCGGTTCGGCCAATCGACGATCAGGGGCAGATCGACGGTGCCCGCCTTCGGCTCGAGCCAGCCCCTCACCCGTGCGACATAGACCTTCTTTGTCTGCCGCTTCTCGAACTGCAACCCGATGTGCCGCTGGGCGTGATGTGTCAGCGCAAAGACCATCAGCCCCGAGGTGTCCCGGTCCAATCGATGGACCAGCAAGGCTTCGGGGAACGCCGTTTGGACCCTCAAAAGCAGGCAATCGCTCAGGTGGTCTCCTTTACCGGGAACGGACAACAGCCCGGAAGGTTTGTTGACCACCAGAACCTCGTGATCGATGTGGACGACGTCCAGAGGACCCTGCGGTGGCGAATAATTGTCCGTCATGGGCGGGCGCGAAACAGGCTGATCGAATAGACGACCAAAGCGGCCCAGATCAGTGGAAAGGCAATCGCGCGACCGGGTCCGACGGGTTCGCCAAAGGCGAACACGGCAATCACAGCGATCATCGTGGGTGCGATGTATTGCAGAATCGCGATCGTGGTGAGGCGCAACCTTTTCGCACCGTTGGCGTAAAACAACAGCGGTATGGCCGTCACAAACCCGCACCCTATCAGGAGGAGCGTGTCCGACCAACCCGCTGCGAAATGGCCAGAGGCGCCAAGCCATATCAGATAGCCGAGGGCAGCGGGCAACAAGATCAGGACCTCGAGCAAAAAGCCCTGGTTGGGTCCGATAGGCAGCTGTTTCTTGGCCAGTGCGTAGAAGCCCCAGGAAATCGACAACCCCAGCGCCGTCAACGGCAGTCGACCCGCCTCCACCGTGAGAACCAACACCGCCAAAGCAGCAAGGGCCACGGCGACGAGCTGCAGGCGGTTCAGCCGCTCACCAAGCAGGACAGCCCCGAGGAAGACCGAAAACAGCGGGTTCACGTAATACCCCAGTGCGGCGTCGAGCGCGCGATCTGATGCGACTGCAAAGACGTAGATCGTCCAGTTGATCGAGATGAGGCCCGCTGTCACAAGCCCCATCAACAGCATACGCGGTGTCCTGAGAGCCGTGACGATGTCAGCAGTGCGCCCTGCGACCGCCAACACCGCCACCGCGATCGGGATCGACCAGAGAATGCGGTGGGCCACAACCTCGACCGGGCCGATATGGGACAGCAGCTTCAGGTAGAGAGGCAGGAACCCCCAGAG
>CAYMMT010000014.1:0-31264 GCA_964391555.1 uncultured Rhodobacterales bacterium
TTGCCCGCATGCTGTTCGAGGTGGATACGGTCGATCCGGACCCGCCGCGCAACCCCCGGTCCCATGTCCACGATCACTTCACCTTCGCCCACAATCGGATGATAAAGCTGGGAAATCTGATAGCCCTGCGGCAGGTCGGGATAGAAATAGTTCTTTCTGTCAAAGGCGGATTTCAGGTTGATCCCGGCCTTGAGCCCCAGCCCCGTCTTGACCGCCAAGGCCACGCAGCCTTCGTTGATGACAGGCAACATGCCGGGCATTCCGGCGTCCACGAAGGCGACGTTGGAATTGGGTTCGGCGCCGAACCGGGTGGAGGCCCCGGAAAACAGCTTTGCCTTCGAGGCGACCTGTGCGTGAACTTCCATCCCGATCACCAGTTCCCAATCGCCCGTCGCGCCGGCGATGACCTTTGGTTTGGGGGTCTCAAAGCTCAGGTGGTCCAGCATCGGTCGCGTCTCCAAAGCGGAATGGTGTGACGGACTGGCAATAGGCGTTTGCCCGCCTCGTCGCAAGAGCGTGACTCGCCGTTCCCGCCGATCAGGGGTAAAGGACCGCAGACCTGACTGATTGGGGATATCTGATGCTGCGCCGCGTTTTCCTTGCCATTGTCGGCAGCCTTGTTCTGACGGGTTGCGCCACCCAGTCATTCACGGATCCGGAGACCGAGCCGGATGTATCGTTCTCGTCGATGCGGTGGGACCATCGGGAAGAGGCGTCGGCGTGGACCGAGGCCAGCTATGAGGCGCTCGAGAGCCACGGCTTGCCTTTGCTGGCACTTGTCCCACGAGACATCGAAGACTGGTGCCCCGGCTACACGGACAACGGGATTGCCGGGCGCAAGGCGTTCTGGACCGGCATGTTTTCGGCGCTCGCCAAGCATGAAAGTACGTGGAATCCCCGGGCCGTGGGGGGCGGTGGGCGCTGGTTTGGCCTGGTGCAGATCGCGCCTGCTACTGCCCGCAGCTATGGCTGCGAGGCACGCTCGGGCGAGGCGCTCAAGGATCCGGAACTCAACCTGTCCTGTGCCATCCGCATCGCCGCCGTGACGGTTCCGCGCGACGGGGTTGTCAGTGCGGGGATGCGGGGGCTCGCAGCGGACTGGGGCCCGTTCCATTCGTCCCGCAAACGCGAAGACATGCGCAATTGGGTCAGCAGCCAAAGCTACTGCCAGGCCCGCTAGGGCCGTGGAACCGGCGGCGACCGGATCGCCGCTGATCCCGCAATTGCCGATCGAAAACCGGTCGAGTTGATTGCGGACCCGGTTTCGTGCATTGTCTGGGGTCATGTCTGCAACCTGCCGCCTTCTGGCAGGACTCCTCGTGTATGTGGTTCTGGCCAGCGCTGCCGTGGCCGAGCCAGCGCGAATCTGGGGTCCAGCCCTGTCCCCGACCGCTCCCTCGGCCAGAGGGGATGCGCAAGTTGAGGAATGGAACGGTCGGCGGCCATCGGCGCGCCCTGTCTGGATGATCCGCTATCCCGTCACGATTGAGACACAAGAGCCGGATCTGCGCCCCGTAGCCCGTCCATCATACCTGTTGCCCGAGGCGCGGTGGGATTTTCGGTCCGACGGGAGAAGCTGGACACGCGCCGCAATGTCCGCCCTGGCCGCCCACGGACGGACATTGGAAGCCGTTGTTCCACAAGACATTGATCGCTGGTGTCCCGGGTATCGACAGGCCGACGCGGTGCAGCGGCGGGCCTTCTGGGTTGGCTTGATGTCCGCTCTGGCCAAGTACGAAAGTACGTGGCGTCCCGATGCCGTTGGAGGTGGAAACCGCTGGTTCGGTCTGTTGCAGATCTACCCGCCAACGGCCCGGGGTTACGGCTGCCGGGCGCAGACGGGCGCCGATCTCAAGGACCCGGCAGACAATCTGTCCTGCGCAATCCGGATCATGGCCGTGACGGTTGAACGGGACAACGCCATCGCCGTCCATGATGGCAGGTGGCGGGGTGTCGCGGCCGATTGGGGCCCCATGACAAGCCGCGGAAAGGTCGCGGAGATGTCGTCCTGGACACGCTCGCAAAGTTATTGCCAACCGCATTCCACCGTCCTGACGAGCCTGCGCCCCAGGTCACGCCCGGCGGATGTTGTCATGTCGACGATGGATTGGCGCTGAACCGGCAATCCCCGAGCCCGACCCCTTGGTGCGGCCGTGACACATCTCAAGGACAGCAGGCGCTCTACCTAATTGAAATCAATTGATGTATCTGGCCGTCCTACCGCCAGCTGGGGAGACTCGCGGCAAGGTCCGGGTCAGAGACATAGGCCCAGAGTACCTGCGACGGCGCCGTGCCCCCCATCGCCAATGCCATCTCACGATGAGCGGGCCAGGCCAGGCTGGACTGCACCTGCTCAAATGCCCCTGCCGTGCGGGGACCCCAAAGGCCATCGATCGCGCCCGTATAGAGCCCAAGGCCGGCAAGATGCGTCTGCAGTTCCACCCGCTCAGGCTTTGGCAGGGCATAGAACGCGCTGCGCAGCTCATCGGCCGCGGCAGGCAAGGCGAAGCATGCAAACACAATCGCGCAAACGGTTCGACGCATGGCAAGGACTCCTGACTCGCTCCCTGAGCACTGAAGCGGAAGAGCAAGGCATGACCGCGGCGAAACGGCGTCAATAAGATGGTGTCAGCCCTTGAAACTCACAAAGCGTCCCGACTGGAAGAGGAGCGGCAACCCGGGGCGAAACGACGCCCAGTCGACCCTCCCGAGGATAATCAGGTGATCACCTGCATCGTGGGTTTCATGGAGGGTGCATTCAAACCGGGCCAGACAGCCTTCGATATGAGGAACGCCATGGTCGCCGGTCACCCAATCGAGGTCTTCGAAGGCGGCCTTATCGCGGGAAAATCCGTTGCAGACTTGCTGCTGGTGCCCATCGAGGACATGGATCGCAAAATGCCGCGCCGTTTCGAAGTATTTGAACCGCTTGGAGGATTTCGCCGGCATCCACAGCACCAGAGGCGGTTCGAGGCTGACGCTTGCGAAAGAATTCGCGGTGATCCCGACCGGGCCCTCGTCGCTTGCCGTCGTGACGACAGTCACGCCGGTCGCGAAAGTGCCAAGCGCATCGCGGTATCCGCGGGGGTCCTTTGCAGGATCGACTCCATCCATTCGCCGAACCCCGTCAAGCAACGGGCCGGCCGAGAGCGGCGGTATAAAGCTGAAACCAGGTTTCGCGATCCATATCCACCTTGAGCGCATCGCTCAGGCCCTTGATCCGCTCGAGGTTGTTGGTTCCCATCACCGGCAGGATCCTGGCCGGATGTCGAAGAAGCCACGCCACGGCCACGGCCGCCCGATCCACGCCATTTTCCCGCGCCACGATATCGAGGGCGGCCTGAACCGGGCCATCTTCCGTGACCATGCGTCCCCCTCCCAACGGCGACCAGGCCATGATCGCGTGCCGAAGCCGCTGATGAAAGGCGACATCGCCATCGACGAATCCTTCATGGGCAAGCAGGCTGAGTTCGATCTGGTTGGTCACGAGCGGTGCGGTCATGGCCGATTGCAGCAACTCGAAATCATAGGGCTTGAAGTTCGATACGCCGACCGTGCGCACCTTTCCGGATTTCACGAGATCATCCAGCGTGGCGCCCGTCTCATCATGATCCATGAGCGGATCCGGGCGGTGGATCAGCAGAAGGTCGATGTGATCGATCTTAATCAAGCGCAGCGAGTGATCGACCGAGTCTTCGATGTGCGCACGCGAAGTATCGTAATGCTGGACCTTTGCGCCGGCATGTCGCCCCATTGGACCCACGATGTCGCATTTCGTGACGATCTCCAGTTTCGCCCGCAGATCCGGGGTCATGGCGTTACCCAGAATTTCCTCCGCCATGAAGCCGCCGTAGATCGCGGCCTGGTCCATGGTGGTGATGCCCTGATCGAGGCACGCGGCGATCTTGTTTCGCACATGCGCGGGTGATGTGTCCGCGTCGTCCCCCAGCCGCCACATGCCATAGACAATGCGGCTGAAGTCCAACCCGTCGGCGATTTCGATCCTGTCCATCAGCGGCGTTCTCCTGTGCCAAGCGGGGTTGCGGGCGTGCTCGCGGGCACCCGATCGTAGAGATGGGGCAACGACACGGTTGTCAACTCCGGCATGACGCGGCTGCCGAAATGCCTTGCCTCCTCGATATGCGGATAGCCCGACAGGATGAACGCGCGGATACCCATCTTCCGGTATGCCTCAAGCTCGCTCAACACCTGGTCCGTGGAGCCGACCAGGGCCGCGCCGCAGCCGGACCGGGCCCGGCCGACGCCGGTCCAGAGGTGTGGCTCCACATACCCGAACTGGTCGGCCAATTCGCGCGCCCGTGCCTGGTGCGACACACCCAAAGAGCTCGAGTCATGCGCTCTTTCGCGGATCAGCTTACCCAGTTCATCGTCCAGCTTCGACACGATGTAGTCCGCGTATTCGCGGGCCTCGGCCTCGGTATCCCGCACGATCATGTGCACCCGCAATCCGTAATCCAGTGTCCTGTCGTAGCGTTCCGCCACCGCGTGAACGTCGCGCATGCGCTGCGCGAGGTTCTCCTTCGGTTCCGGCCACATCAGGTAGACATCGCAATGCTGACCGCAGAGTTCCAACGCCGGGGGGGAATATCCGCCGAAGTACAACAGCGGACCGCCATTGGTCTGATACGGTTTCGCAGGATCTGTCGAAATTCCTTTGAAATCATATATTTCACCGGAGAAGTTGATCTCATCTTGGGTCCACGCCTGTCTGAGTATCTCAACGACTTCCCGCGACCGTTGGTAGCGATAGGCGCTATCGGCCTTTTCTCCGGGGAAATCGGACGAAATCACGTTGAGCGTCAGCCGGCCTTCGAGCATGTGGTCAAGCGTGGCCACGGTGCGCGCCAGCATGATTGGCTGCATCTCCCCGCAGCGTATCGCCGCGAGAAAATTGATCTTGGACGTCAAGGGGGCCATGCCGGCGACAAAGCTCAACGTGTCCTGGCCAACCTGGAACGACGATGGCGCGAGGATATTGCGAAATCCTTGTGCCTCCGCCTCCAGAACGATGTCGCGGCAATGTGCAAAGGATGATCGCAAATCCCCATCGGGGACGCCCAGGAACTGGTAATCATCCGAACACAAAGCGGAAAACCACGAGACCTCGGCCCCATCCAGATCCGCTGACGTGACTGGTACGATGGTCATGCTGTCCTCCCTGAGCGCCCCATTTGGGTCTTGCGTAGCACCGCTTTCACGGTGCATCAATCCTGTATCAATTCGTCCGGCGAGGCGATGTCAGGGGAGGATTGGCGTGACGGGTGAACCGCTGCCACGCTATGTGCAGATCAGTGAACAATTGATCCGTGACATCGCGGCCGGTCGGTTGGCCGACGGCGCGCGCTTGCCGCCCGAACGGCGCATGGCAGGTGAATTCGGTGTCTCCATCGGAACCCTGCGCAAGGCCCTGGAACGGCTCGAGGTCGGGGGGCTGCTGACCCGGATCCAGGGCTCCGGAAATTACGTGAATTCAGGGACATCCGTGTCTTCCGTCTATGCGATGTTCCGACTTGAGCGGCCCGGAGGCGGAGGCTTGCCCACGGCAGAGGTCCTGACGGTTTCGCGCGTCGGCAAGCCTGACGACCTACCGGATTTTGGCACGGATGCGGAGGTTTTTCGGATCAGGCGGTTGCGGCGCCTTGACGGTGACCCTGTCGCGATAGAAGAGATCTGGCTGGACGGATCGTGGGCCAAGTCCCTCGCACCGCAAGATCTTTCTGAATCGCTCTACCTGCACTATCGGTCTGTGCTCGGGCTGGAAATCGGTCGGGTCGAAGACCGAATTGGTCTTGGCGCGGTGCCAGGCTGGACACCCGAGGCCTTTGTGCCGGCTGCCGGGGCCACGACGCCCATGGTCGAGCGGCTCAGCTGGTCGCAGAACGGGATTACGGCGGAGTATTCCCGCACTTGGTTCGATAATGACAAAGCGCGCTATATCTCGCGTCTCGGAAAAGGGTGAAAATGTCCGAAATAATCAACTACGGCATCGTCGGCTGCGGCATGATGGGGCACGAGCATATCCGGAACATCGCGCTGCTGCCGGGCGCCCGGGTGGCGGCGGTCTTCGATCCGGTGGCGGAACTGGCCGAGAAGGCGGCCACGATTGCTGGCGACGCGGTGGTTTGCACAACCCTTGGCGATCTGCTGGCACACGATGCGCTAGATGCGCTGGTCATCGTCTCTCCCAACAACCTGCATGTCCCGCAACTCGAGCAGATTGCAGCCACGCGGCCAATGCCCGTGCTGTGCGAAAAGCCGCTCTACACGGACCCCGGCGATGCGGAAAAAGTGCGGGAGTTGGCCCGAACATGGTCCCATCCTTTGTGGATCGCGATGGAATACCGCTACATGCCTCCCGTCGCGGCTCTGCTTGCGCAGGCAGATCACGCCACCGGTGGCATCGCCATGCTCACCATCCGGGAACACCGGTTTCCGTTCCTGCCCAAGATCGGCAACTGGAACCGATTCAACGCCAACACCGGCGGCACCCTGGTCGAGAAATGCTGTCATTTCTTCGATCTCATGCGCCTGATCCTGAAAGACGAACCGGTCCGGGTCATGGCCAGTGCCGGTCAGACCCTGAACCACATCGACGAGCGCTACGACGGCGCGGTGCCGGACGTTTGGGACAACGGTTATGTCATTCTGGATTTTGCCAAGGGGGCCCGGGCCATGCTGGATTTGTGCATGTTCGCCGAGGGCTCGCAGTGGCAGGAAGAGATCAGTGCCGTCGGACCCAAGGGCAAGATCGAGTGTTTCGTGCCCGGACCAGGCCGGTTCTGGCCGGCGGCCCTCGGCGTGCCTCCAACGCCTCAGATGGTGATCAGCCCCCGGGCCCCGAAGGGACCGTTCGTCAGCGAAATCCCGGTTGATCCGACGCTATTGGAAGCGGGTGACCACAACGGCGCGACGTTTTACCAGCATCAGCGGTTCCTCGCAGCGGTCCGCGGCGAAGGCCCGGTTGAAGTGACGGCGGAAGATGGCGCGCGGTCAGTGGCGATCGGCCTTGCCGCACAGGAAAGTGCGGCGACGGGGCAGGCGGTAACCCTCTGACAGGTCAGAGCTTTCTGGCCACCACAAAGCGTCGGGGGTGTGCGTAGAACCCGGTCTCTATGATGTCGAAGCCTGCGTCGATGATCATCTGGTCATGTGTCTGCACGTCAAAGAAGCTCACCGTGCCCGGCGCCTTGCCAAAAACCTTCATCAGGCCAATGACCGGCTTCATCGCCCGCATCTTCCACGTTTCATTGAGGCAGGCCGTTTTGGCAATGAGCAGCCCGCCGGGCTTCAGCATTTCGGCAGCGGCGCGCAGGGTTTCAGCCGGGTCGGGAACAAGGTGCAGGTGGTTGAATGAAAGAACCGCATCGCGGCTTCCCGGCTCAGTCAGATGATCTGTCTCCGCCGTGCCCACGGCGAAGCTGAGGTTGGTGACGCCCTGCGCCTTTTCCGCTCCGATGCGGCACATTTCGGACGAAATATCCGTGGCGAGGTAGTCGGCCACCCGGTCGGCCAGTTGCAGGGCTGTCGTTCCGGTGCCGCAGCCAAGCTCGATCACCCGATCCGAGGCGGACAGGTGATGGCGGACACGGTCCAGCGTCGCCTCGTAGCTGTCCATATCTGCGATCTTGTCACGCGCATACTTCGCGGCGATCTTGTTCCAGAAGGCGGCATCCGTGGTCATCTGGGGGCTTGTCCGAGGCTATCTTCGCTTGCGGACCAACGTACTCCATACGAAAATCAGTTCTCAATTCTCCAAATGCGCTGTGAGGTTATGCAGATATGTTGAGCCGGACCCTTGACTTTGACTGGACCCAGGCGCGGGCTTTCCTGGCCACGGCAGAGGCGGGGTCGTTTTCCGGCGGCGCGCGCACCCTGGGGCTGACTCAGCCAACACTCTCGCGTCAGGTGGCCGCGCTGGAAGAGGACCTAGGCGTGACGCTGTTCGAGCGGATCGGCAACGCGCTGCAACTCACTGAAACAGGGCTGGACCTGCTGGACCATGTCCGCGCGATGGCCGAGGGGGCCGAGAGGTTGATCCTCACTGCAAGCGGCCGCGCCGAAGAAGTCGCGGGGCCCGTGACAATCACCGCAACGGACCTTGTTGCCATGCACCTGCTCGCTCCGGCGCTGCCCCGGATTCACGCAGTCGCACCGGGCATCACCATCGATATCATCGCGTCGAATGCCATTCAGGATTTGCGCCGCAGGGAGGCGGACATTTCCATCCGTCATGTCCGCCCGACCGAGCCGGACCTCATCGGTCGCAGTCTGGGCGATGCGTTGGCACATCTGTACGGCGACAGCGGTTATCTCGACCGGATCGGGCGTCCTCGCACGCCGGAGGAGGTCGTCGCGCGCGCCGAATTCGTGCATTTCGGATTTCAGTCCTTCGAAGAACTCATCCCCAACATGCGCGGATTTGGCCTGATGGTCACCGAGGCAAACTTTCCCTACGGCAGTTCGACGCCGGCGCTCAGTTGGGAACTCGTTCGCCGGGGGTTGGGTTTGTCCCTGATGATGGCTGACGTCGGGGATCGTACGCCGGGAGTGGAGAAGGTCCTGCCGGAGATCATCGCGCCGCGCTATCCCTATTGGCTCGTCGCGCACCGCGAAGTCCATACAAGCAAGCGTATTCGTCTGGTTTTTGACATTCTGGCCGAGGAACTCAGCCGTCGGATCGGATGAGCCCCAGTATTCGTCCGGCTGTCTTGGCCACGGCGTCGGTCGGCTGTTCCGGCGCGACGGCATTGTGGGGCTTGGAGATGTCCTCTGCAACAGCGACTGACAACGCCTCGGGGCCGGATGGGATGAGCCTGGCTTTGCCTTGCGCCACGAGTTCGGAATAGAGCGCCTCGGCATTGTCGACAAAGGGTCCGCTGAGGATGGCACAGCCGAATTGCGCCGGCTCCATCGGGTTGTGTCCTCCGATGCCGGGGATTAGCGATCCGCCCATGAGGACGGTTGGACAAAGATCAAACCAAAGGCCCATTTCCCCCAGAGTATCAGCGAGATAGATGCTGTCATCCTTACCTGGCTGACCGTCGGAGCTGCGCCGGGAAAACGCGAGACCCGCCGCGTCCACGAGGTGAGCGACCTCGTCGCCGCGGTGCGGGTGCCGGGGAGCGAGAACCAGCCGTGCGCGCGGCTCGATTTCCCTCAGGCGCATCTGGGTGGCGAGAACAATTTCTTCTTCGCCCGCGTGCGTGGAGGCGGCGAGCCACAGCGGACCGGCCCCGGCCCATTCCAGCATGGTTTCCCGGTCTTTGGCATTGACCGGCAGCTTTGCCGCGGCGGATTTGAGCGATCCACCGACGTCCACGTTCTCCGCCCCCAGGTCTTCGAACCGCCTCTGGCTTTCCCCGTCCTGCGCGAGGATCAGGCTGGCTCGGGACAGGGCGGCGCTGGCGAGGCGCGGGGCGAACCGCGCCCAGCCCCGGGCGCTTTTCTCCGAGATACGTCCGTTGACGATTGCGAATGGAATGCTGCGGCTGGTGAGCGCGTCGATGGTGACCGGCCAGATCTCGCTTTCCGTCAGGACCATGGCGTCCGGTCGCCAGTGGTCGAGAAACCGGCGAACCGATAAGGCCGTATCGATCGGGGCGAACTGGTGGACCACGCCGCCGGGCAACCGGTCCTTCACCAAAGCCCCGGAGGTGACGGATGTGGTCGTCAACAAGACCTGCGCGTCGTGGGCCAGCGCGCGGCACAGGTCGAGAACCGACAGCGCCTCGCCCACGCTTACCGCGTGCACCCAGATCAGGCGACCTGCCGGTCGCCGGAGCGTCGCGCGACCGAACCGTTCCGGCAGGCGCGCGTCAGGCCCGCGCTCGGCCTGGTGCTTCAATCTGATACGGCGTGAAATGAGCGGCATGAACAGCCGCCCGCCAAGGCGGTAGAGCCCGAACAGGGGCGGCCAGGGGCGGGGCATTCTCAGCCGCCCGTGTGGCTCATGTGGCGGCTGATCTGACCGTCAACGCGTTGGCGGGAATAGTCGAAGTCGTGTCCCCGGGGCTTCAGCCGGATTGCGGCGCGGATCGCGTCGTCGAGCGCGGCGTCTCCTTCGGATCCCCGCAGGGGCGCGCGAAGGTCCGAGTGGCCCTCCTGACCGAGGCAGGTGTAGATTTCACCGGTGCAGGTGATGCGCACGCGATTGCAGCTTTCGCAGAAATTGTGGCTGAGCGGGGTGATGAACCCGATCTTCTGGCCGGTCTCCTCGAGCCGGACGTATCTGGCTGGCCCGCCGGTGCGTTCCGCAAGATCGGTGAGCGTGTATCTCTCCGCGAGAGACGCGCGCAGATCATCGAGCGACCAGTACTGGTCGAGCCGATTTTCGTTGCCGATGTCACCCATCGGCATGACCTCGATCCACGTCAGGTCCAGATCATTGGTCGCGCAGAACTCCGTCATCTCGAACAACTCGTCCTCGTTGACGCCCCTGAGTGCGACGGCGTTGAGCTTCACGCGCAGCCCGGCATCGCGGGCGGCTTCGATCCCACCAAGGACCTGAGGCAAACGGCCCCAGCGGGTGATGTCCTTGAATTTGGCCTCGTTGAGCGTGTCGAGTGACACGTTCACCCGCCGCACGCCCGCCTCGACCAGCTCCTTGGCAAAACGGGCGAGTTGCGAGCCGTTTGTCGTGAGCGTCAGTTCCTTCAACGCACCGCTTTCAAGGTGCCGCGACATGGCGCGAAAGAAGGTCATGATGTCCCGCCGCACCAGCGGCTCCCCCCCGGTAATCCGCAACTTTTCGACCCCGAGCCCTATGAAGGCGGTGCACAGGCGGTCGAGTTCTTCCAGCGTCAGCAGTTCCTTCTTGGGAAGAAACGTCATGTTCTCCGACATGCAATACACGCAGCGGAAATCACAGCGATCGGTGACGCTGAGGCGCAGGTAGCGGATGGCCCGCTGGAACGGATCGATCAGTGGTTCGGTCATCATCCGCAAAGGTAGGGGCGGGCGCGGTACCGCGCAAGGCGAATTGGCAATGGGCCTCGACGTTGTCAAATGCGCGGGGTCAGCGTAGCTTTTTTTATCATGAACCCACGCTACCTGCTTCCCGTCCTGCTCGCGGCCCCGGGCTGTGCCTCTCCGTCATTGCAGGGCCTGCTCGAACCCGCGCCGGAACCCGAGGTCGTGGAGCTGACGACCATCCCGGACCCCGAGGCCGAGACGTCGGACACGCCGCCACCGCCCCCGCCAAGCGCGAATTCTGCTGTCGAATTCGACACAACCACCGCCGAGGATCGCCAAGAGGCCTTGGCCGTGGAAACCGGATCTTCCGGTGAGCGGTCCTTGGGGACAACGGTCGCGACGCTCGGGTCGCCGGCCGATCCTGGCATCTGGCTCAAGACGCCCCTGGTATCGGAGGAGACAGAGGGGCGGGTCGCGTTCGGGGGCGGGTCCATCAATATCGAACTGCGGCCGTCGGGTGGTGAACCGGGCTCCGGCAGCCAAATCAGCCTTCCCGCCATGCGCCTGCTCAACGCTCCGTTGACCGGGATCATCGAACTGGACGTGTTTGCGAATTAGCGGCGCGCCGCGAACCGGGCCCGACGGACCGGTCCTGCGTCCGGCAATAGACGGCAGTGAAGCGGGTCAGCCCAGATATTTCGCCGCTTCCTTGCGGGCGAATGGTTTCATCCCCGCGCCATGGTCATCGAGGAATTGACGAACGCGGTCCGGATCCCGCTTCGACAAATCGCGCAGCCACCAGCCTATGGCCTTCTGGATGAACCAATCCCGGTCAGGTACATAGCCCGCCGCCCAGCCAAGAATTCGCTCCCGCTGTTCCAATTCATCCGGCTTGGGATTGCGCGACTTGCACCACGGCAGGGTCATCACAAGCGCCGCGCGGCGGGTCCACATATGCGGGCTTTGCGTCCATGTCTCGACGGTATCGAGACGTGTCGGATCCGCTGTCAACCGCCGCTGACCGGCCATAGACGCATGGTCCGCCACGGCCCAGGCGTCAAACTGCGGCACCCAGGAACAGATCAGGTCCCAGGCCCGGGTATCGTCGGGCTTTATGCGGGCCTGCGTGAGGAGTTTGGCGGCGGCGATCCTCGCCTCGTGGATGTCACTGGCCCAGAGCCCTGACGCGAGCGCCAGCCTGTCATCAAGGGTGAGTTCCCTTCGCCAGGCCTTTGTCAGAGTGTCAATGTCCGGATTGGCAACGCCAAGATAGTCCCGGGGAACCTTGTGATACCGTGCCATTTCCTTGCCCTTGCCATCCATGGCCCGGTCAGAGAGCGCGGCGATGGCGGCCTCTGGTGTCATCGGTCCATTTTGGCTTCAAGATGCGCTTTGACTGTCGGCCACTCGGAAGCGATGATCGAGTAGCAGGCGGTGTCGCGGATCGTACCGTTTGCCATGATCATGTGCGCCCTCAGGATCCCATCGAACTGCGCGCCCAGCCGCTCGATTGCGGACCGTGATTGCAGGTTCAGACGATGGGTCCGGAACTCCACCGCGATGCAGTCCAGCGTCTCGAACGCATGGCGCAAAAGCAGGAACTTGGCCTCGGTGTTCAGCGGTGTCCGTTGCACCTCGCGGCTGATCCATGTCGCGCCGATCTCAACGCGCCGGTTGGCCTCATCGGTGTTGAGGTAGGTCGTCATGCCCACGGCCCTGCCGTCGGAAACCTTGATCGCGAACGGCTGCATGCCCGGCTTGGCCAGACGCGCGGCAATCTCGGCAGCCATTCCGTCAGGCGTCGGAATGTTTGTGTACCAAAGATCGCCGACAGTTGTCGCCGCCTGCCGCAGATCGGCCTCGTGGG
This sequence comes from uncultured Rhodobacterales bacterium, assembly GCA_964391555.1. Taxonomy (GTDB): domain Bacteria; phylum Pseudomonadota; class Alphaproteobacteria; order Rhodobacterales; family Rhodobacteraceae; genus JAMWZF01. The sequence continues at coordinate 12,800 of CAYMMT010000014.1, forward strand.
AAAGAGCAACGGGCTCCAGGCGCGCGTGCCGGCCGGACAAGGAAACAGGCGGCGGCCAGGTCATTCCACCGTGACCGATTTGGCGAGATTGCGGGGCTGATCGACATCCGTGCCCTTGGCCACCGCCGTATGGTAGGCCAGCAATTGGGCGGGCACCGCATAGAGGATTGGCTGCAGGAGAGGCGGCGCGGAGGGCATCTCGATGCTCTCCCAGACACCATCGCCGGCCATTGAAATCCCCTCGCGATCAGACACCAGAAGGACCTTGCCGCCCCGCGCCATGACCTCCTGCATGTTGCTGACGCTCTTGTCGAACAGCCCATCCCGAGGCGCCATGACGATGACTGGAACATGTTCGTCCACAAGCGCGATCGGGCCGTGTTTGAGTTCGCCTGATGCATAAGCTTCGGCGTGTATGTAGCTGATTTCCTTTAGCTTCAAGGCGCCTTCAAGGGCTAGCGGAAACATCTGGCCCCGTCCGAGGAACAGGATATCGCGCGCCTCCGACAGCGCGCGGGCAAATCTGCGGATCGGTTCGGCAACGGTGAGCGCCTGGTTCACGAGCCCCGGCAGACTTCGCAGGGCGTCGACCTGCACGCCCAGTTGCGCGTCGGTCATCTGTCCGCGGTCGGCGGCGGCCTTGAGCGCCAGCAACGCCAGGGTCGTCAGTTGACAGGTGAAGGCCTTTGTCGACGCCACCCCAACCTCAACCCCGGCGAGGATCGGAAGTGCAAGGTCGCTGTCCCGAGCGATCGAACTTTCCGGAACATTCACGACCGAGATGATCTTTTCCGCCTTGCCCGTGCAGTAGCGCAGCGCGGCCAGCGTATCGGCCGTTTCGCCAGACTGGCTCACGAAGATCGCGGCGGTGCGGGCCGGGATCGGCGGTTCTCGGTATCGGAATTCGCTGGCCACATCGACGTCGCAGGGCAGGCCAGCAAGGCTCTCGAACCAGTATTTCGCCGTCACACAGGCAAAGTAGGCAGTCCCGCAGGCCACCAGCGTCAACCGGTCCAGCGCGGCAAAATCGAGGCCCGGCTCGGGCAGGGCAATGCCGCTGTCCTTGAGGTAGAATCCAAGCGTATCAGTCAGGACCGCCGGCTGTTCGGCAATCTCCTTGGCCATGAAATGCTTGTGCCCGCTCTTGTCGATCTGCGTCGCATCCCGAGAGATCATCTTGGAGGGCCGAACAACGGGGTTACCGGCTTCGTCGAGGATCTCGGCCCGCTGTCGCGTCACCACAGCCCAATCACCCTCTTCGAGATAGGTGATCCGGTCGGTCAGCGGGGCCAGGGCGATAGCGTCGGAGCCCACGAACATCTCGTTGTCGCCATGGCCGATCGCAAGCGGAGACCCCTTGCGGGCGGCGATCATCAGATCGTCGTGGCCCTCGAACAGAAACAGAAGCGCATAGGCCCCCTCAAGCTCCGCAAGGGTCCGGGCCACGGCGTCCCTCGGCGCAAGCCCGGCGTCCAGATGGCTTTCACACAGATGGACCACGGTTTCGGTGTCGGTCTCGGTCTCGAACACGCGTCCTTCGGATTTCAGGCGGTCCCGAAGGGACTTGAAATTCTCGATGATCCCGTTGTGCACGACGCTTACACGGCGGGTTCGATGGGGGTGCGCATTGCCGGTTGTCGCGGCTCCATGGGTGGCCCAACGCGTGTGGCCGATCCCGGATTTTCCGGACAGGGGTTCGTGCACCAGAAGGTCAGACAGGTTCACCAGCTTTCCGACCGCGCGGCGCCGGTCGAGCCGTCCGCCTTCCACCGTGGCGATGCCGGCGCTGTCGTAGCCGCGGTATTCAAGCCGTTTCAACGCCTCGACCATCAGGGGCGCCGCCTCGTGGGTCCCCAATACGCCAATGATCCCACACATGACTTAACCCTTTGACGCCTTGATGGATTTCAGCCTTTCGCGCAGCCGTCGGGCCAGCCCGGGTTTTGTCACTTGCCGGGCGCGACCCAGCGCCAGGGCGCCATCCTCGACGTCCGACGTGATAACCGACCCGCTTGCCGTCATGGCCTCGTTGCCAACGCGTACCGGGGCCACGAGCATGGTGGAGGATCCGATAAAGGCACCGTCGCCGATGTCGGTTCGGTGCTTCATGACGCCGTCGTAATTGCAGGTCACGGTCCCGGCGCCGAGGTTCGCGGCCTTGCCGACATGCGCGTCACCGACGTAGGTCAGATGATTGACCTTCGCGCCCTCATCGAGCGTCGCGTTCTTGATTTCCACGAAGTTTCCGACCCTGACCCCTTCGGACAACTCCGCACCCGGTCGCAGACGCGCATAGGGTCCAACGCTTGCGCCGCGGCTCACGTGGCACCCCTCGAGGTGGGAAAACGCGCGGATCCGCGCCCCGGTCTCGACCGTCACTCCGGGCCCGAAAACGACGTTCGGTTCAATGTCCACATCCCGCCCCAAGACCGTGTCGTAGGCAAAGAATACCGTCTCAGGCGCGGTCAGCGTCACGCCGGCGTCGAGCGCCGCCGTGCGGGCGCGCGTCTGGAACGCGGCCTCTGCCGCCGCGAGATCGGCGCGGGAATTGATGCCCAGCGTTTCGGCTTCGTCGCATGTCACGAAACCCGCAGAGAGGCCGCGATCACGGGCGATCGCGGGCACATCGGTAAGATAATACTCGCCGGCGGCATTGTCGTTGCCGACGGCGTCGAGAAGGTCGAATATCTGATTGCAATCTGCCATGATAATACCGGAATTACAAAGCTTTATGCTCCGCTCTTCAGGTGTGGCATCTTTCCATTCGACAATCCGTTCCAGGCTGTCGCCCTTGGTCACGAGGCGTCCATAGCGTGCCGGGTCCGCGGCCTCGAACCCCAGAACGACCACGTCGTGCGTCTTGCGGCTCTTGCGCATCGCGGTCAGCGTGCTGCCGGAGATGAACGGAGTGTCTCCGTAAAGCACCACGACATCGCCGGTGGCCTCTGACAGAGCGTCCCGCGCCTGTAGGACGGCATGGCCGGTGCCGAGCCGTTCGGACTGTTCGACGGTGATCACGTCCGGGCGCCATCGGGTTGCGAGTTCTGCCACGGCCTGACCACCATGACCCGTCACGACCACGACATGGTCCGGATTAAGGGCCGCGCCGGACATCAGCGCATGAGCCAGAAGCGGTGCGCCGGCAACCTCGTGCAGCACCTTGGGGCGGTCCGAGGCCATCCGCGTGCCCGCGCCTGCTGCCAGAATGATCAGGGTTGTGCCCATCGTGCCCGCCCGCTGCCTGCATGTTTTTGTTGCCCCGTGTTCTACCCTGCGGGGCTTGCTGTGCAAGACAAAGCGCTTCACATCGCGTGTCAGCCGGTTACATGGAGCCAAACGGAGGGGCGCATGGCGACAGTCATTTTCGATCTTGACGGGACGCTGGCCGACACGAGCCGCGACCTTATCGAGGCGGCGAATGCGAGATTCCGGGCGCTTGGGCATGGCAACCTCCTTGACCCGGTCAGCGACGCGGCAACGGCCTTTCGCGGCGGTCGGGCCATGTTGCGCCTCGGGTTCGAGCGTCTGGGCATCGCCACGGCTGAAAGGGTCGATGCCCAGTACCAGCCGTTTCTGGAGGCCTACGGTGCGGCTCTTGCCGTCCATACGGTTCTCTATCCCGGGGCCATGGCGGCGGTGGAGCGGCTCGTGTCCGACGGCTACAGAGTTGGCATTTGCACCAACAAGCCCGAGGGGCTTGCCGAGGCGCTGCTGAGGGGCCTTGGCGTGCGCGACGCCTTCGGCAGCCTCGTGGGGGCCGACACGCTGCCGGTCCGCAAGCCTGATCCCGAGCCGTTTCGGGAAGCCGTCCTTCGGGCGGGTGGCGATCCGTCCGACGCGGTCCTGATCGGCGACACCGAAACCGACCGGGAAACGTCTCGGGCGGCCGGTGTGCCGTCGATCCTCGTGACATTCGGGCCGTCGGGCGATGGGGTGAAGGACCTGAACCCCGATGCCGTCATCGATCATTTCGATGAATTGCCGGGCACCCTGCGTCGCCTCGGTCTTGCACCGGCAAACCGCTGACGTCAGGGTTATCTCATGGAGCGTTTCACAGGACAGTTCACCCAGCAGGAACCGATCCCGCCAGAGGCCATCGCGGCGGCGGTCAAAGTCATGCAGAGCGGGCGTTTGCACCGGTACAACACCGTGCCCGGCGAGACAGCGGAAGTCGCGCTGCTGGAAGAGGAATTCGCCGCCAGTGTCGGGGCGAAATATTGCCTTGCCGTTGCCTCGGGGGGCTACGCGATGGGTTGCGCCCTTCGCGCACTGGGGGTTGGTCCGGGGGATCGGGTTCTGACCAACGCGTTTACGCTGGCACCGGTGCCCGGGGCGATCGCCTCGGTCGGGGCGCAGCCGGTCTTTGTCGAGGTGACGCGCGATCTGGTGATCGATCTGGATGACCTCGCGGCAAAGCTGCCGCAGGCCGATGTCCTCATGCTCAGCCACATGCGCGGGCATATCTGCGATATGGACCGGCTCATGGCCATGTGCGACGCGGTAGGGGTGCGGGTGATCGAAGATTGCGCGCACACCATGGGGGCGGCCTGGGGACATGTGCCGTCCGGCCGGTTTGGGGTCGTGGGATGCTATTCGACCCAAACCTACAAGCATATCAACTCGGGCGAAGGCGGGTTCCTTGTGACCGACGACCCTGACGTCGCCGCCCGGGCGGTGATGCTTTCGGGGTCCTACATGCTCTACGATCGTCACCGTGCGGCGCCGGGGCCCGAGGCCTTCGAAAAGATCCGTCTGGACACGCCCAATGTCTCGGGCCGGATGGACAACCTGCGCGCCGCCATCCTGCGCCCCCAACTGGCCGAACTGCCCCACCAGGCCGAGCGGTGGAACGCTCTCTACCGGGTTCTGGAATCGGGGCTGCGCGGGGTGAACGGGATTTACCTGCCCCGGCGGCCCGAAAAGGAGCACTTCGTGGCATCCTCGTTCCAGTTCCTGTTGCCCGGTTGGCCGCGGCAGGCGGTGGAAGGGGTCGTGTCGGGCTGTGCGGGACGGGGTGTCGAACTGAAGTGGTTCGGCTGGGCAGACCCCCAGGGCTTCACGTCGCGGTATTCGAGTTGGCGCTACGCGGCATCCGAGCCCCTGCCCAAAACCGATGCCGTGCTCGATGGGCTGATGGATCTCCGGTTGCCGCTGACATTTTCAGAAGAGGACTGCGCGGTCGTTGCCCGGATCATCGCATCCGAGGTCGGTGCCGCGTCGGCGGGTTGACCCGGCCCATTCTGCCGGGGGACGTCCGCTGTTGTCCCCCCGGGCAATGAAACCGAAAAGACGCTCCCGCCCGACCGCGACTCCCGGACCGAGATTGCCCCTCCATGTCCAACGGCGATCCGCCGGCAAATGGACAGACCCAGACCGGTGCCCGGAATGTCGTCTTGTGCATGAAGCCGTGAAAAGGCCCCGAATATCCTGTCGCGATATTCTTCGGCGATGCCGATACCGTTGTCGTTGACCTCGAACCCGGCAGGCGTTCCGTTCTCTTGCAGCATGGAAATGGTGACCAGGGGCGCCACGCCGGAACGCCGGTATTTCAGGGCGTTGCCGATGAGGTTTTGAACAAGGCGCCGAAGTTCGTTTGGTCGGCCCGGCACAACCGGCAATGGCTCCCGTCTGATATTGGCCCCGGTCTCGCGGATCTCCGCACGCAAATCGTTCAAGACCTCTGCGACGACGGCGTTCAGGTCGACCGCGGGTATTTCCTCGGGCTGATCCAGCGACTTGGTATAGCAAAGGACGTCCCGGATCATGACCTCCATGCGGACAAGCACCCTGTCGAGATCGTCAAGATCGCTCCGCAGGTCTGCCCCGGATGCCTCGGCGAGGTCATACCGGAGCATGTCCACGATCATGCGGGCGGTCTGTGTCGGTGATTTCAAGTCGTGGGACAGCGCATGCGTGAAATCGGCCAATTCCCGATGACTTTGGTCAAGTTGGTCCAGCACGGAGCGCAATTCTTCCGCATGCACACGCTCTTTCTCGACCTCCAGCTGCCTGTTGGCCAGTTCGCGGGCATTGGCTGCTTCATTGGCATTGATCCGCATTTCGCGAAACACCGCCACGGCCACGAGGCCCATGATGGCGAGCGTGAGCCAACTCAACCTGCTGAGCGACCGCGCCTGGCTCCGAACCGTGGATACAAGCGCGGTTTCCATCTGCGAAATGACCTGCCCGGCGGCCGCGTCCGGAATGCGCACGCGTTGATCGATTTCCCGGATGGACATGCCTGACGCGTGACCTGCGGCGACCGCCGGCAGGCTGTCGCGGTATTCGTCCAGCGTTTCGGTCAGAAGAGCGACATCGAGGGGTTGGCCGAGGCCGTCGGAAAGCTCGACCAGCCGGCCCAAAGCGGCGGTTGCCCGGGCGTGATCTCTCGCGGCCCGGGCGAGATACCGTGGATCGCCGGGCCGCAGCAGGGCGTTCTTGAAGTTGTGGATCAGCCCGGTGTAGCCCATCGCATTTTCCAACTCGATGGCGGCCTCGGTTATGTCCGTGATGCGATCGGACGCCGCGGCCGCGCTCTTCCACATCCAGGCGGTGGACAGCACCGACAGGACAAAGGTGACGGTCCAGAGCGTCAAAAGCCACCGGCGGGGGGCGTGATCGGCGCTCCCTTTGGCGACCGAAGGCACAGGTGATACCGGGTGTTTCATGACGCGTTTGTGCAAGCGAAAGGGTTAATTCGCCATGAAATGAGGTCGCGTCCTGTCAAGACGAACAGTTGACGTGCCGGATGCCCCCGCAGTATAAAAATGAACGACCGTTCAATAAATGGGAGGCAGGCGATGTTCACCGCCACGATGCGGTTCGATCTGGGGGAGGACGTCACGGCGCTTCGGGACAGTGTTCATCGCTGGGCCCAGGAACGCGTGAAGCCTCTTGCCGCCAAAGCCGACGCCGACAACAACTTCCCGACGGAGCTCTGGTCGGAGATGGGGGAGCTTGGCCTTCTCGGGGTCACCGTGGAAGAGGAGTACGGCGGCGCCGGGATGGGCTATCTCGCCCATACCGTCGCGGTCGAGGAAATCAGCCGGGTCTCGGCCTCCATCGGCCTCAGCTACGGCGCCCATTCCAACCTCTGCGTCAACCAGATCCGCCTCAATGGTACGCAGGAGCAGAAGCGGAAATACCTGCCCAGGCTCGTCTCCGGCGACCATGTCGGTGCGCTGGCCATGTCCGAGGCCGGGGCCGGGTCCGACGTTGTCGGCATGACCCTGCGGGCCGAGAAACGGAACGACCACTACCGGCTCAACGGCAACAAATACTGGATCACCAATGGCCCGGATGCCGAAACCCTGGTGGTCTATGCCAAGACCGACCCCGACGCCGGGTCGAAAGGCATCACGGCCTTCCTGATCGAAAGGCAGATGGTGGGATTTTCCACTTCGCCCCATTTCGACAAGCTCGGGATGCGTGGGTCCAACACGGCGGAACTGATTTTCGAAGATGTCGAGGTGCCGTTCGAAAACGTCCTCGGCGAAGAAGGCAAGGGCGTTCGCGTCCTCATGTCGGGACTGGACTACGAACGTGTTGTTCTGTCCGGCGTGAACATCGGCATCATGGCGGGGTGCCTCGATGAGGTCATGCCCTACATGGGCGAGCGCAGGCAATTCGGCCAACCCATCGGCTCCTTTCAGCTCATGCAGGGCAAGATGGCCGATATGTATACATCGTTGATGACGGCGCGGGCCTATGCCTACGAGGTCGCCAAGGCCTGCGACCGGGGACAAGTGACCCGGCAGGACGCGGCTGCCTGTGTGCTCTACGCCTCCGAAGAAGGCATGAAAGTCGCGCATCAGGCGGTGCAGGCCATGGGCGGGGCGGGATACCTCGCCGATGCGCCGGTTGCCCGGATGTTCCGCGACGCCAAGTTGATGGAGATCGGCGCGGGCACGTCCGAAATCCGGCGCATGCTCATCGGGCGCGAGATGATGGAGGCGATGGGGTGAGCCAGAACCGGCTGGTCCTCCTCGCCATATTGGTCCTGGCCGTGCCGGCTGCGGTTTTTGGCTACCGGCTGGGCGCGGTGCCGTCGGACACGGACGTGATCGTCGCCTATGCCGCGCAATACGTTCGCGAGGCGGGGCCGGGGGCAAGGGCAACCGATTGCGTGGCCAGACCCCATGACGACCCGAATATCCGCCTGGTGATAACCTGTGTTTCGCCCGATGGCGCCAGCGCGATCTATTACACCGGCCTGCGCGGCAAACCCGTTGACCCACCCGAAGGGCCAGACGCGTGACACAGCTTCCCGGTCTCACGCCAGACGGTTACTGGGACGTGCCCGCGCGGCTCAACATGGCCGCGCAATGCCTTGATCATGCTTCGGATCAAGTAGCGATCATCGACACCGATCGGGGACCGGTCACCTACGGCGATTTGCGGGTGATGGCCGAGGGGCTCGCCCGGAGGCTCGCCAGCCGGATCACGACCGAGGACCGGGTCGGCGTGCTGCTGGGGCAGGACCCGTGGTGCCTTGCGTCGCATCTCGCGATCTGGTGGCTGGGCGCCAAATCGGTCCCGCTCTTCAAGCTGTTCCAGCACGACGCCCTGGCCTCCCGGATCGGGGATGCCGGGGTGAAGCTGGTGCTGACCGATGCCGCCGGTGCCGCGCTGCTGGGCGATCTGGCCGATCCGTTGATTGCCTCGGAGGCCGGGCAAGCCGGCCCTCCCGTGCCGATGGCCGAGACCGGGCCGGAAACCCCGGCGATCCTGATCTACACCTCGGGCACCACGGGCACACCGAAAGGGGCGGTTCACGGACATCGGTTGCTTACCGGGCACCTGCCGGGTGTGGTCTTGTCCCATGACGCCCTCGGTCAGCCGGGCGATTGCCTCTGGACCCCGGCCGATTGGGCCTGGATCGGCGGCCTCTTCGACGTGGCCCTGCCGGGGCTTGCGCTGGGCGTGCCGGTGGTCGCGTCGCGGGCTGCAAGGTTTGACCCGGATAGCGTCGCAGACCTGATCGCGACACACGGGATCCGCAACGTCTTTTTCCCGCCCACGGCGCTGCGGATACTGAAAGCGGCTGGCCGGGCGATACCGGACCTGCGGTCCGTCGCCTCGGGCGGGGAACCGCTCGGAGCCGAGATGCTCGACTGGGGGCGCAGGTCCTTTGGCTTGCAAATCAACGAGTTCTATGGCCAGACCGAGTGCAACATGGTGGTCTCGACCCATGCTGGCGCCGCGCGTCCGGGTTGCGCAGGTCGACCGGTGCCTGGCTTCGAGGTGGCTGTCATCGATGCGGAGGGCTGGGCAACGGATGCCGAGGGTGACATTGCCGTGCGCCGGGGCGCGGCCTCCATGATGCAGGGCTATTGGCGCGATCCGACTGCGTCCGCCGCCAAGTTTCGCGGCGACTGGATGCTGACGGGGGATCGCGGGGTGATGGAAGACGGATTCTTGCGTTTCGTGGGCCGCGAAGATGACGTGATTACATCGTCGGGCTACCGCATCGGGCCGGGAGAGATCGAAGACTGCCTCTTGACCCATCCCGATGTTGCGACCTGCGGGGTCGTGGGCAAACCCGACCCGTTCCGCACCGAGATCGTCAAGGCCTATGTCGTCCCGCGCACTGGCCGCGCGCCGGAACCTCGGGCCCTGCAAGACTGGGTCCGCACCCGTCTTGCCGCCCATGCCTATCCGCGCGAGATCACCTTCCTCGATGCGCTGCCGATGACCGTGACGGGCAAGGTCATCCGCAAGGAACTCCGCGCCCGTGCCGCAGCCGAGGGGGCGCCATGACGGATGCCGCGAAACACCACCGCTCCGACCACGAGGCCGCGTTGGAGACGGTCCGAAAGGCCGCGACCCTTGCGGCGGAGGGGGGAGGCGAAAAAGCCCGCGCCCGCCATGTGTCCCGCGGCAAGATGCTTCCACGAGACCGGGTCGCCGCGCTGCTCGACCCCGGCTCACCGTTTCTCGAGATCGGCGCGACCGCGGCCCACGGCATGTACGATGGGGCCGCCCCCTGCGCGGGGGTCATCGCCGGGGTGGGGCAGGTGGCCGGACGGCAGGTCATGGTGGTGTGCAACGACGCCACCGTGAAAGGCGGGACCTACTATCCCGTGACCGTCAAGAAGCACCTGCGCGCCCAGGAAATCGCCGAACAGAACAACCTGCCGTGTGTCTATCTCGTCGATTCCGGTGGCGCGAACCTGCCCAACCAGGACGAGGTATTCCCGGACCGCGATCACTTCGGCCGGATCTTCTACAATCAGGCGCAGATGTCCGCCAAGGGCATCGCCCAGATCGCGGTTGTCATGGGCTCCTGCACGGCGGGCGGCGCGTATGTGCCGGCCATGGCCGATGTCTCGATCATCGTGAAGGACCAGGGCACGATTTTCCTTGCCGGTCCGCCACTGGTCAAGGCGGCAACGGGTGAAGAAGTCACTGCCGAAGCGCTTGGCGGCGGTGACGTGCACACACGGCTGTCCGGCGTGGCCGACTACCTCGCCCGGGACGACGCGCATGCGCTGGCGCTGGCCCGGCAGGCCGTGGCCTCTCTCGGCCCGACGTCTGACGCGCCCAAACGCGCAATCCCACGTCCGCCGGCGCAGGATCCCGACACGCTCTTTGACGTCATTCCCGCTGACCTCCGAACGCCCTACGACATCCGGGAAGTCATCCGACGCATCGTGGACGGCTCCGACTTTGACGAGTTCAAGGCCCGCTTCGGCGACACGCTGGCTACGGGTTTCGCCCATATCGACGGCTACGCCTGCGGCATCATCGCCAACAACGGCGTGCTGTTTTCCGAGGCGGCGCAGAAGGGGGCGCACTTTGTCGAACTCTGCTCTCAACGCCGTATCCCGCTGATCTTCTTGCAGAACATTACCGGCTTCATGGTCGGGAAAAAGTACGAAAACGAGGGCATCGCCCGGCACGGCGCCAAGATGGTCACAGCGGTCGCCACCACCTCCGTCCCCAAGATCACGTTGATCGTGGGCGGTTCCTATGGTGCGGGGAATTACGGCATGGCGGGCCGGGCCTATTCGCCCCGGTTCCTCTGGTCGTGGCCCACATCCCGAACCGCCGTGATGGGCGGCGAACAGGCCGCCGGGGTTCTGGCGACCGTCAAGGCCGAAGCCGCGACGAAAGCCGGCACGCCGCTCACCGAGGAAGAGATCGCCGCCATCCGCGCCCCGGTCGAGGCCCAGTTCGCCGAACAGTCCCACCCGCTCTACGCCTCCGCCCGGCTCTGGGACGACGGCATCATCGACCCGAGAACGAGCCGCGAGGTCCTGGCGCTGTCGCTCCGCGCGGCCTTGAATGCGCCCATCCCCGAGACACGTTTCGGGCTGTTCCGGATGTGAGGACCCGCCATGACCGATCGCCATGAAAAACCAGACCACTACAGCGGCATCCCCTGGGTGTACGTTTCCTCTCAGGAGGCCCGCGCGCATCCAAAAGGGCAACTGACAGCCGTCCTCTGGGTCATCGCCATCTACCTGATCGGCGCAGGGGTGACGAAAGCCGTGACGCTGCAGGCATCGGGCGTGCCCTTTGGCTGGGCGCTCTTGATCAGCGCCGTTCCCATCCTCGCCGGTGTCGGGCTGATCCTGCGCATGCCCTGGGCCATCATCCTTGCAACGATTTCGGTTGCGCTGACGGTCCTGCAACTGGTCGGAGGGTTCAGGTCCCTCGGCGACATGGGCGGCAACGCGGCGTCCATGGGAATGTTCGATACCCGACTTGTGCTTCTGCTCCACCTCGTCGCATCGGTCGGCATCGTATTCTATCTCATGGACGGGGACCGGCCGAACTTCATCTACCGCCACCGGTATCGCAAATACTCGGACCTGAAGGGGGGCAAGGAGTGACGCTGGACGACGCGCTGGCCCGCTATCCGGGAGCCGAGACATTCAGGTTCGGCGATGGTCCGGAAGTGTCGGCGAAACTCATCGCACTGGTGCGGTCGGGACAGAAAACCGCCACCTGTGGGGCCCTTCGGGATTTCGAACAGGAGCCCATGCCAATGCCGGGCCGGCAGGATATCTGCCTCAATTGGGACGGCACGCCGGCCCTCGTGATCGAAACCGTCGACGTGACCGAGTGCCGCTTCCGTGACGTGGACGAGGATTTTGCGCTGGCCGAGGGTGAAAACGACAGCCGCGACGGCTGGGCCGAAGATCACCGCCGGTTCTTCGAGCGCACAGGCGGTTGGGACCCCGACATGACGCTCATCTGCGAACGGTTCCGTCTGGTCGAGGATTTCGGATCGTGATCCGGAGCCTCCTCATAGCCAACCGCGGCGAAATCGCCTGCCGCATCATTCGCACCTGTCAGCGGATGGGTGTGCGCACCGTGGCGGTCCATTCAGACGTGGACGCGGGCGCGATGCATGTGCGTCTTGCGGACACGGCGGTCGCGATTGGCGGAGCGGCACCGGCTGACAGCTACCTCCGGGGTGACCGTATCATCGCGGCGGCCCTCGAAACCGGCGCGGAGGCGATCCATCCCGGCTATGGCTTTCTCTCTGAGAACGCGGAATTTGCGGAGGCGGTGGACCGGGCAGGTCTGATCTTCGTGGGCCCCTCGTCCGCGGCGATCCGCGCAATGGGACTGAAAGACGCCGCGAAAGCCGCCATGGAAGCCGCCGGTGTTCCGGTGGTGCCGGGATATCATGGCGCCGACCAATCTGACGCCTTGCTGGCCGACGAAGCGCAGCAAATCGGCTATCCGGTGCTTATCAAGGCCGTGGCCGGGGGCGGTGGCAAGGGGATGCGGCAGGTTGCCGACCCCTCCGATTTTGCCGCCGCGCTCCGATCCGCGCGCAACGAGGCCACCCGTGCCTTTGGTAATGACGCCGTGCTGATCGAAAAATGGATCGAGACGCCACGGCATATCGAAGTGCAGGTGTTTGGTGACGGAACCCGCGCGGTCCACCTCTTCGAACGGGACTGCTCTCTTCAGCGCCGCCATCAGAAGGTCATCGAAGAGGCCCCCGCGCCCGGAATGACGGAAGAGATGCGCGCGGCCATGTGCGGTGCCGCGGTGCGCGCCGCCGAAGCCATCGGCTACCGCGGTGCCGGCACCGTGGAGTTCATCGTGGACGGACGCGGTGCGCTGAGACCCGACGGTTTCTGGTTCATGGAGATGAACACCAGGCTTCAGGTCGAACACCCCGTGACAGAGGCGGTGACCGGTGTGGATCTCGTCGAATGGCAACTCCGCGTCGCATCCGGCGAACCGATCCCCCTCCGCCAGGAGGATATCCGCCTGACGGGCCACGCCGTCGAAGCGCGTCTCTATGCCGAGGATGTGCCTGCCGGGTTCCTTCCTGCCACGGGCAATATCGACCACATTCGATTTCCCACGGCTGTTCGCGTGGACAGCGGTGTCGAGCATGGCGACACCGTCACGCCGCATTACGACCCGATGATCGCAAAGCTCATCGCGCATGGTAACGACCGCGAGGCAGCTTTCGGCGGTCTGGCGGCCGGGCTGGCCAACAGCGAAGTCTCCGGCGTGACCACGAATCTCGGCTTTCTGCATGCTCTGCTCGAGACCGATGAAGTCCGGGCCGGAAAAGTGGAGACGGGCCTGATCGGTCGGAAGATCGACAGCCTGACCACCGAACCACCGGCGCAAGCCCGCGATCTGGCCCAGGCCGCGCTGATCCTTGCGGGACTTTGGGACGATCCGGCGGAGCACGTGGGCTTCGCACTCTGGCAGCCACTGGAGTTCCCGGTGGTTTTGGATGGTGCAATGGTGCGTCTGCGCAAGGCGCCGGACGGGTGGATTGCCGACACCGGCCAGGGGGCCGTGATCTGTTCCCGGGCGGGCGGCTGGCGGCTCGACGGGCACCGCCCGCGGCCCCATCATCAACACGGTCGGAGCGTCACGTTCTTCGGAGGGTCCCCGCTGTCGCTGACCGTGATTGATCCGCTCGACGGGGACGGCGCAACACAAATGGGCGGGGACGTCGTGCTTGCCCCGATGCCCGGGCGTGTCGTTTCGGTTGACGTGACGGCTGGCGCCGATGTCTCGGAGGGTCAACGCCTCCTGTCGCTTGAAGCGATGAAGATGGAGCACGTGCTAGCCGCGCCCCGGTCCGGTACGCTGGACCAGTTGACGGTCGCGGCAGGCGATCAGGTTGCTGCGGGGGATGTGCTCGCCCGCCTTGCACCTGAGGACAGCGCCCGATGATCCACCTGCATCATTGCCCGGAATCCCGCTCCATGCGGACCCTATGGCTCCTCCACGAGATTGGGGTCGAATTCAACAAGACCGTCTATCCCTTTGATGCGTCGCTGCAATCCGAGGCTTATTTGCGACTGAACCCCCTCGGTCGGATCCCGGCTCTGGAAATCGATGGTACCGTGATCTTCGAGAGCGGAGCGATGGCGGAACTGCTGTGCGAGCGCCATCCCAAATCCGGACTGGGCCGCGCGGCCGATGACCCCGAGCGCGCCGAATGGCTCCAATGGGTGCATTTCGCGGAGACGACAAGCGCTCACATCGCCAACCTGACGCAGCAGCACATCATGCTGCGCGAGGACTGGATGCGATCCCCCACCGTGATGAAGCTCGAAGCCAGGCGCCTCGCGCGGTGCTATGCCGTCGTTGATGCCCGGCTGGAGGGGCGCGATCACCTGTTGGCGGGCGGGTTCTCCGCTGCCGATATCGGGGTGGGGCAGGCTGTCTGGATGGGGCGAAAATTCGTTCCCGTCGCGAATTTTCCGCGACTCGCCGGCTGGATTGACCGGATCACCGGGCGTCCGGGGTTTGAGGCGGCGCTCCCGCAGACCGGTGAACCGCGGATCTATTCGGACGACGACTACCCGCCCTGGCCAGAAATGCCCCCGTCATGACGGACCGCGTTTCGATTTACGAGGTTGGCCCGCGCGACGGGTTGCAGAACGAGCCACGGGTGATCCCCACATCGGAGAAGGTGGCGCTGATCGACGCGCTGACCGGCAGCGGTGTCGGTTCGGTTGAAGTCGGCAGCTTCGTCTCGCCGAAATGGGTGCCACAGATGGCGGATACGGCAGAGGTTTTGCGGGCCATGTCCTGGGACCATGACACGCCCATTGCCGTTCTCGTGCCCAACATGCGGGGGTGGGAGGCGTTCGCGGCGATCGGCTCGCCGGTCGGGGAAATCGCCGTGTTCATCTCGGCCTCCGAGGGGTTCTCCCGGGCCAATCTCAACTGTTCCGTCGCCGACAGCATCGCGCGTGCGGCTCCGGTTGTCAGGGCGGCAGAGGACGCGGGTCTTTCTGTCAGAGGCTATATCTCCTGTGTCACGGATTGCCCCTTTGACGGGCCGGTGGCGCCAAGCGCGGTGGTTCACGCCGCGCGGAGCCTGCGCGGATTGGCGCGGGTTCCCATGCCCCTCTCGCTCGGGGATACGATCGGGGCCGGGCGGCCCGCCACGGTTGGCGCGATGCTCGATGCGGTTCTGGAGGTTGTGCCGCCGGAGCAACTCGCCGGACATTTTCACGACACCGGCGGCGCGGCGCTCGCGAATATCGAGGTCTCACTGGGGCGGGGCCTGCGGGTCTTTGACACCGCGGTCGGGGGGCTGGGCGGCTGTCCCTATGCGCCCGGTGCTCCTGGCAACGTTTCAACTGAAATGGTCGTTGACCGACTGGTCGAACTGGGCCTTGAAACCGGCGTCGACCGGGACGCCGTCGCCCGAGCGGCCGAGATGGCGCGCCAGATGAGAGGACAGCCGTGACCGACACCACACGAACAACGATAGATGACCGGGGTGTTGCGCGCCTGACGCTGACCCGACCGGAAAAGCACAACGCCTTGTCGGCCGACATGATCCGGAGGCTGACAGAGGCGGCTGCCGCATTGGGAGCCGATCCGGCCGTTCGGGTCGTGGTGCTGGACGCAGAAGGCGCGACGTTCTGTGCGGGCGGCGACCTCGGCTGGATGCAGGAGCAGATCGAAGCCGACAGCACGGCCCGACGCGCAGCGGCCAGCGAACTGGCCGGGATGCTCGGCGCGCTCAACAGCCTGCCAAAGCCGCTCATCGGGCGCATTCAGGGCAACGCGTTTGGAGGCGGCGTCGGGCTCTGCGCGGTTTGTGACGTGGTGATCGCCGCAGAGGGCGTCCGTTTCGGATTGACCGAGACCCGGCTGGGCCTGATCCCGGCAACCATCGGGCCCTACGTTCTGGCCCGCATCGGGCAGGGCGCGGCGCGGCGCCTGTTTGCCTCGTCCGAACGGTTCGACACGGCGTCGGCTTGTCGATTGGGCCTGGTGTCGGAGGTGGTGGCTCCGGAAGCGCTCGATGGCGCGGTCGAGCGACAGGTGGCGGCCTACCTTGCCTGCGCGCCGGGCGCGGTCGCGGCGGCAAAGGCGCTGTCGCTCAGGGACGCCCCCGATGGCGCGGCGATATCGCAGTCGATCGACCTGCTGATCGCGCAATGGGAAGGCCCGGAGGCCGCCGAAGGGATCAGCGCCTTTTTCGAGAAACGGAAACCCAACTGGTCAGTCGGCTGACTGAAGCCGCGTGACCTTGTGCCCCGGCTCCCGGACGGGCGCAAAACGCCGCGCAACGGTCGGTTGACGCTTGGCGCCGTGGGTCGTAGACGAAAGCATTCCATAACGAAGGATGCGCAGCGCCATGGAAGACTTCTTGAGGGAATATCTGCCCATCGTGGTGTTCCTTGGACTTGCACTGGTCATTTGCCTCGTCTTCATCCTTGCGGCGGCAATTCTGGCGGTTCGCAATCCGGATCCCGAAAAGGTCTCGGCCTATGAATGCGGGTTCAATGCCTTTGATGACGCGCGGATGAAGTTCGATGTCCGGTTCTACCTCGTGTCGATCCTGTTCATCATCTTCGACCTCGAGATCGCGTTCCTGTTCCCGTGGGGCGTGGCCTTCCCGGGGCTATCGGACGCCGCGTTCTGGTCGATGATGGTGTTCCTCGGCGTGCTCACCATCGGGTTTGCCTACGAGTGGAAGAAGGGCGCGCTTGAGTGGCAGTGATCCTTTCGCAGCGCTGACATGAAAAAGGGCCCCGCGGGGCCCTTTGCTTTGCGCCCCGGTCCGATCAGGCCGTCTTGCGGCGCTGAAACGCCAAGGCGCCAAGTCCAGCCGCGAGAAGCCAGCCTGCAGCGGGCAGGGGGACGGCAGGCGGAGGTGGCTGAAGGTCAGTCACATCGGTAATCGTGAACGCACCCGGACCGTAGGTATAGATAAATGCCGGGCTGTTCGGGATGTCGCGCCCGATCTCGTTGGCGCATTCGACGTATTGCAGCGTCCTGCAGAAGTCGCCGTTCGGGTCGAGCACACCATCAAAGAGGTCCTCCGGACCGGTGTAATAGTTCCGGAAAAAGAGCTGGAAGTCGTTGCCGTCCGCCACAAGCCCCTCGGCGACCAGATCCGGGCGGATCTCGAAGACGGTGACCCGGTTATTCAGGGTCCCGTATTTGGCGACGGTATTGGTCTCGTCCCAGATCGTCGGCACGCCGTTGGCGTAAAGACCCGACAAGGAGAAATCGATGACATCAAGGTCACGCGTCGCACCAAGCGTTGACCCCGTCGTGTCACCGGTGTCGGTGTAGCTGAGCGATCCCGTGACCGTCTGCACCGTTCCCGTGAAATTCCCGGTAAACTCGAAGTCGATCTTCCACGTGGCCGCCACCGCAGGTGCCGCACTCATCACCGCGAGCGCCGCAGCGGCGCCAAGTAACTTTCGCATGTTCCCCCCCCAAGATCAGCAAGTTACGCAAATGTAGCTGCCGGGATTTCCGGTTCAAGACCAAAATCGACGCGACTGTTTCCGGCTTGGAAACAGATTGCTAGACTGACACGGAACTGCTGCGGAACACTATCCATGTCCGACGAAACGATCGAGGTCCTGACCCGAGAAGGCAAGCCGTGGCGGGTCGGCCGGGCCAAGTTCGAAGAGATGGCGCGCGTCCTGATGGCGACCCTGCCGACAGAGCCGCCGGGGATGACATTCGCGGAGCTTCAGAAAGCGGCTCTGCCGAAACTTGACCCGGTCCTGTTTCCCGGAGGCGCGAAAGCCGGATGGTGGGCGAAATCAGTGCAGCTCGACCATGAATATCGCGGCCTGATCGTGCGGACCAAGGGCAGTCCGCTCCGGTTCCATCGGAGTTGAGTGCGATCTGTGACCTTCTGCGCCCGGTGGCCGCGTTGACGGCTCCGCTGCAACCGCATAGGGAAGGCGTTGTAGCCAACGGGAGAGACCGTAAATGGGTGTCAGCACAGCCGCCAACACCGCCGGTGTCGACAAGGACGCGGATGTCGCCGCGTTCAGCCGGGACCTGCAGGACAAGGGGTTCCTTCTCACCTCGTCCGAAGACATCATCAACTGGGCGCGGACCGGCTCGCTCCACTGGATGACCTTTGGGCTGGCCTGTTGCGCGGTGGAGATGATGCACACCTCCATGCCGCGCTATGACGCCGAACGGTTCGGCATCGCGCCGCGCGCGTCTCCGCGTCAGTCCGATGTGATGATCGTG
>CAYMMT010000015.1:0-3159 GCA_964391555.1 uncultured Rhodobacterales bacterium
GCGGATGACGCGGGCGGGAACGCCGCCCATCACGCAGTAGTCGTCGACCGATTTGGTAACCACCGCGTTGGCACCGATGACAGCGCCCTCTCCGATGACGATGTCGCCCACAATCACCGCACCGGCGCCAACATCGACGTGATCTTTCAGGACGGGTTTGGCATTGGGATCCGCGCCGGAGGCCAGCCCGAGCGTGGTATTCTGGCGCAATGTCACATCGGACCCGATGGCCCGCGCACCCAGCACCATCCCACCGAAATGCTCCAGCTTCACGCGGCGCCCAACCTCGACCGTGTAGGATAGCTTGATCCCGCAGAACCATTCGCAGCATTTGAACATGAAATGATAAATGATTGACAGAGGTGCACGCAGGAGTTTCGGACGGACTGACATCCTCCAGTTTCCGAAGCGGTGCCAAAAGAGGGTCCAGAAACCCTGATTGAGAAATTCCGATCCTTGTGTTCGATAATCTTCCGCAACCAGGGCCCAGAAGCCGATATCGGGCGGGTTGGCGTTCCGATCGCCTTTCGGCAGAGGGGGAGCCGGAGTCGTGGATTGATCGTCGGTCGCAGCTCGCGCCTTGGGGGCCTCAGATGCCATCGCGGGTCCCCGAAAAAAGAGGCCGAACGGCGAGCCTGAAGAAATCTGAAGGGAAATTGGCGGCATGGCTTGGTTCGCGACGCCGCAGCCTGCAAATCAGGACATGGAAACAGCTTCCAAGAAAACGTGACAACGCGCACATGCGTGCTCCCAGCCATCCGTGGGTCTTGGAAAAATAGAGCCGCCAGCTGTCAAACCAGTATTCTGGCAGGGCTTCCCGACGCGCGGCATTCACTCCGGTAGCGGCGCCGGCCACGTGTTCGACACGCGCATCCGGGCAATACCAGACCTGCCACCCGGCGCGTTTGACGCGATGCATCAGTTCGGCTTCTTCAAAATAGAGAAAAAAGTCCGGGTCGAAGAACCCCACGTCCGCGAGGGCCGAAAACCGGGCAAATAGCGCCGCGCCGGCGACCCAATCCACCTCCCGAGTGGTGGCATCAGCCGGGTAAGACACGGTCCAGCCGCTCGCCACTCGAGATATGGGACCAAAGCGGGCCGAGGCCTCGAACTCGGAAATGATGCCGGGAAACCGAAAGGCGGCACTCACCGCAGGGCCGCCGCCGGGCCGGTCAATGCCCGCCCCGGCGACGGCGGCCTTCGGGTGGGCTTCCAGAAAAGCGGCCAGTCGGTTGATTGTCCGGGGTCCCACTCGGGCATCGGGGTTGAGCAGAAACACGAAATCGGGCGGTGATGGACGCGCCTTCAATGCGTTGAGTGCGACGTTGTTACCCCTCCCATACCCATGGTTTTCTTCTTCGGCGTAAAATATGACCTGTTCGGTCCAGGCCCGGTCATTCAGGGCCTGTCTGATGACGGCGGCGTCGCCATCAGGCGATGCATTGTCGATCAGGTGGATTTCCACATCGTGCCCGTCAAGTTCTTGATCGATAACGCTTTGGACAGCGCTAAGCGTCAGTTCGGCCGTGCCGTAGTTAACGGTGATGACAGCTATGCGCGCCATATGTTTCCTTCGCCTTTGGGCGACCATCAGTTACGTGGTTGATGCCAGAAAATCCATACTCCTTGGCACATCATCGCGGCTCAGGTCAGGACTGGCGCTGACGGTAACCTCCTTGTATATGCCTGTGCGGCGATTTTCTATATTGGTGGTGGTCCGTGATCATGCAGAGCCAACATCAAAAGGACGGGAGCGATTCACCTGCGGGAGCGCATTCGACCTCCGTTCAGCGCTCAGGCAGTCTGGAAAGGATTGCCGCAGTCGCAATTGGCCGCAATGAGGGAGAGCGGCTGATCCGCAGCCTCGCGTCGTTACAGGGACAAGTGGATCGGATCATCTACGTGGATTCCGGATCCACTGATGGCAGCGTCGAAGCCGCACTGGCCGCGGGTGCGGAAATTGTCGAGCTTGATCCGACCCGGCTTTTCACGGTTTCGCGCGCGCGCAACGCCGGGTTCTTCCACTTGCTGGAATCCGGCGAAACACCTGATTTCGTGCAATTCATCGACGGGGATTGTGAAGTACGGTCCGGATGGATCCAGACGGCACTGGACTTTCTGCGCGGCAACCCCGAGGTCGCGGCCGTCAGTGGCCGCCGGCGCGAACTATTCCCCGATGCTACCATTTGGAACAAGTTGATTGATCTGGAATGGGCAAAGCCCGAGGGCGAAACCGTAGGCTGCGGCGGTGACGTGATGATGCGGCTTGTCGCGCTGGAGGAAGTTGGGGGGTATGACCCTGACACCATCGTGGGTGAAGAGGCGGAGGTATGTATTCGCATGCGTCGCAAGGGCTGGCGCATCTGGCAGCTGGAGGATGAAATGACGCTGCACGACGTGGCGATGACGCGATTCAGGCAGTGGTGGCGCCGCACGCGGCGGAGCGGCTACGGGTATGGCGAGGCCGTGGCTCTCTATGGCGCGCCGCCCGAACGTCACAAGGTTGTGGAAAGCCGTCGGGCGCTCTTTTGGGGATTGATCTTGCCGATCACAGCGGTTGTCGGGGCGTTATTCACACCCTGGTTTCTCATTCTTCTTCTGGCCTGGCCCGCGCAAGTCATACGTCTGATTGCCGGCGGTACAACCCCCCTCAAGGCCCTTTTCCTTGTCATCGGAAAGGTGCCGGAAGCCCTTGGCATACTTGAATTCTTGATCAAACGGCGTTTGTTCCAGACCTCGGAGCGCATAGACTACAAGTAGTCATGCACCATGGGCGCGATGACCGTCAGGAACGTGGCCGCAACGACCGCCCTAATCGCTTGAGAGCCGCCGCGCCCCGAATACCGTAGCGCACGAATTTATAGTCCAGCCTGCTGTCGCTCAGGAACTCGGCCCCCGCCTTCAGTCGCTTGACAATTGTCTTTGGGCGGTGGGGATGGCGGCGAAAATAGGGGTTGTCCTGTTTGAAGTGCCAATCCCAATGATGGATCTTGAGCGCTGAATCCCGCATTGCGTATGGCTGGCTTACCTGATCTCGTTCCGTGAAATGCGTAACCTCGTGCCACCACAATCGACCTGCTTTCTCAAGATGAGCGTTGGAAAGTCGGTAAAAGATGATGGAGGCTTCAACGATCTGACGATCGAGGAGCCCCATTTCTC
>CAYMMT010000015.1:3259-15642 GCA_964391555.1 uncultured Rhodobacterales bacterium
CGTAGTTTGGGGAATCTGGACAGCACGCGGGCCGTTTTGGCATCCGGGGCTTCGCGCAGGGCAGCAAATGCCCATCCCATCGACCTGAGTGGTCGCGCGTTGGAAAATCTCACGAAATCAAAATGTTCGGGCTTAACTCGGGGCCGGTGAATCCAGTCGTGCCTGCCAATCGCACACGTATAGACGGCAACTCTCTCCATAACACCCCTGATCCGAATATCCGCAAGATCTCGCCATTTTCGTAACTGGCGTCCGCATTTGTGTAAACGCGAACTTGCTCCGCGTCGGACTTCACGCGATTATGAAAAACCGGGACCCGTGGGGCGGATGAAATGACTGGTAGGCATAGGGTCTGGAAAGCGCCATGAGCACGGCGTCGATGCTGTTCCACATTGGTTTGCACAAGACTGCAACGTCAAGCCTGCAGCATGACTTCTTCGTTGAATCCAATGGCTTTCTTCAGAACGGCGGTCGCGCCTGGATTCTGCCGACGTTCGTCGACAAATCAGCAACCCAGATCCTGACTGAATTGGAAGTTAAGGACTTGCGGCGTTTCGCCGAGGCCGCCCGATCTCAGGGTCTGATGCCGGTCGTGTCTCATGAACGGTTGTCGGGATACCCCCTATCCGGTGGCTATGATCGCCTGAGCATCTTGAACCGGATCAGCAAAGCCAAAGTCGATGCAAAGATCCTCCTTGTTGTCCGGGAGCAGAAGCGATGGCTGTATTCTGCATGGAAGCAAATGATCAATGATGGAGGCGCCATCGGGCTCAGGGCATTCCTTCAGCCCGAGGTCGGGCGCCCGCAGGTCCGAGTTCCGCCTTCTCGGCTGGCCTATCTCGACTACGGTCGCGAAGTCCGTCTTTTGCATGACATGTTTGGCGCTGATAATGTTTGCGTCCTGCCGATGGAACTTCTCATCGAGGATTTTGCTCGGTTCAAGTCCGCCTTGGCAACTGTGTGTCAGCTTGATCCGACGACAATGTCTGCACCTGCCCTGACCAGAAGGAACGAAAGCAGCGCGTTGTCGTCGCTCTACGTGGAGTATCTTTTTAATCGGTTTCTTCTGCGCACCGCGACCAGTCGCTCGGGGGTGGCAAACGCTGACGGCCGTCTGGGACGAATCCTGCGGACGATGCGAGACGGGCTGTCGCGCAAATTGCCGGAGATACCATTTCAAGAGCGAGTAGCCGATCGTCACAAGGCGAAATTGGCGGAGCTTGTCGGTGATCGCTATCGTCAGACGAATTCCGAGGCGTCGGAACTGATCGGCGTGAATCTTGCGGACTACGGGTACGATACCGGCTGACAGACCCTTTGATCGGGACAGACATGCCAATGAACCCCGGCGCCGCTCTTCAAGCTGATCGTTGGCGCTCGCCGAGCGGTCGGTTACAACGCGGCTCTTCGACCTTGCGCTTCCTGTCCCATCGGGGCGCCTTGTTCAATGGCGGCGCGTGCATACGCGCCGGCCCCCATTGTTCGGTTGGACCAACGGTCGGCAATGCACTAACAGCAAGCGGGACCAACCAATCGGACAACGCCGACGAGGCGATGGATTTCAGGAATAGATGCCATGAGCGAGAGGTCCCCCTATTTCTTGATTTCCGGCAAGGGGCGGTCGGGCTCCAACAGGTTACTGGATATTCTCGACGTCAGCCGTCACTCGGCATGTCGAAGCGAAGTGAACGAGATACCCGGCAGTGCATTCTTTGGCATAGGCGGCACCTTGTTCCTGCAGGATTTGCAGATTGCACAGGTCGCCGCGCTGAGGGAGGCGATTGCAAGCGCCGCAGCGCATCGGAGCGAGCGGGACCGGCTCAGCCAGACAGACAAGATCTATCTCAACAGACTGAGCACTCCCATTCTTCGGGGTTTGGGTTCCGCGCGGGGCCGGCGCGTTCTCCGCCTTGCCCGCCTACTTGAGGATACTCGGGAATGGCGCCTGCCCGCGTTGGTCCTTGATCGTGCCGCCCTTTCAAAAACGGCCGTTGTTCTCAAGCTGAACAGTTGCCCGGCCTGGGCCGCGGCGTTGTCAGAAGCTGATGGCAATTGTCACATCATTCACAACCTGCGCGACCCGTATGAGTACCTGCAGTCATGGTACAATCGCTTCATTGGCCAAGGCGTTGGCGCGGCTTCATTCACGGCCAACTTCGATGATGTCCCACGGCTTTTTGCGCATTTCGGGCGGGATGATGCCGCCCGCGTCAAAGAGCCGACCGAGGCCAATATCGTTGAGGTTGAATTGTGGCGTTGGAGGTACATCAACGAGACCCTGCACGCACTCGATGACCGCACGGGTCGCTATCTCCTGGTCAGGTACGCGGATATCGAACGCGACCCCGTCGGCGCGGCAAGACGGGTCTATGATTTTGCAAAGCTCCCTTTTGAAGGTCGAGAGGAATCCCGCATCAGAGCTCTCAGAAACGATCTCTTTTCAAAACCTCATGCCACGCGGCTGGATGCCCAGATGTGCAAGCGGCTGATTTCATTGGTTCTGGAAGATAGCCCTTTGATGACACTTCTGCGAGATGACGACGGTCGCGTTCCTGTTGGTCGGCGAAGCATCGTGAAGACCGATCCGGTCCAAGGTTAGTTGCCCTGCGACACCTGTTCATCGATGGTTGACCCACGCGACTTGCACGGACTGGCCTTGCCGCATGGCAGTTGGTATCCGACAGGCGATTTCCCTGTTGGAAATCCAGAGTTTATGCCGCTGACACAAAGCTGATCCATGGAGTGACCAGTTGGACCTGTACTACTGCAAGATAGACGGCGGCAATTTCGGCGATGATATGAACGCGTGGTTTTGGGACGAACTGTTTCCCGACTACCCCGAGATTGCCCCCGGCTACACGCTCTTTGGAATAGGCAGTATCCTTGGAAAGTACTTCCTGAAAGACCATGAGCGGGTGGTCGTGATGGGCAGCGGGACCGGCTACTCAGCCTTTCCGGACGATCTGCCGGGCGAACGCATTTATGGCTGGGTACGCGGGCCGCTCACGACGAAGAACCTCGGGCTGAAGAATGATCGGGCAATAACCGACCCGGCGGTCATGTGTCCAACGCTGCCGTCGTTTCAGGATCTCGGTCACGCGCGTTCGGGGCGGTTGTTCATCCCTCACGTGGGGACCGAGCGATCTGATCTGAACTGGTCGGGCGTGGCGCAACGGGCCGGACTGGAACACCTGTCGCCGACGACCGAGGCAAAACAGATGATCCGCCGGATCGCCCGTGCCGAACTGGTGGTCACTGAATCCCTGCACGGTGCCATCATCGCCGATGCATTCCGTACCAACTGGGTCGGAATTGCGATTTCACCCACATTCAGCTCTTACAAATGGGAGGACTGGGCAAAATCCATGGAGTTGGATCTTCGTCTGGCTCCAGCCTTGCGGACCCCCAAGAGTACGTTTGCAGCAATCAAATTCGCTCGGTCGAAGCTGCGCAATCCACTCGGAACTCGGGCCGGTGCTTCCAAAACGCGCAGATTGCCAAAGGGAGAACTGCAGAGCGGGGGACTTGAGTACAGGCTGAAGAAAACCGAAAAACAAGCGGCGCGCGGGTGGGTGAGCCGGGCACGGCCCCTGTTGGAGCGGATCCTCGTTCGCGATCTGCGCAAGGCGGCGCAAACCAAACAGCCTCTCAGCGACGAAGCCGTGCTGCGCGCACGACAGGCGCAGATAGTGGAGCGCATCGAGGAAATGAGGCAGTCCCTGAGCAGAGCTGACCTGTGAACGCGGACTCCGAGAGGAGCAGGTCACCGGCCAGTCCCTGATTTTCGGGGCAATGCCGGGATAAGTCGTCACACGCTTCGATCGTTCGATGACGTTTAGTGGACCGCATCAGCCCGACGTCCGTGCCTGATCGGCGTGCCGATACGCGTTTACGACCACCCCCAGAACGTTTGTATGATCAGCGATCTCGCGCTCGCATGCGTCAAACTGGCTGTACTTGGTCGCGTTGGCCCGAACCACGATCAACGCGCAATCGACGTTCTTGAGAAATGCCCGGGTGTCGTCATTGACCAGAACCGAAGGCAAATCAAAGATCATCACGTCCGGTTTGTAGCGCTCTTCAATCGCGTCAATGGTTTCGGTGGTTTCTTCAGCCAGCAACAATCTGGTCGGGTCGGTTTCGGGCCCTTTTGCCATCGAGACGATGACATTCTCCCCGATCCGCAAGGCCTGATTTGCAAAATCGACATTGCCCGCAAACACGTCTCCGATGGATTGTTCGGGCCTGACTTCGAAGAACGCATGAACCGACGGGTCCCGCAAATCTGTATCGAGGAGCATGGTATGCAGATCTTTCTGGCGACCCAGGCCGAGGGCAAGGTTGCAAGCTGTCGTCGTCTTGCCCGAGCGTGGCATGGGCGATGTGATTGCAAGTCGGGTCCAGTTGTTCTGCCGCATTTGCAACAGAGCCTTCGTGCGGAGAATGTCAAAGGGCGTGGCCTTGCTTCCCGCTTGGCTCGTTACGACAAGGTGACGCTCCAGCCGACGCAACCTGATGTTCATGGGCGCGACAGCTTCCCATGAGTTCGGGATCGGATTGGTATCCTCGGTCGCCGGTTCGCCCTCTGAATCCCGTGATGCGACCGGAGCAGACGCGTCGCCTCGCTTTTCACGGGCCTTTTCAAGGGCGGCTTGCAGTTTTTCCATGTCGGACCAGTTATCCTGTTTCAGAGGCGTTGAATCGCCTATCTAAAGCCAAGCTGCCGCAGACCGGATTCTACAATCCTCTCGACTGGCATGATGTTGGTGTCAACGTACCAAATGATAGCCGGGGCGCCGATCAGAACAGACAGCGTCGCCCCGACCGTTATCGCGCGTCGCAGGATCTTTCTTCCGGTCCGCTCCATATGAGGAATGGTCGCGATCGGCGTGACGCCAAATCTTGACGTCAGTTCAGCCGGACGGCGGATACGGCGGTTGAGCGTCTCTTGCAGCATGAAATAACCAACGGCCAAAGCCAGGCCCAATGCCGTACCTATGGCCGAAATCTGGAGGCGATCGGGGCCTGAAGGGACCCGCGGAACAGCCGCATTCTCTATCACGGTTATGCGCTGACCGCGGGCCGTGGTCTCAATTCGCTCGCTCATTTGCGCTTGGTTGAGATTTGCTACTGCCGCGTTGTAGCGAGTCTGCAGAATTTCGTAGTCCCTCGCCATATCGGCGAGTTGAAGCCCGTTCGCCGCGCTGCGCGTGATCGCGCCTTGAAGTTCGGTCAGCTGGGTGTTTGTGCGCTCGATTTCCTCCTGGATTTGCTCGATCCTGTTGTCGACCTCAGTAACGGTCACCTCATACAGCGCCTCCTCCGGCGACGACGGACCCTCCGCTGCCTGCGGCAATGCTGCCGCCGCCTGTGCCGCCACAATCGCTTCCAACCGTTCGATGAGGTTTTGTTTCTCTTTCACGCGAAAGTTCTCTTCCGAGTAGCGTGAAAGCAGAAGTTCCAGCTCGGCGCGCGCGGCGACCAGTTGTTGCTCCTCTGCCGACTGCGGTCGCTGGATATTCTGTTGTACCTCGCCGGTACTTTCGAAAATGCGGGTAATTTCGGCGCGCTGCGCCTCGGCCCCGCGAAGCGAACGCTCCAGCCCCGACAGCCTTTCGGTCAGTAGCGATTGCCGAGTGATCCGCAGCCCGCGATCCTCTGGCAAGGCATCTGCGTTGGTGGCTCGAAATTCCGCGATAGCGCTGCTCTTGGCGTTGAGTTCCGTGGAGAGGTCATCGACTTCCTGCTGGAAGAAGCTCAGGGTTTCTGACGCGCGACCAATCCGCGACGCTGCATTGGCTTCAAGGACGAGGGTGACATACTGGTTGACCACATCCGCGGCGATCCGTCCCGTGTTGGCGCGGAAGGATATTGTCATGAGAGTCGCCTGACTGCGACCGGCTGTCCGACGGATGCGGGTTGCGGACCGCATCGCGGCGACGACCTCGTCCGGTTCCATCTGACGCAGGTTCTCGAAGACGTTGTATTGATTGGCAATGTCGATAAGGTTGGCCCGTGTCAGCAGCCGCTGCTCGATCACGTCCAGTTGCTCGACCGCGTCGGTCTGAACTGTCGACCGGACCATTGTATCAGGGATTTGTGGCGCCTCGACCAGTAACCGGGCCGATGTCGACCAGACTTCCGGTTGCCTCAAGGCAAAGAGCACACCCGCCGCCGAGAAGACAACGACGAACAATGCCATGGCGGGGAGGCGTTTGATGAGCAGAGACCAGTAGAAGCGGAAATCGATGTTCATTCCGCGGCTTTCCTTTGCTGGTCACTGCGATTGGTCAGAAAAAGCGGATCATGGCCGGGCCGGATCAGAAGGCCGTCATCGACCAACTCCTTCACCGTCGCAAGGTCGATCTGCTTTTGCTGAGAGGAAGAGCCATAGACCAGAGCGAGGTCGCAATACTTGTTGATTATCCTCGGAATACCCAGGGACTCCCGGTGGATCTCGGTGATCGCGTCGTCGGAGAATTCGTCACCACTCCCGCCCACGTGGCGCAGCCGGTGGCGGATGTAGTCGCCCGCCGCCGTCCGATCCATCGGGTTGATATGATAAGTTGCAGAGACCCGCTGCGCGAACTGGCGCAGTTCCGGTCTCTCGATCAGCGTGCGAAGTTCGGGCTGTCCCACGAGGATCAGTTGCAGCAGCTCGTCCTTGCCGGAGTTGATGTTGGTCAGCATCCGCAATTCTTCGAGCGTGTCAGAGCCCAGATTCTGCGCCTCATCAATGATCAGGACAACACTGCCCCCGCCGGCGTAGACCGACAGCACGAAATCCTGAAACACTTGGAACAGGGTGACGTAGTCGGTTTCGCCGGCGTGGGGGACGTCCAGGGCGTTCAGCACCCACCGCAGCAGGTCGCCCCGGTCCCCCTGAGCGTTTGATATCAGGCCAACGACCTGATCGGAGTCAAGCTTGCGCAACAACGCCTGGATCAGGGTCGTCTTGCCGGTGCCGACCTCTCCGGTCACGACGGTCAGAGGGGCGCGGGTGACGATACCGTACTCCAGCACCGAGAAGGCACGCATGTGGGCCCGGGACCAGAAAAGAAAATCCGGATCCGGTGACAACGAGAACGGGCGCTCCTTGAACCCGAAATGATCCAAATAGAGATCGCTGGACATGCGGCCCCAACTGTAGATTTGCCGCCTTCGCATCATTGGCGACAGAAGACGGTCGTGACTTATATAAGGCCTCACTGCCGTGCGCCCTAGCGTCGGTAGCGGGTCACTGTGCGCTTTTCAAGGCAAGCATAAGGCCAGTTTGCATCCTCGAATCGCAGCTGTTGTGCAGCGCTCGCTTACGAGCCGGCAACAGTTTCCATTTCGGCTACAAAAGGACACCCAGCACGTCAATGTTTGGTGAGTTGTCGCCGGGTCTTGCAACCTGAGGGTGAAAATCTGACCCCAAATCGTCCATTTCATGTCCAATGATACGAAAATTGGTGGGGTTCGGCGCCAAGTTCTTCCCCAAAAGTTACTAAGGTGTTAATTTCTCTCATGGGTTGCCTGCGTGTTTGGCGAACTTAGGGAAGACTTGCGGCACGAAAGTGTCATGAGGGATGGTTTTGATTAATAGGGGTCCGGCTTTTCTGCCGGTTTGCTGCTGATGACTTTACACATGACGGACCTGTCCGCTGAGATAGGTCCCCGGGACGCGGAAGTCGTAACGCCTTCGTCGCTTAAGGGACGTGGTGCTGGGCAAGGCGGAAGTTTCTATCGCAAACTGGCCAAACGTGGGCTGGACGTTCTGGCAGTTGTTCTCACCGCTCCGCTTACCGTGCCGTTGATCGCGATTTTGTCCCTGATCGTGGCGAGTGGAGGACACGCGCCGCTCTATTCGCAAGACCGGATCGGGCGTGGCGGCAAGGTCTTCCGGATGTGGAAACTGCGCACCATGGTGCACAACGCCGATGAGAAACTGGAAGAGTACCTTGCTTCGAACCCCGACGCGCGGGTCGAGTGGAACCACAAGCAGAAGCTGACCAATGACCCGCGGGTCACTCGAGTTGGCCGTTGGCTGAGGAAGTCGTCTCTTGATGAATTGCCGCAGCTCTGGAACGTGCTGAACGGTTCGATGTCCCTCGTCGGGCCCCGTCCGATGATGGTGAACCAGCAGGAAAGCTACGACGGCACCGCATACTACCGCCTCCGCCCCGGTATGACCGGCTTCTGGCAAATCGCAGAGCGCAATTGTGTAAGTTTCTCGGGCCGGATCGACTTTGACGAACAATACGATCGCGAGTTGACGCTCGGCATCGATCTGCGGGTCCTTGCTCAGACAGTGGTTGTCGTTTGCCGCGGGACTGGCTGCTAAGTCAAAATCGCATCAAATCTTGTCGACCATATTTCCGGTCAATAATGGATCAGCTACTATGATCCCGATAATCCGACTTTCGAACCGGAGGCCGCCCAGTGCGTAGAACTCTTGCCCTAACTGCGGCGCTCAGCGCTGTCCTGCTCCTGTCCGGCTGCAAAAACGCCGAGGAAAAGGCAGAAGAATATTTTCAGAGTGCAATCACGCTTATCGAAGAGGGCGACCCGGAGCGCGCCATCGTCGAATTGCGCAACGTGCTGGAAAACGACGGAAGTCACCGTGAAGCAAGGCGCCTTCTTGCTGAACAACTGTTGAGTCAACGCGGAAATCCACAGCGGGCCTACGCTCAGTATCTGAGGCTTGTTGAACAATATCCCGATGACCTCGACGGGCGGATCCGTCTGGCCGAAATGGCCTTTGACGCGGGCAATTGGGAGGAACTGGAGCGCCACGGCGCTGCGGCGGCCGACATCATGCCCGATGACCCCCGGGTGCGCGCGATCACAATCGGTCGCGCTTACCGCGAAGCCGCTCTTGCCGAGGACGCCGCCGCCCGCCGCGACGAAGCAAGAGCCGCATCAGAGCTCCTGTCCGACCTGAGCGATAATATCCTCCTGCGCAGCGTCGTGATCGACAGTCACCTTCAGGACGGCGAATTCGGCCTCGCCCTCGATGAAGTCGACAAGTTGATCGAGAACCGGCCGGACAACAGGGGCTATTGGCAACAGAAGCTGTTGATCGTGGCACAGATGGGCGATCCGAAGGCCGTGGAAGCCCTGCTTTTCGAAATCGTGGACCGCTTCCCCGAAGAGGATGAGTACAAAGCGACACTCATCAGGTACCTTCTGTCTCAGAATGATCTCGACGGTGCGGAGGCCTATCTGCGACAGCGGGTAGCCGGGACCACCGACCCGGGCCCTCGGGTCGACCTCATCCGTTTTCTGGATGAAGTCCGTGGCACCCAGGCAGCCCTGGCAGAGATCGAGATCGCCATCGCCGAGGCTGACGATCCGGTCCCGTTTCAGGTGATGGGCGCGGTCCTGGATTTTTCCAATGGGGATCAGGACGAAGCCATCGCAACCCTCGAAGGCATTCTGTCGGCCACATCCGATGACGACGATGATGCCGAGTTGGCCGAAAACGTCGCCGTTTCTCTTGCGCGGATGCTGCTGGTTACGGGAAACGAGGTCGGTGCGCGTGCCCGTGTGGAAGAGGTTCTTGCTTCGAACCCGGGCCATGCCGAAGCACTCAAGATGCAAGCCGCCTGGCAAATCCGTGCCGACGACACGGATGGGGCGATTTCGTCGCTCAGGCTTGCCCTGGATTCCGCTCCGGAAGATGCCGATGCAATGAGCCTCATGGCCGAAGCCTACAATCGCGCCGGTAGCCCCAACCTGGAACGGGATTTTCTTGCCCTGGCAGTTGAAGCGTCCGGCAATGGTCCGGTGGAATCCCTGCGTTATGCCCAGCTTCTGATCCGGGAAGAACGGTACCTGCCGGCAGAAGACGTGCTGTTGCCCGCCCTGCGGCTTGCCCCCCAAAACGAGGAGTTGCTGGCCGCGCTGGGGCAACTCTACCTGCGAATGGACGACATGGGCCGGGTGCAGCAGGTCGCAGACACATTGCGCCGGGTCGGCACGCCCGAGGGTGTCAGCGCCGCGGACGCCCTGGAGGCCGAGCGCCTTAACCGGCAGGCGGGGCCGGACGAAGCCATCGCTTATCTCGAAAGCATCGCCGAGCAGCAGGACGCCTCGCTTGGCAGTCAGGTCATGCTGGTGCGCGCGCGCCTTGTGTCACGCGACTTCGAAGGCGCGCTGGAGCTTGCCCGGCGGCTGGCAGCGGACTCTCCTGACAACGCCGAACTTGCATTTGTTCTTGCCTCCACCGAAGCCGTAAATGGAAACCTGGATACGGCCGAGGCCATCTACCGCAACCTTGTCAGTGACAATCCCCAGGCTCCGGCGGTTTGGATGGAATTGGTTCGGGTGGCGCATCGCAAGGACGGCCCCGACGCCGCAATGGCCCTCATCGATGAGGGCCTTGGTCAACTGCCCGGAGAGTCGAGCCTGCTTTGGGCCAAGGCTTCCTTCCTGGAACAACGCGGCGACATAGATGGCTCGATCGCAATTTACGAAGAGCTCTACGAACAGGATTCCACCTCCTTGGTTGTGGCCAACAACCTCGCGAGCTTGCTGTCCACCTGGCGGACCGACGACGCCAGCCTGGAGCGCGCTTGGGTCATCGCCCGACGATTCTCGGCCATCGAGGTTCCGGCAATGCAGGACACCTATGGGTGGATCACCTTCCGCCGGGGTGAACCGGAAACGGCCCTTCCTTACCTTGAGGCAGCGGCCGAGGGGTTGTCTCAGGATCCGGTGGTCCAGTACCATCTGGGGCGGGCCTATGAAGAGCTTGATCGCTTGGTCGAGGCGCGCACCCAATACGCCAACGCCGCCGAAATTGGCGGTCCCGGCGACACGCGCCCGCAGCTCGAAGACGCCCGCAGCCGACTCAGAGCGATTGACGCGGCCGTCACTTCGGACCAATGAATGGCTTATGTCGTGGCGCAATAGCACTACCCGTCCTTTGCAGACGCTCTTTGGTCGGTTTTTGCTTCCCTTGGGCGGTCGTTGCACCGACGATGGCGCAAAACAAAAGATTGGCGGTGCCCAAATGGCAAACCTGAGACACTTCATTGCGAGCTTGATTTTGGTCTGTTCCGCGCAGGCGGCGCTGGCACAATCCGAATATGCAATGCGGTCCGGGGATACACTTGTGATCGAAGTGCTGGAGGATCCGTCGCTGAACCGGTCGCTGATTGTGCTTCCCGATGGTCGGATTTCGTTTCCATTTGTGGGCACGATCAGCGTGGCAGGACGCACGGTGGGACAGGTGGAAGAGGCCATCGTGTCAGGCATTGCCTCGAACTTCGCGACCGAACCGAACGTCTTTGTCTCGGTCCAGCCCGCACCGCAGGAGCCTCCGCGTGCTGTTCAGGCCCGACCGGCAGTTGCACCAACGATTGATATCTATTTCCTTGGCGAGGTGAACAACCCGGGCTCAAAATCGGTCGCTCCGGGGACGACCTTTCTTCAGGCGATGGCGCAGTCCGGCGGCATGACCCGCTTTGCCGCGACCAAGAGGGTACAACTGCGGCGCACCAACCCGGTCACCGGTCAGCAGTCTGTTTTCGAAATCAACTATCGCGCCATCATGGACGGAGCGACCATCACCTCGGACACGACCTTGATTGACGGCGACGTGATTTTGGTGCCCGAACGCCGCCTGTTCGAGTAAAGGCATGACGCTTCTGGGGGATTGTCATCCACGTCCGGTCACGGCGCTGGGAGGTTTCCTGGGGGCTTTGGTATGTCTCGGCGGCGCAGCAAATGCGCAAGAGGCTGGTGGTCTTGAGGCTGGATTGGATGTCTCTCAGAAGTTCGTGTTCTCCGAGAGCGAAACCGTCTCGCTAAGCACGCTGGGCTTCGGTCTTTCGAGCGAAACCCGGAGCCAGTATCTCCGCTTTCGGGTTCAAGGCGGATACGAGACGTCGCTTGAAGGCACGACCGCTAGCGGTCTCGTCGATCCGGACTATTCCCTGGCTTATGGAACGCGGAACCGGAATGCCGCGTTGGACGTGAGTCTCGCCTTCACTGAACGGGACGTGGACTCGATCTTCGAATTGACCGAGGTCCCGGGTGTGTTTGTCATCGACAGCGGAACTCGTACCTCATCCCGGTCGAGCGTGCAGCTTGAACTGGGTCGCGAGGCACCGTTCGGAGCAACGATCGGCCTGGCCTACAACATCATCAGCTATGACGGCACGACCGACCCCGATTTGTTGGATAGCAGAGAGTCCGAGGCCAATGTTGCCCTGCGCTTTGACATTGACCGCCGGATCACGGCACGGGTCGATGGGTCCTTTTCCGAGGTCGACAGCGACGGCGGTACTGATGTGACGCGGGAACGCGTGGGCGTCGGGGCCGATCTTCAAGTGACCCAAACGCTCGCAGCAGACGTTTCCATTGGCGTGACCCGCGTCACCGAGGATGATGCA
>CAYMMT010000015.1:15742-29994 GCA_964391555.1 uncultured Rhodobacterales bacterium
AACGCTCGCAGCAGACGTTTCCATTGGCGTGACCCGCGTCACCGAGGATGATGCAGGGTCCACGACCGTGCAGGACGGCCTGTCCTTTGGACTAACACTAAGCGAAGAGCGTCCGGACGGCGCATGGACCGCGTCGCTCACCTCGGACATCGACGAAAGCGGGCGCCGCAGCACTCTTACTCTTGGCCGATCGCTCGACCTGCGCGACGGTCGCTTTTCGGCAACCATTGGCGTCAGTGAGGGCGATGACGGTGAACTGCGCCCCCTCTATTCCCTTCGATACAACGCGGAGCTGCCCAACGGGTCTGCGGGGGTCGTCCTCGATCAGTCATTCGACGTCAATTCGTCGGGTTTCGAAACCCTCAACACGCGGCTCACCGCCGATTGGGAGTATCAGCTGAACCGCGTGTCTTCCCTGGGCGCGGAGGTCAGGCTTCGACAGACAGATGTTCTTGGCGGGTCCGGCGATTCAAGCCGCCTCGACTTGAGCCTGACCTATGTGCACGCTCTGACCGATGACTGGTCGCTTACGAGCGGTTATACCCACACATTGCGCCGCAAAGACGGCGAGCCCGACAGTTCCACGGATGAGCTCTTTATCGGGCTCCAAACAAGCTTCGCATGGCGACCCTGACAGGTCCGCGGAATCACTGGTTCCTCTGGGGGCTGATCGCGATCAGCACCGTGATTGAACTGGTGCTTCTTCTATCGGATTTCTCCCTGGGCCTGCCCGCTCGCCTGCGGCCACTCGCTTATGAATATGGCGGGTTCTGGCCGGGCCTTCTGGATCAGTGGACGCCAAACTATGCCGCCCAGCCCGGCCTGATGTTCGCGACCTACGGGTTTCTTCATGCGGGGCCCGTTCATCTGGTCGTGAACATGATCACACTCTGGTCGCTGGGGGGCGCAGTCATAGAGCGCGTTGGATGGGTCGGTTTTGCTGTGCTCTATGTCGGCGCGTTGATTGGAGGCGCGATGGGGTTCGCGCTGCTTGCCCCTGATCTCAGACCAATGGTGGGTGCGTCGGGGGCGCTCTTTGGCCTTGCCGGCGGTTTGCTTGCCTGGGCCTATGTCGACCGGTATGCGGCCCAACTCGGCCTCTGGCCGATCCTCCGGGCGGCCCTGCTTCTGGTGGCGCTGAACCTCGTGTTGTGGTGGGCCATGAACGGCCAACTGGCGTGGCAGACGCACCTCGGCGGGTTTGTCGCCGGATGGATCATCGCGCTGCTTGTCGATCCACGCGCGCGTGAGGCGCAGTGAACACCAGGCAAAATCACTGCTCCCGCGGAACCGCAATATCAAGCAAAAGGCCCCGGTGGTTTGAGTTCAGATCGCCTCCAAAGCTCTCGATTCCGACAACCCTGGCTCCGTTGTGCACAAGCGCGAGGTCAATTGGCACACCCAAGGGTCCGACCTGCGCGGGCCATGTGCCGGGCGTTCGACGTGTTGCCCTGTAACCGGTTCTCTCCAACAGACGGGTGACAGGACGAGACCACGGCGCAGCGTTGAAATCCCCCACCGCAACGACCGGCCCGTCAATCCAGTCGTATTGGGCGGCAAGTCGGTCCAGTTCAGTCTCTGCGACGCCTGAAAAAAAAGGCTTCGTCAGGTGGGCGACCGAAATGAAGATCCGCCGTCCATCGGCAAGCTCCAGCTCCGCGACGCCGTAGCGCTCGGGCCAGATCGGGTTCAAGGTCAACTGCCAGGCGCGCAGAACCGGAAGCCGACTGGCGATGATCAGCGGACAATCGTTCAAATCGCAGCGCGTGACGACCTCGTGGGTTTCGGCAATCTGCGGCAACGCATCGTAAAGCGCCTCGCCCTCGACAAAGACCATCACATCAGCATCAGCTGCCAGCGCGGCCGCCGCCATCCTGCCGGAATAGGCAGCGTTGTCGCTCTGGGCGTTCAGGAACACGAGCCGCAGATCGGCCTCCACCCCCACAAGGTTCGGCAGGCTCAGGGCCCGATGGCTCACGGCCAAACCCGCGGCGCCAGCCAGTGACATGGTGAGCAGAACTCCCCCCGCCACCCGCGCACGGGCCGCAAGAACGGCAACCGCGCCAACCGCACCAAGGGCAAGGAGCCACGGCGCAAGACTATCCAACATTCGAGCAGCTGGCCCGAGCGGCGACTCCGAGGGCACGAACCGGGCGCCAAGCGCCGGGACAAGCGTCATGGCGGTGACTGCCACCAACGCGCCTGCAAGAGGTTCAAGGGAAGGTCGTCGCATCACCACTTTCTGAGCCGGGATTGCGGGGGATTTCAAGTGCGGGCGTTCATCCCCTCGGCCCGCACTTCGGAATGCCGGTTGTTACTGGCGCGATCGGGCTGACTTCTATTGCGGGCCGGATCGACGCTCGCCTTCGGCACCGCTCTCAATCGGGTAGCAACGGGCGCGCCCCGTCCTTGCAGAACGTCGATGCTGCCGAAGCTACGACAGGATTTCTTCGGGCTCTCTCGTTTCACGGCTATCGTTGATCCTTCAATATGCGGGACATTTCTATCCCGGTTGATGGACGCATTTCGGCGGCCACTCCACGCCAACTCACGACCTCTCGATGAGCGCAACGCCGCGTCGGGCGAGACGTGCTGCCATTCCGGCATGTATCGGCGCGTCTGATCCGGCGGCGGTGCCGGTGCGGACACGGTCGGCGATGCCTACCCAAATCACCGCGAACCGGAAAAGCGCAAACACCCTGTGGAATACCGTCAATGGCACCGCATCAGGATTTGCAATCACGTAGCGATCCACGAACTCTGCCTCGGAGGGGAGGGCAAGCGCCCCAAGGTCAAGCCCCAGCAATCCGCCATATTCGTCGGGGCTCGTATGCCATGCCATGCAGCAATAGCCGAGATCGGCCATCGGGTGGCCCAAGGTGGACAGCTCCCAATCGAGGATCGCAACGACTTTGGGTTCGGTGGGATGAAAGATCACGTTGCCCATCCGGAAATCGCCGTGTGCGATGCCGATGCAGCCGTCATCCTCTGGCTGATGCAGAGCGAGCCACGCGACCAATTGGTCCAGCTCGGGGATCGGCGGATGGGGGCTTTGCTCCCATTGCCGCGACCAGCGCGCGATCTGGCGGGCAAAGTAGTTACCCGGACGACCGAAGTCCTCCAGCCCGATATCATCGGGGCGGATCCGGTGCATGGCGCCGAGGGCCTCCGCCAAGGCCATCCACAGCGCATGGCGCTCCGATGACCGGGCACCTGCCAACGCACCGTCGGGGAAAACACGCCCCTCCACACGCTCCATCAGGTAGAATGGGGTCCCGACAAGGTCCGGGTCCTCGTGAAATATGATGGGTCGGGGAACCGGGACGCCCGTGGGGTGAAGCGCCTCAAGCACGCGAAATTCCCGGTCTACGGCGTGGGCGCCTCTCAGGATCGGACCGGTAGGCTGCTTGCGCAGGACCATCTGGCGGTTTCCGTGAGAGACGAAATAGGTCGGGTTTGATTGACCTCCTGCAACCCGCTCGAGCAATGTCGGCCCTTCGCCAAACTGACTAACCAAAAATCGCTTCAGAGCCGCCGGATCGAAGTCGACCTGGGTCACTCGCCCACGTCCCACGACCAGAACCCGCGACCGTCATTTTCCAGATTGCGGTGCAGGACCATCTTGTGCACCTCGTCCGCGCCATCGACGAGCCGCGCTTGCCGGGCATAGCGATAGATCCATTCCAGAGGCGTGTCCCGGGAATATCCGCGCGCGCCGTTGATCTGTATGGCGACGTCAGCGGCCTTGTGAAGCAGGTTGGCCACATGCACCTTGGCCATCGAAATCTCCTTGCGCGCAAATCCGCCCCGCTCCAGTTCCCAGGCCGCCTTCATCACAAGGAGCCTCCCGATCTCCACCTGCATCGCGAGATCGCCCAGCATCATCTGCACGCTTTCGCGTTGCGACAGCCGTTCGCCAAAGGCAAAACGGGTCTGTGCATAGGCGGTGGCAATCTCGATGCACCGTTTCGACAGCCCCAGCCACCGCATGCAATGCGTCAGGCGCGCGGGTCCTAGCCTGATCTGGGTCAGCTTCAGCCCATCGCCTTCCTGCATCAACAGGTTCTCCGCCGGCACTTCCATGTCCTCGTAGACAACCTCGCAATGTCCGCCATGCTCCTCTGGCCCCATGATCGGAATGCGCCGATCAATGCGAAAGCCCGGCGTGTCACGGGCATGGAGAAACGCGGACAGTCCCTTTCGGGGGTCTTCCGATGTACGCGCGACCAGAATGAAATGGTCGCTGTCCTCCGCACCGGTGATGAACCACTTGCGACCGCGAATGACATAGCGGTCACCTTTCTTCTCGGCCGTCGTCAACATCATGCCCGCGGGATCGGACCCGGACCCGGGCGCCGGTTCGGTCATCGCGAAGGACGACCGCACGTCGCCTCGCACGATCGGGGCCAACCAGCGCGCCTTCTGCGCGTCGGTTGCGACCTTTTCCAGCACCATCATGTTGCCGTCGTCAGGGGCTGCCGAATTGAAGACCACGGGGCCAAAGATCGACCGGTTCATCTCTTCATAGCAGACGGCCATGCCCATGATCCCGAGGTTCTGGCCACCGCTTTCCTCTTTCAACTGAACACACCACAGGCCCTCGGCCTTGGCCTTCCTGCGCAGATCGCTCAGGAGCCCGATTTCGATGTTTTCATGGGCATCATAGTTCGCGCGATCCTCCTCCAGCGGCAGGATCTCATCTTCGACAAATCTGGCGATACGGGCCCGGAAGTCCTCGATGCGGGTGGAGATCTTGAAATCCATTTGAAGTCCTTAGAGCGAGGAGACGAGGTGGCCACCGTCGACGACGATCTCGGCGCCAGTCATGAAGGCGCTGTCGTCCGACGCCAAAAGCAGGAGAGGCCCATCGAGGTCGCTCATCCGGCCAAGGCGCCGCTGCGGGACCCGCTTGATCAGCGCCTGTCCCGCCGGGGTGGCAAAGAAATCGCGATTGATGTCTGTTTCAATATACCCGGGGCAAAGCGCGTTCACCCGAATGCCGTGTCGCGCCCATTCCAGGGCAAGGCTCTTGGTCAGTTGGACCACGCCCGCCTTGGCCGTTGCATAGGCCGACAGGTTACCGGCGACACGCAATCCGAGGATCGAGGCGATATTGACGATACTGCCGCCCTTGCCCGCGTCGACCAGTTTTCGGCCCGCCGCCTGCGCGACCCGAAAGACCCCGTTGAGATCGGTGTCCAACACCCAATTCCAGTCCTCGGCACTTGTGGCGAGCGCCGGGCCGTCATGGCTGACGCCGGCATTGTTGATGATGATGTCGTAGGGGATATCAAAGACGGCGGCCACGCTCTCCGGGTCCGTGACGTCAAGGCCCATGGGCCTCGCGTCAGGGCCAATTTCGGCGCAAACCGCGTCCAAACGGTCCATGCGTCGGGCCGCAGCCGTCACGATGGCGCCCTCTCGCGCCAATACTTTCGCAAAATGTGCTCCCAATCCGGACGAAGCGCCCGTCACCAGTGCGGTCTTGCCAATCAGAGTCACGGCCCCCCCCGAGAATAATCGCCCTACAAGGACGCGTTTCTACGCCGCCCCCTGGCGGACCGAACCGTCGCACGATTGGCCCAGGCTGGCAATTTCGGTGGCACCCGGGGGACAGCCCCGGCAAACGACGGGGCGCGGCTCAAGTCACGACGGGTCCCAGGGTTGGGACTGAGTATCCGGCACGCCGACACAGGACAGACATGTGCCAGGCCAACGACCTGTTCGAACTCAGCACCGGAATGCCAATTCCCGTCGCCGTGTTCGAAACCGCGCCATGGGTCCGCAGGTTGGTGCAAGAGAGAAAGATCGCATCGAGCGCCGTGTTGTCGGCAAGGCTTTGTGCCGCCGCCATGATCGACCGCTGGTCGATGCGGGCCACGTTGGCCTCGACATGCTCACCGAAAGACACGGTTGCGGCCACGTCGAAGCCCGCGGCTTCGAAGTCGGACCTCAACGTGTCGGCGATGTCGGGGCTGTAGGGAGAGACGATGCCGATACGCGCGGCCCTGAGGTCCAAAAGTGCCGCGAAAGTCGCCGAGAGCGGGTTTGTCACGGCCTTCGCCTCGCACCCCTGACGCACCAGATCTTCGACGCGACCGGGTCCGATCAGACTTGTCCCGGACGTGCAGGCATAGGCCACAACGTCGAAGATCGCGCCTTGCGGAAACAGACCGGCGGCGGCGGGCAGGTCGGCTTCCATGGCCCGGATCGTGCCCGGCGTCAGTTCCGCGCCCGACGGCACCCGGCTGATGTGCAACCTGACCTGATCGGGGTCGAAGGTCTTGCGGAAATCGTCCTCGATCGTTTCGTCCGCCTGCAGGACAATGAGGCCAAGTCGCGGCCTCTCGTCGGTTCCCAATTCATAGGGCGCGGTCGTCATGGGCCGATAACCGGCAGTGTTTCGGGCGCGCGGGGCGACAGGAGGTCCGCGCCGTCCTCCCGCAGGACGAAGTTTTCCTCGTGAACCATCAACCGACCCGGTCCCAGAACGGCGCTTGGCTCCAGCGTCAGCACCATGCCGGCGCGCAGGGGAGTGTCATCGACAGCGCTCAGGGAGGGCCATTCTGTCAGGGACAGCCCCAAGCCATGGCCCAATCTGCCGCCGCCGGGGCGGGCGCCGCGCCCGGCAATGGCCGTGCAAAGCTTTTCATGCACGTCGCAGGCCCGCTGACCGGGCCGAATTGCCCGAAGGACACCATCAGTTGCCCGCCAGAGGGCCTCGTGGGCACGGGTCGTCGCCTCATCCGGCGGCCCGATGGCAAAGTTGCGGTCAAAGTCACAGAAGTAGCCGTCGGCAACGGCCCCGGTATCGAGCATGAGCAGGTCGCCGCTTTGGAGCGGTCTGGCGTCCGCAGGTGAAATCACGTCCCCGTAGCCACCCCGGCCGGCTCCGCCGGCAACATAGCTGACCCAATCCGCCCCGGCCTGAAGGCAGGCCGCCTGAAATTCGCGAAAGACGGCGTCAAGCCGCGCGCCCGGCGTGGCGATCGTCGGAACCTGATCGAAGGCGCGGCCCGCGATGGTGCAGATCGCCCGGAGCTTGGCAATTTCCGGCTCCGATTTGACCTCCCGGACCCGCTGGACGCAAGCAGTGGCATCGACAATGCGCCGTGGCGCAAGGGCGTCGGACAGGGACAGGAAATCGGCGAGCGGCATTCTGACATGTGTCTCAAGCCCCATCGGCACGCCGATCGCGCCGGTCTCGGGAACGGCCCCCCGCAAGGCCTCGCCCAGCAAGCCGATACCGCCATCCGTCGGGTTTGGGGCCTCCCAGGTGCGAATGTCCGTGACCCATGTCCGGCCCATGAGGTCGGCGCCGATGGTCGGGATTACGGCAACGGGCGGACCGTCGGCAGGCAGGACCACGAACCAGGGCCGCGC
Source organism: uncultured Rhodobacterales bacterium (assembly GCA_964391555.1). Classification (GTDB taxonomy): domain Bacteria; phylum Pseudomonadota; class Alphaproteobacteria; order Rhodobacterales; family Rhodobacteraceae; genus JAMWZF01. The sequence continues at coordinate 23,126 of CAYMMT010000015.1, forward strand.
CGGGCTCTCCCAGAAGCGCGTAAGAAAGCCCGTTGTGTAAAAGATATCTTCCGGGGTCGTGAGCAGAAGTGCGTGAAGGCCCCGTGCCGCCATCTCGACCTGCAGACGAAGCGCCCTGCCTTCGAATTCCTCTGCCGGGAAGATCAGCGACCGTTCAGCCATCCTCGGGCCCTTCGCTCAAGATGGCCCAGACACGTGCCTCGGATGGCAGGTCGAGGCCGGCAATCAGCGCCGCCAATCCGGCGCCCCCCGATGGGGTGGTCTCAAGGCCCAGGTCCGCCAGGATCGGCATTGCACGGGCTGCCTCCTCCTCGGTGATGGTGACAAACAGGTCCGCGTCCCGCGCCAATCCGTTCAGGGCGATGAGCGACGGCGTCTTGCAGTCGAGACGCCCCATCGATGACACGGGGCCAAGCGTGTCGACCACCCGGCCCGCCTTGATGCTGTCTCTCAGGGCAGGGGCGGCTTCCGGTTCCACGACGATGATTTGCGGCGCATCGCCCCAGACCTTTCGGCTGTAGACCGCGATGGCAGCGGCCAATCCCCCGACGCCCGCCTGCAAGAGGATGTGCGTCGGAGACTCTTCCATCTGCTCTGCCGCCTCTTGCGCCAACTGGAGATAACCCTCCAACACCAGCATCGGCAAACCGGTATATCCATCCCATGAACTGTCCGACAGCAGGGTCCATCCATGATCCACAGCGGCCCTGGCGGCGGCTGACATGCTTGCCTCGTAATCCGTGCCGTCGATCACGACATGGGCGCCGAGGTCACGCAGCCTCTCCGCGAAGGCGTCGGGCACCGTTTCCGCGAGGTAGATCACCGCCCGTGCGCCAAAGACCCGCGCGCCCACGGCCACGGACAGCCCGTGATTTCCGGCGCTGGCGGTGACAAATGTCCGCCCCGTCAGCGCGTCCCCGAAGTTGTCTGGCGCAAGGTCCGACGCTTCGCGCGCAATGGCGTAGGCGGCGCCCAGCGCCTTGAAGCTTCCGAGGTTCATTCGCGCGCGTTCGTCCTTGACCAGAACCGACGCCACCCCGGCCAGTGCGGCCAGTTCGGCGGCTTCAGTCAAGGGGGTCACCGCATGGGCGGGGCATCGGCCAAGCAGGTCCCGGACAACGGTCGGATCGTCCGACGGGACGACCTCGCCAAGGCCCGTCCCGCGCCAGGGGTTGGTGGTCACGTGCGGCATCTGGTCTCCCACTCGAGTTTCAATTGTCTGGTTGCCGTGAAGCCGAGAAAAAAGCCAGTGCATTCGCGCCGGCCCGGCTTTGACACATCAAGGCGACTTTAGGGGCTCTAAGGAGGTCCGAAAGCGACCGTACCGAGGTACGGACCGTCCACCGGCTCCTCGGGCCGGTCGATGGCGGGCGTCACTCAGGCCGGGGAAAAGGCCCGGCCGCGGCTCAGAGCAGAGCTTCGAACAGGGGGCGGACATTGGCCCGTGTCATTTCGACGGGATTGCCTCCGACACTGGGGTCGCGCAGCGCCGCTTCGGTCAGAGCGTCCAGATCCGGGTCGGACACGCCCAGCGCACTCAGGGTCCGGGGAATCGAGAACGAGTCATTGAAATCATCGACAAAGGCACAGAACCCGTCGAAACCGCCTTCGATCCCCAGGTACGCGGCGACCATATCAAACCGGGTGCGGATGGCATCGGCGTTGAACCGAAGCACTGCCGGCATGAACACCGCGTTTGTCGTGCCGTGGTGCGTATGGTGAACCGCGCCGATGGGATGGCTGAGCGCGTGGATCGCGCCGAGCCCCTTCTGGAAGGCGGTCGCACCCATGGCCGCAGCGCTCATCATCTGGCCGCGCGCCTCCAGATCGGTGCCGTCGGCATAAGCGCGGGGCAGGTAGTCCTTGACCAGCCGCATGCCTTCCAGCGCGATGCCTTGGCTCATCGGGTGGTAATGCGGGCTGGAGTACGCCTCGACGCAATGGGCAAAGGCATCCAGCCCGGTGCCGGCGGTAATGAACTGCGGCATGCCGACGGTCAGTTCGGGGTCCATGATGACCTGAGCGGGGAGCATCCTCGGGTGAAAGATGATCTTCTTCTCGTGGCTTTCGGAGTTGGTTATGACGCTCGCGCGGCCCACTTCCGACCCTGTCCCGGCGGTTGTCGGAACAGCGACAACCGGCGCAATGGCCTCGGCATCCGCCCGTGTCCACCAGTCGCCGATATCCTCGAAATCCCAGAGCGGGCGGGTCTGTCCCGCCATGAAGGCCACGGTTTTCGCGAGGTCCAGACCCGAACCGCCGCCAAAGGCAATCACCCCGTCAAAGCCGCCCGCGCGATAGACCGCGACACCGGCTTCCACGTTTGCATCGTTGGGGTTGGGGTCGACATCGGCAAAGAGAGCGGACCCAAGCCCCGCCTCCTCCATCAGCGCGAGTGTCCGGGTCGTGATCTCGTTCCCGGCCAGTCCCTTGTCCGTGATCAGGAGCGGTTTCGAAATGCCAGCGGCCTTGCATGCCGCGCCAATCTCCGTGATGCGGCCAGCGCCGAAACGAATGGGGTTGGGGTAGCTCCAATTGGCGGTCAGGCTCATGGCGTCACTTTCTTGAGGTGATAGGATTTCGGGCGGGTCACCGTGTGGAACCCCAGAACCGACAGCCCCGCGCCGCGTCCGGTCTCCTTGCAGCCCGTCCAGCAGAGCGCCGGGTCGAGATAGTCGCAGCGGTTCATGAAAACGGTCCCGGTTTCAAGCCGCCGCCCGATTGCGTTGGCCGCCTCGGCGTCCTGCGTCCAGAGCGAGCAGGTCAGGCCGAACTGGCAGTCGTTCATCAGGGCAATGGCCTCCTCGTCGTCCTTGACCGGCATGATGCCGACGGCGGGGCCAAAGGTTTCGTCCCGCATGATCCGCATCTCGTGGGTCACATTCGTCAGGATCTGTGGCGTCAGGTAGGCCGCGCCGTCGTCCGCGGCCATGGTCTCGATATGCGTGACCGCGCCTTCCGCCACCGCTTCGTCGATCTGGGCGCGAACTTCGGCGGCGAAACGGGTGTTCGCCATCGGGCCAAGCGTTGTCGTTTCGTCGCGCGGATCGCCAAGCACGTAGGACCTGACCAGGGCCACGGCCTTTTCGACGAAAGCGTCGTAGAGGCTTTCGTGGACATAGATCCGCTCGATGCCACAGCAGCACTGGCCGGAGTTGAACATCGCCCCGTCGATCAGGGTGTCGACCGCTGCATCGAGATCGGCGTCGGCCCGGACATAGCCTGGGTCCTTGCCGCCAAGCTCGGTCGCGACGGCGGTGAATGTGCCTGCCGCCGCACGCTCCATCGCGCGTCCTCCGCCGACGGAGCCGGTGAAATTCACGAGGCCAAAGCGGCCCTCGGAGATGAGCGTTGCGGTCGTGTCGTGATCAAGGACGACGTTTGAAAACACGCCCTCGGGCAATCCGGCGGCCGCAAAGGCGTCAGCCAGGTGCTCGCCGACAAGGATGGTCTGTGCGGCGTGTTTCAGGACCACCGCATTGCCTGCGATCAGCGCCGGCGCGATGGTGTTCATCGCGGTCATGTAGGGGTAGTTCCACGGCGCGATCACAAAGACGACGCCCAGGGGCTCACGCTCGATCTTGCGCAGGAAGGCGGCGCTGTCTTCGATGACCATGGGGGCCAGCGCGCCTTCGGCGATACTGGCCATGTAGCTTGAGCGTTCCTCGAACCCGCCGAATTCGCCACCGTATCTGACCGGGCGGCCCATCTGGTGGACCAGTTCATCGACCATGCGGTCCCTGGTTTCGCCGATGTGGTCGACGGCCCTTTGCACCATCGCGATGCGGTCCTTCAGGGGCAGGGCAGCCCAGCCGGCCTGGGCGGTTCGGGCAGCCTCGGTCACGTCGCGGGCGACGTCCAGCGACAGGCACGGGCGTTCGGCAAAAACCGAACCGTCGATGGGCGAGATGCAGGTGATGGTCTTGGTCATAGGTCAGGCCTTTTCAAATCCGCGGGCGATTTCCCAGTCGGTGACAACGCGGTCGAACTCCTCCTGTTCCCAGGTCGCGGCGCGGGTGTAGTGATCGATCACGGCGTCGCCCATGGCCTCTCGCAGCATGGCGGAGCCGGTCAGGTGTTCCGTGGCCGCGCGAAGCGTATTCGGGATCTCCGGCACGCTGTCGTCGTCATACATGTCGCCCGACGCCGCGGGAGCCAGGTCAAGTTTTTCCTCGATCCCCTTGATCCCGGCCGCCAGCAGCGCGGCCTGGGCGAGATAGGGGTTCATGTCGGACCCGGGGATGCGGCATTCGACGCGCACCGCCGTGGTGTCAGCGCCGCACAGGCGGAACCCGGCGGTGCGGTTGTCGACGGACCACGCGGTCTTGGTCGGGGCAAAGGTGCCCTTTGCGAAGCGCTTGTAGGAATTGATGTAGGGCGCAAAAAAGTACGTGCAGTCAGCGGCATAGGCGATAAGTCCAGCCATGAAATGTCGCATGACGGCGGACATCTGATGATCGCCGTCAGGGTCGTGAAACGCGTTTGCGCCGTCCGACCACAGCGACATATGAACATGGCTCGCGCTGCCAACGCGGTCGCGATGCCATTTCGGGAGGAAGGTCGCGGAATGACCTTGCTGCCATGCGATTTCCTTGGCGGCGTGCTTGGCGATCGAATGGTGATCGGCGCAGGCGAGTGCATCGGCATAGCGGATGTTGAGCTCCTCCTGTCCGGCCTCGGCCTCGCCCTTCGAATTCTCGATCGGGATGCCTGCGGTGTGGAGGTGATTTCGAAGGGGCCGCATCACATGCTCTTCCTTCGAGGTCTGAAGGATGTGGTAGTCCTCGTTGTAGGGCCCCAGCGTTTCCATGTCCCGGTAGCCTTCGGCCCGCATCTGGTCCAGCGGTTTGCGGAAGATGAAGAACTCCAGTTCGGTCGCCATCATCGGCGACATCCCCACCTCGGCCAGCCGCGCGATCTGTGCCTTGAGCACCTGCCGCGGGGCGTGGGGGACAGGGGCATGGGTGTGGTGGTCGAGGATATCGCACAGCACCATCGCCGTTCCCTCGAGCCACGGCATGAGTCGCAGCGTCGACAGGTCGGGCTTCATCACGTAGTCGCCATAGCCCCGCTGCCAGCTGGAAGCGGCGTAACCGTCGGGCGTGGCCATTTCGAGATCCGTGGCCAGCAGGTAGTCGCAGCAATGGGTTTCTTCGTGGCCAGCCTCGAGAAAGTTCGACACGTGAAACCGCTTGCCCATGAGCCGGCCCTGCATGTCGACGAAACACACCAGAACGGTGTCGATCGTGCCGGCGGCAGCCATGTCGTTCAGGGTGTCAAAGGTGAGGGCTGCGGTCATGTCGGCGGCTCCATTGGGTCTGAGACGGCGCGCCCCGGGCTTGACCCCGGGGCCGCCACTTTCAAATGGCGAGATCCCGGGTCAAGCCCGGGACCGGTTCGCTTACGTGTACCGGTAGGGCCGGCCGGCCCGTTCCATCACCTCGTTGTACTGCTTGAAGATATTGACCACCTTCGCCTTGGTCTCACTCTCGGCCGCGATCTCGTCCCAGAACACCTTTGCCGCCGCTTCGACCTGGGCCCATTCGTCATCGGGAATGGAGGTCAGCTGCATCTTGGTGCCGTTCACGCGCAGGTTGGCCTCACCGCCCCAGTACCAGTGCTGGCGGTAGTAGTGCGACTGCTCCATGCACACGGTCAAGAGCGCCTGCAGGTCCTCGGGCAGTTCGTTCCAGCGCTCCATGTTGGCAAAGAAGTGGCCGATCCAGGCGCCGGAGATGTTGTTGGTCAGGAAGTAGTTGGTCACGTCGGCCCAGCCGACAGTGTAGTCTTCGGTGATGCCGGACCACGCGATGCCGTCCAACTCTCCGGTTTGCACGGCGACCTCGATGTCCTCCCACGGCAGGGTCACGGGCACGACGCCGAACTGTGACAGGAACCGGCCCGCTGTCGGGAAGGTGAACACGCGCTTGCCCTGAAGATCGGCGAGCGAATTGATCGGGTCCTTGGTGGCAAAGTGGCACGGGTCCCATGCACCGGCCGAGATGTGCTTCACGCCCACCTTGGCGTATTCCTCTTCCCAGATCTCCTTCAGCCCGTACTGGTTGAACAGCACCGGCACGTCGAGAGAGTAGCGCGAGCCGAAGGGGAAATAGCCGCCAAAGACGGTCACCTCGGTAGGCGAGGCCATCGAGTCATCGTCCGACTGCACCGCGTCAATCGTGCCGCGCTGCATCGCCTGGAAAAGTTCCCCCGTGGGGACCAGCTGATCGGCGAAGAAGAGCTCGATCTGCATCCGGTCGCCCGCGATCTTGTTGAAGGTCTCAATGGCCGGAACAACAACTTCGGCGGCCAGCGCCGCGCCGGCATAGGTTTGCATCCGCCAGGTGATGGTGGATTGCGCAATGGCTGGCGTGGCCAGTGCCGCGGGCGCGGCGACGGCGGCGCCCTGGATGAACTTGCGTCTGGTGGTCATGGATCAACTCCTTGTTGTTGTGCCTCGATGAATGGTGCGCTCTTTCCGGCGCTCAATTTCCGTAGATTGTTTGAGGAAGCCACAGCGCGATCTGTGGAAAGACCAGGATGATGGCGAGTGCCAGGATCATCACGGCCACGAAGGGGGTGATGGAGCGGTAGATATCGCCCAGCCCGATCTCGGGCGGCGACATGGCGCGCATCAGGAAGAGGTTATAGCCGAAGGGCGGTGTCATGTAGGCGATCTGCGTGGTGATCGTGTAGAGCACACCATACCAGATCAGGTTGAAGCCCAGCTCTCCGACCAGCGGAATGTAGAGCGGCGCGACGATCACCAGCATGGCGGTGTCGTCAAGGAACGTGCCCATCAGGATGAAGCTCAGTTGCATGATGATGAGGATCATCCACGGCGACAGGTCGAGGCGTTCGGTAAACAG
>CAYMMT010000016.1:0-29816 GCA_964391555.1 uncultured Rhodobacterales bacterium
GTCATGGGCGACGACCCTCCAGCCATGTTTCGGTGACGGCGCCGCAAATCATTGCGAGTCCGGCCGCGATCAGCAGGCCGAGACCGGCAGGCAGACCCGCCAGAATCAGTGCAGCGACGACCGACACGACCGCGGCAACGACGTGAGCCAGGGTCTTCAGCATGGGGGCGACGAGGGCAATGAACGTGAGAGGCAGAACGAAGTCGAGGGCGAGCGTGTCGGGTATCGTCTCACCCAGCAACGCGCCCAGCGCCGTTCCCGCAACCCACACCGGCGCGAGGTGGACGACACAGCCAAAGAAATAGGCCATGCGTTCGGGCACCGACATCTCGGGGTCGGATTCAAACCGGACTGCCGACAGGGCATAGGGCTGATCGAAGAGCAGGTATGCCGCGCAGGCCCGCTGCCATAAAGGCGCCGCGCCAAGATAGGGGACGAGAGAGGCCGAATACATTGCCATACGCAGGTTCACCGCCAGTGCACCGGCGACGACGAGCCACAAACCTGCGTCGTCGAACATCAGTTGCAGCGCCGCGAATTGCGCCGCACCGGCAATGACCAGAGTGGTCATGACCATGATCTGAACAAGCGGCAGTCCCGCCTCCGTTGCCACCACTCCGAAGAGCATCGCAAAGGGTAGCGCCACCAGAAGAAATGGCAGGCCGTCGCGAAAACCTGCGGCAAAAGCGGATTTGGTGGTGGAGGTCGACACGAGCGGGCCTTAGTCTGTTGCCGGACGAAAACGCGGCTTATCGGCAGCAGGAAGGAATGGCAATTGGCCGTCGACCTGGACCTCAGCGAATACCTGATCGCTCCTGATCCCGGCGCGGCGCGGCTCACGCGCGCCGTGGTTGGCCACGACGAAAGCGGCGCGCCTGTGACCGCGTCCGTCGTCGAGGAACGGCCACTGACGATCTTTCTCAACGGACAGGAAATCGTGACCGCGATGACGATCGGGGATTACCCGGACTACCTCGCCCTCGGATTTCTCGCCAACCAGGGAATGCTTCAGGCCGATGAAACTGTGACAGGCGTTGATTTCGATGAGGAGCTTGAGACAGTGGTCGTACGGACCGACCGCCCCACGGACCACGAAGAGAAACTCAAGCGCAAGACGCGGACATCGGGCTGCGCCGTCGGCACGGTCTTTGGCGACATGATGGCGGGACTGGACGGGGTCACGTTGCCGGAACTGGAGGTCCGGACGTCGGACCTCTACGCGCTGAGTCACAAGATCAACCGGACCCCGTCGCTCTATCTGGAGGCCGGGGCGATCCATGGGACGGTTCTGTGTGAGGATGACCGGCCGCTGGTCTACATGGAGGACGTGGGCCGCCACAACGCGGTGGACAAGGTGGCCGGCTGGATGCGGGCCGAAGGTGTCTCGGGCGCCGACAAGATGCTCTACACGACTGGTCGGCTGACCTCCGAGATGGTGATCAAATGCGCGCTGATGGGCATTCCGGCGCTCGCGTCGCGATCCGGGTTTACCGCCTGGGGCGTGGAGATCGCACAGGAGGTGGGGCTGACGCTGATCGGACGGCTCAAGGGACGGCGGTTCACATGTTTGTCGGGAGATGCGCGGCTTGTTCGGGACGCAGACCTTGGCGCGGTGGCGGATGAGCCAGCCCGGTCGGGACGGAAAGGGGCGGCATGACCGCACCATTGGGCGTGATCCTCGCCGGGGGCAGGGCCACCCGCATGGGCGGCGGCGACAAGGGATTTTTGGCACTTGGCGGAGAGCGCCTTCTGGACCGGGTGATCCGAAGGCTTGACCCGCAGGTCTCCGGGATCGTGATTAACGCCAACGGGGACCGCGCGCGGTTCTCCGAATTCGGCTTGCCGGTGATCCCGGACAGCCTGCCGGGTTGGCCCGGGCCCTTGGCCGGGGTCCTGGCCGGGATGGATTGGGCCGCGGAGCATGGCGCCTCGCAGGTCGTGACCGTCGCGGCGGACAGCCCGTTCTTTCCGGCCGATCTTGTGGCGCGACTGACAGCGGCCGGAGGTACCTCAGGCCTGGCGCTGGCCGCGTCCCCGTCCGGGCGCCAGCCGACGTTCGGTCTCTGGCCGGTGGCCTTGCGCGACGACCTTCGAGACGCCTTGAGGGCGGGTCTCAGAAAAGTCGTGCTCTGGACGGACGCACATGGGGCGGGCGTCGCGGAGTTTCCGGACGATCGCGCATTCTTCAACGTGAATACCCCCGAAGATCTGGTCGCGGCGGAGGCTATGGTTTGAAGATTTTTGGTATCGTCGGATACAAGAACGCCGGCAAAACCGGGCTGATGGAACGGCTGGTGACCGAAATCACGGGGCGCGGCTATTCCGTCTCGACGCTCAAGCACGCGCATCATGCCTTTGATGTCGATCAGCCCGGCAAGGACAGCTACCGCCATCGCGCCGCCGGAGCGCATCAGGTCCTGTTGTCCTCCCGCGTACGTTGGGCACTGATGTCAGAGCTGGGCGGCGCCGAAGAACCACCGCTTTCCGAGCATTTGGCCCGGCTTGACCCGGTCGACATCGTCCTGATCGAAGGCTGGAAGGCAGAAGGACACCTGAAAGTCGAAGCGCACCGGGCCGAAACGGGCAATCCCCTTCTCGCCCGGTCGGACCCGACGATCAGGGCCGTTGCTGCCGACACGGAGATTTCGGGCCTGTCCTGCCCGGTGCTGGACCTCGACGATACGCGCGCCATTGCCAATCTCGTTCTTGCGGAGTTGGGATTGTGACGGGTTTCGACACCGTCATTGTGGTGGATTGGTCGGCGAGATCGATGCCCGGGCCTCGCGATCCTGCACCCGACTCAATCTGGATTGGCGTGGCCGGAAAGGGCCCGACCGAAGCCCACTACATGCGTACGCGGGCCGAGGCGACGTCATGGCTCGTCGCGCGCCTGGAAGCCGAGGCAAAGGCCGGTCGCCGGGTCCTTGCCGGCTTCGACTTTCCGTTCGGCTACCCACGCGGGTTTGGGGCCGGGATCATCGGGCGGGAGGAGCCACTGGAACTGTGGGATGCGCTGGCTGAGGTTGAGGACGGCGACGACAACTCCAACAACCGCTGGACCTTCGCCGCCGCCTTGAACCAGCGCTTTCCAGGCGTTGGGCCGTTCTGGGGCCGGCCAGCCCACTTGGACGAACCCGGCCTGCCGACCCATGGCAACGAACGGCGGGATCACGGCATGCCAGAGCGACGGCAGGTCGAAGCGCGTCTTCCCGGCGCCTCAACGGTTTGGCAACTGTTCGGCGCGGGGTCGGTAGGATCGCAGTCCCTTCTCGGCATTCCGCGCCTCGCGGCGCTTCGCCGCCACTTCGGAGAGGCGCTGTCGGTCAGCCCGTTTGAGGCCCCCGACACCCGGATCGTCCTGGCCGAGGTCTACCCATCGCTGATCGCCGACACCATCGCAGCCGCCCGGGAGCCGGACGAAATCCTTGACCGCGCCCAGGTGCGGGTTCTGGCCGAGGCACTGGCGGGTCTTGCGCCACCAGAGCTTGATGTGATGTTGCGGGAGGGCGATCCGGTCGAGGGATGGATCCTCGGGGTTGGCCACGAGGATCGACTGGCCGCTGCCTTGGTTGCTCCGCTCGCGCCTCCGCCTCTTTCGAACGACTGCTTCGCCCTGCCCCGCGGCGTGGACTGGGTGCCGGTAGATAAGGCGCTGGAGCACTTGCGCACCAACATCACTCCGGTGACCGAGGTGGAACTGATCCCTGTCCGAAGAAGCTCGGGCCGGGTGCTGGCCGGTGATGTGATCGCCGGACTATCGAACCCGCCACTCCCGAATTCGGCTGTCGACGGCTACGGATTTGCCCATGACGGGGACACGGATAGCGCCCGGACACTGCCGCTTGTCCCCGGTCGCGCCGCAGCGGGTGCCCCCTTCAACGGCACGGTTCCGGAGGGCCATGCGGTTCGTGTCCTGACCGGCGCGGTGGTGCCAAAGGGCGTCGATACGGTTGTCCTGGAAGAAGACACGGCGACCGACGGGACCTCGGTGGCGTTTCGGGGCCCAATCAAGCGCGGCGCGAATACCCGCAAGGCGGGCGAAGACTTTGCGGCCGGAGACGTCATTCTACGTTCCGGCCGGATCCTGACACCGGCGGACATGTCGCTGTTGTCCGCCGCCGGGGTTGTCGAGGTGCCAATTCGGCGCCGGTTGCGAGTCGCCGTCCTGTCGACCGGCGACGAATTGACGGAAGCGGCGCCAATCAATGGCCAGATCGTGGACGCAAATCGCCCGATGTTGACCGCTTTGCTGGAACGGTGGGGATACGACGTCGTCGATCTGGGCATCGCCCCGGATCTTCGAACAGAGATCGCGGCCAGAATGTCCCACGGCGCCGAAATGGCCGACGCAATCCTGACATCCGGCGGGGCGTCCGCCGGGGACGAGGATCACGTGTCCGCCCTGTTGACGGAAACCGGTAGTTTCGCCCTCTGGCGAATGGCGTTGAAGCCCGGCAGACCCCTCGCGCTTGGACTTTGGGACAAGACGCCGGTGTTTGGCTTGCCGGGAAACCCGGTCGCCGCGTTTGTCTGTGCGCTGATATTTGCGCGTCCCTCCCTCGGTCAGCTGGCAGGCGCCGGATGGACCTCGCCGCAGGGCTTCGACGTGCCGGCAGCCTTTTCCAAGGCCAAGAAACCCGGCCGCCGGGAATTTCTGCGAGCGCGTCTCAGGGATGGTCGGGCCGAGGTCTTTGCCTCCGAAGGATCCGGACGGATTTCGGGGCTGAGCTGGGCGGATGGCCTTGTTGAATTGCCCGACGGCGCGATGGACGTGCACCCCGGAACTCCGGTGCGGTTTCTACCGTTCGGCAGTTTCGGCTTGTGACCGTCTCGTCGGGATTCACGAATACGGAGCGGCCCAGAATCGCCGCGTTGTATTGGGAAGCTTTCGGCGCGAAACTGGGGCGCATCATGGGACCGGATCGTCGCGCCTTGCGATTGATCGCAAGGGTCGCCGACCCCGATCATGCGCTGGTCTTTCGGGACAAGTCTGGGCGGGTTCAGGGAGTCGCCGGGTTCAAGACTGCCGAGGGCGCTTTTGTCGGCGGGGACTTGCGGGATTTCGTGGCGATCTACGGTATATTCAGCGGACCTATTCGGGCGGCTGCCCTCTCACTTCTCGAGCGAGATGAGGAGAACCAAAGGTTCCTGATGGACGGGATCTGCGTCGCCGGGGAGGCGCGGGGGCACGGTGTCGGGACGAGTCTCTTGGAAGCCATCGCGCGCGAAGCCAATGCACGTGGGTATCAAGAGGTACGTCTGGACGTCATTGACGGCAACGCCCGCGCACGCGCGCTTTACGAGAGACGGGGATTCAAGGCAGTGGGACGACAATCCACCGGGCTACTTGCGCCGCTAGTTGGTTTTCGCTCGTCAACAACGATGGTGCGGCGGCTGAAGTAGGAAGCCCCCCCTTCGCAAGTCAGGAAACCATCTGGCCGGGAAAAGTCAGCCAAACGTGCCGGAGACCCGGCCGAGGAGCATGAACGCCCGCGCCGTGCGCGTTTCGCCAAGCGCGGCCAGTTCCTCGTCCGTTGCACCGGGCTCGAATACAACCAGCATCTGGTCAAATCGCCGCAGAAAGTGGTGGCTGGTGTCTCGAAAGATCTGATCTTCGCGCATGCGGCCCGACGTCAGCGCCAGACAAGACCGATCCCGAATGCCGCCCAGTGCCGCGACCGCGCGCCCTCGCTCACCTTGTGCAAACTGCCGCCAGACGTCGGGCCGCGCTCTGTCCGGGCGCAGGTCGTCCATGTAGATGCCATCCTGGCTCAGCAAGGTGAGGACATCCTGGCTCGCCTGAACCAGTTCGCGCGCCTTGCGATCCTTGAGGGCCCGCCGAAGGGCCGCGAATCCTTCTTCATCGTCCTCATTGTCAGGAAAGTTGAGCGCCCGGATGAGATCGTGGGTCGAAAGTCGCGACGCAGTTTCGTCCGCGCCGGTCCCGAGCGCGAGGCTCGGTTGATCGCCAATGGCCCCGCCAACCGGCAGGCCGCCGGGCGCCAGCGCTTCTGTCGGCCCTTCGGCGCGTCGGGTCGCGAAAGTCGCCAGTGCCGATTCTGTTTTTTGAGTGGCACGCGCGATCTCGGTCAGCTTCCGCTCCACGCTCCGTGCGCCGGCGCCCCCCAGTACAGCCTTCTGCCGGTCCTCGAGATAGGTCCGGCGCATGCCCTCGATCGCGGCGTGAAGACGCCGGGCCTCGTCCCGCATGATCCGTGCAGACCGCGATGCCACGGCCGCAACCCAAATCACCGCAACCGGCAGGAAAATGGCCATCAGCACCATGACGAAACGCAAGGGATCGAAGGTCGAGCCTTCGTCGCCCGGCATGACCAGAAAGAACACCCCGGCCGCCGCAAGCCAGAGGATCGACAACCCGACCGCGATGATTTCCCCAGCGCCAAAACCGCGATCCAATCCGATCTTGGCGTCGAAATCAGTGGAATTCGACGCGTGCGGCAGATCTTGCGGCAATGTCACCCTTGGCTCCTCCGACGGGGAAGCTGGCCCATTGGCCTCAGACATAGGCCACAGAGAGGATCTCGTAGAACTTCTCTCCGCCGGGCGTGCGCACCTCGATGCTGTCGCCTTCTTCCTTGCCAATCATCGCGCGCGCAATCGGTGACTTGAGGTTCAGTTTCCCCGCCTCGATATCTGCTTCGTACTCCCCGACGATCTGGTAGGTCCGTTCCTCGTCGGTGTCCTCATCAACCAGCTTGACCGTGGCTCCAAACTTGATGGACCCGGACAGCTTTTTCGGGTCGATCACGTCAGCGAGCGAAATCACGCCTTCCAGTTCCTTGATGCGGCCCTCGATGAAGGACTGCTTTTCCTTCGCAGAGTGGTATTCGGCGTTCTCCGACAGGTCACCGTGCTCGCGCGCCTCGGAGATTGCCTTGATGATTGCCGGGCGTTCGACGGATTTCAGCTGCTTGAGTTCAGCGTCGATCTTGTCAAAACCCGCACGGGTTAATGGGATCTTGTCCATCGGGATTCACCGGTCGGCTACAGGGATCGAATGTTCATAACGTGGTCCGCCCCATCAAAGTCAAGGCCAGCCGCACCGTCAGTCGGCAAATCTTGTCCGTTGTCCGGTGGAAGGCCGTTGTAACGCCGTGTCGCAATTGCCCAGACCGCCCGTGTCCGCTAGGCAAATGCGACCGGAATTCAGGCGACGGCGGATGTGCCCGCCACTTGAGGAGTGACAGATGGCCGAGATTGAGCGCGAGGCAATGGAATGCGACGTGGTGATCGTCGGGGCTGGGCCGGCTGGCCTGTCCGCAGCGATCCGTCTGAAGCAGATCGACGCTGACCTGAATGTCGTGGTTCTGGAGAAGGGCTCCGAAGTTGGAGCCCATATCCTGTCGGGCGCGGTTCTGGACCCGACGGGCCTTGATGCGTTGATGCCCGATTGGAAAGAAAGGGGCGCGCCACTCAACACCCCGATCAAAGACGACAATTTCTACATGCTGGGCGAGGCCGGTGCGCTGCGCATTCCCAATTTCATCATGCCGCCGCTCATGAACAACCACGGAAACTACATCGTTTCCATGGGCAATGTCTGCCGTTGGATGGCCGAACAAGCCGAGGAAATGGGCGTGGAAATCTTTCCCGGCATGGCCTGTTCGGAGCTCGTGTTTGGCGACGACGGTGAGGTCAAGGGCGTTGTCGCCGGTGAGATGGGCCTGAATGCCGACGGTACGCCTGGCCCGCAGTACGAACCGGGCATGGAACTGCTTGGCAAGTACGTCTTCCTGTCCGAGGGGGTGCGCGGATCGCTGTCGAAACAGGTGATCGCCAAGTACAACCTCGATGCCGATTGCGACCCGCAAAAATACGGGCTCGGCATGAAAGAAATCTGGGAGATTGATCCCGAAAAGCACCGTGAAGGCTCGGTGACTCACACGATGGGCTGGCCTTTGGGGTCAAACGCCGGCGGCGGTTCCTTCATTTACCACCTTGAGAACAATCAGGTTTATGTCGGTTTCGTGGTGCACCTGAATTATCAAAACCCTCACGTGGACCCCTACATGGAATTCCAGCGCTTCAAGCATCACCCCATGGTGGCTGATCTTCTGAAAGGGGGGAAGCGGGTCGCCTACGGCGCGCGGGCGATCTCGGAAGGGGGCTGGCAGTCCATGCCCAAGGCCGTGGCGCCCGGCGTGGCGCTGCTGGGATGTTCAGTGGGCATGGTCAACGTGCCGCGCATCAAGGGCAACCACAACGCCATGCTGTCCGGTATGGAGGCCGCAGAGGCCGCGGCCAAGGCGATTGCCGCGGATCGCTCGGGCGACGAACTGAGAGAATACGACGAATACCTGCGCTCCGGCCCGATTGCCAAGGACCTCAAGCCCGTGCGCAATGTCAAACCGCTCTGGTCCCGCTTTGGGCTGATCGGGGGGTTGATGTTTGGCGGCGCGGACATGTGGCTCAACAACCTTTTTGGGCTGTCTTTGTTCGGGACCCTGAAACACGGCAAAAACGACGCGGAAAGCACCGGAAAGGCCGCGGACTTCAGACCAATCGACTACCCCAAACCCGATGGAACACTCAGTTTCGACCGGCTGACCAACGTCAGCTACTCCTTCACCAACCACGAAGAAAGCCAACCCGCGCATTTGCGGCTGTCCGACGCCGACACGCCGATAAAGGTAAACTTGCCGACCTTTGCGGAACCCGCGCAGCGCTACTGCCCGGCAGGGGTCTACGAAGTGGTTGAGAAAGACGGCAATCCGGAATTCGTGATCAACTTCCAGAACTGCGTGCATTGCAAGACATGCGACATCAAGGATCCGAGCCAGAACATCACCTGGACTGTGCCACAGGGCGGGGATGGGCCGAACTATCCAAACATGTGATTGGCGGCTCATCCGAAGTGTGGCGCGGCGCCCTTGCACATCTTTTCGAAGCGAAAGACGACGGTCGGCCATAATGACGACGATGTGAGCAACTTCTCGCAAATGCCCATTTGCGAGTGGTGGACAGCGGCGGTGCGCTCCACCTAACCTATGCCCCGGCAGTGAACGGAACGAACAGGCTCGATCCATGACAACACGCAATTTCCGGCCAGTGGCGGCGGCCATTGGGATGACCATCGGCATTTGCCTTGCAGTACCGGCCTGGTCTCAACAGGATGCCGGCGCCTATCTCGCCGCGCGCGCGGCTTCATCGGAACAAGACTACGCCGCATCCGAAAAGTACTTTGCCGAGGCCCTGCGCGCGGACCCGGACAATCCGATCCTGCTCGATTCGGTCTTGGCAGCCAGAATCGGCCTCGGTGAGTTCGACGCCGCCGAGCGCCCTGCAAACCGATTGGTCGAGTTGGGTATCGAAAGCCAGCTTGCACATCTTGTCCGTCAGGTAACTGCCATCGAGGATGGCGACTGGAGTGCGGTCCTGTCGCGAATCGAAGCGGGCGAAGAGATCGGACCGCTTGTCGATGGTCTTGCGCAAGCCTGGGCTCTGGTCGGGAACGGGCAGATGACCGACGCGATCAGAACCTTCGACGGGGTCATCGAGGCCCGCGGTCTTCGCGCCTTTGGCCTCTATCACAAGGCCATCGCTCTGTCCTCGGTCGGTGATCTGGAAGGCGCCGAGGCGATTCTCGCCCTGCCTCCGACCCAAGGCATGCAGCGCACGCGCCGGTCCACAATTGCCCAGATCGAGGTGCTGAGCCGGCTCGACCGGAATGCCGATGCCGTGACCCTTATCGACGCCGTTTTCGGCACCGATCCCGACGCCGCCATTGCCGACCTGCGACGCAGGCTCGAAGCCGGAGAGACCTTGCCCGTAACGATCGCCCCCAACGCCGCGGCAGGTATGGCAGAGGCTTATTTGTCGGTCGCGGGTGCCCTCGACGGCGAAACGGCTGACAGCTACACGCTGATTTATGCACGCGCGTCACTCGCGTTGAGGCCCGCGGATTCCGACACTGTGCTGTTGACAGGTGAACTGCTCGACAGAATGGGCCGGTTTGCCATGTCCGAGGCCACCTACCGGCTGATCGACCAATCCAACTCGGCCTTCCCGACAGCGGAGTTGGGCCGCTCCGAGGTGCTGCGAAAAGATGGGCGGATCGAGGCCGCGACCGAGGTTCTGTTCGCCCTGTCGCGCGCGTTCCCGGACAACCCGAACGTCAAGGTTTCTCTCGGCAACCTCCTTCGTGAGACCGGGCGCCTTCCAGAGGCGATAACTGCCTACAGCCGGGCGCTGGAGCTTTACCCCGAAGGTGAGCCGATGGTCTGGCTCACTCACTACATGCGCGGCATTGCCTTGCACCGGACGGACAGTTGGGAAGAGGCCGAAGCCGACTTTCGCGCTGCTCTGATGCTTGAACCCCGCCAGCCTCAGGTCCTGAACTACCTTGGATATTCGTTGGTGGAGCGGCAAGAAAAGCTGGACGAGGCCCTTGAGATGATCGAGGCCGCAGTGGCCCAACGCCCGGAAAACGGCGCCATCGTCGACAGCCTTGGCTGGGTTCTGTTCCGTCTGGGCCAGTACGACGAGGCCGTGACACATCTGGAACGCGCCACCGAACTGGAGCCCATGGAGTCCGTCATCAATGACCATCTGGGGGACGCCTATTGGGCAGTCGGACGCCTTACCGAGGCGCAGTTCCAGTGGAACAGGGCTCTGTCTCTGAATCCGGAAGAGAAAGAGGCGATCCGACTCCGCGACAAGCTGGAGCTCGGACTCGATGCGGTGCTGGCGCGAGATGGCGAGCAACCGCTGATCCAAGTCGCAGATGATGAGGGCTGACCCACTTTCACGTCAAGGCGACGCCTTCCGGGTTCTGGCACCAGCCAAGGTCAACCTGACCCTTCACGTCACGAGCCGCCGTGCGAACGGCTACCACGATCTTGACAGCCTTGTCGTGTTCGCGGGCATCGGGGATACGGTCACCGTCAGAGCAGCCTCCGAGTTGAGCCTGAGCGTCATTGGCCCATTTGCTGCCGGTGTCCCGACAGACAGCAACAACCTGATCCTCAAGGCAGCCGACGCCCTGAGACGGCACCACGGCATCGAACTCGGGGCGGCGTTGGTCCTGGACAAGTCCCTGCCACATGCGGCGGGTATCGGATCGGGATCCTCGGACGCGGCTGCGACCCTGGGACTTCTGTCGAGTCTCTGGCACGTGCCGAATGTGGAAGTCACCGACCCCCTGCCGATGTCCCTTGGAGCCGACGTCCCCGTCTGCATGGCACAACCGCGTGCCATGCGTATGCAAGGAGTTGGTGAGCGCCTCTCCTACGCGCCCGCCCTGCCCGATTGCGCCATGGTCCTGGTCAACCCGAAGGTCGAGGTGCCAACCGGGGCGGTCTTTGCCGCGATAACCGAAACCAAAAATCGGGCCATGGCGGAGATTCCGCGCGACATGGACTTCGAAGGCTTTGTCAGTTGGCTCGGCCAGCAACGGAACGACTTGACCGAAGCCGCATTGGGCATCGCTCCGGAGATCGGTCGAGCGCTCGAAAGACTTCGGCGCCAGCCGTTGGTGCGATACGTCACGATGTCGGGCAGCGGCGCCACCTGCGTGGGCCTGGTGAAAGACATGGACCACGCGCGGCGCGTTGCCCGCGCAATCCAGGTGGCAGAGATGTCATGGTGGGTGGTGCCCACACCGCTCCTGGCCTAGCCGACACTCGCGCGGGCGTTTGCGCACTCAATTCAGGCGGGCGACCACATAGTCGGCAAGGTCGGTGAGAACGTCACGCAACTCTGTCTCGGGCAATTCCGCAAGAGCGGTTTTGGCCTTGGTCACCCAACCCATGGCATCCTCCCGTGCGCGTACAAGACTGCCGCGACGACTGAGGATATCCACCGCCTCGTGCAAATCCGACGGAGCCTGATCGCCCTTGCCGATGGTGCGCGCCCAGAACGCACGCTCATCCTCATTGGCCGCGGCAACCGCCTTGATGACCGGCAAGGTCAGTTTCCGTTCCCGGAAATCGTCACCGATGTTCTTGCCGGTCCCCGCGCCGGCACCATAGTCCAGCAAATCGTCCGCGATCTGAAATGCAATCCCAAGGGCATCACCATAGTCAAACAGCGCCCGGGTCACGTCATCAGGCTGTCCGGCAATGACGCCCCCCACTTCGGTCGCCGCAGAAAACAAGGCAGCCGTCTTGCCACGCACGACCTTGAGGTAGGTATCCTCTGTCGTTCCCAGATCACGCGCCGCTGTCAGTTGCAGCACCTCGCCTTCGGCGATCGTTGCGGCGGCGTTGGAAAGGATGTCGAGGACCCGCAGCGACCCCGTCTCGACCATCAACTGGAACGAGCGGGCGAAAAGATAGTCGCCCACGAGAACGCTGGACTGGTTGTCCCAAAGCAGGTTGGCCGTGGGCCGCCCGCGTCTCTGCTCACTTTCATCAACCACATCATCATGGAGCAGCGTCGCCGTGTGAATGAACTCCACCGTCGCGGCGAGCTTTACGTGATCGCGCCCCTCATAGCCGCACATCCGGGCCGAGGCGAGCGTCAGCATTGGCCGCAGCCGCTTGCCGCCGGCCTCGACCAAATGACGCGACACCTCCGGTATTCGCGGCGCATTTTCCGATGCCATCCGCTCCGCGATCAACGCCGTCACGGCCTGCATGTCATCCGCCACGATAGCGGCCAACCGTTCGTGCGGTCTGCTTTTGACGTTATCAAGGCTCATCGGCTCGACATCCACACCCATGCGGCTTTATCTCGGGGTCATGAAAGAACTCTTGCGCAGCAACGACCCGACGGTGATCGCCTTTGCCCAGGCCCTTCTCGGCGGCGAAGGTATAGAGACGTTCGAATTGGACGTAAACATGAGTGCGCTCGAAGGCTCCATCGGCATCTTGCCGCGGCGCCTGATGGTGCGGGAAACCGACCATTTCGTTGCGACGCGAATCTGTGAGGACAATGACATCGACCTCGGACAGTGATGCCGGCCTGACCAGAGACGCCTTTCTGGGAGGACGCGTCCGGATCTGGCAGCCGAAATCCGGGTTCCGGTCCGGGATTGATGCGGTTCTGCTTGCCGCCGCCGTGCCGGCCCGGACCGGCGAAACGGTTCTCGAACTGGGGTGCGGCACGGGCGCGGCCTTGGCTTGCCTCGCCGCCAGGGTGAGCGGTCTCGTCACGACAGGGGTTGAATTGCAGGAAACCTACGCGGATCTGGCACGTCGCAATGGTTTGCCCGAGATCATCACTGCCGATCTGGCAGATCTGCCACCTGGCCTGCGCCAGCGGCAGTTCGCCCACGTGATGATGAATCCCCCCTATTTCGACCGAAACGCATCATCGCACGCGCATGACGTCGGACGGGACATTGCCCGGGGAGGCGCCACCTCCTTGTCGGGCTGGATCGGGACCGGCGCGCGACGATTGGCCCCGCGAGGGTCGCTGACCCTTATCCTTCGTTCGGAAAGACTGGCGGAAGCGATGAGGGCGATACCCACGGACATCGGGTCTCTGGTCCTCTTGCCCATCGCGCCTCGCACAGGCCGCGACGCGAAACTGATCCTGCTTCGGGGCCTCAAGGACGGTCGTGCCGCCCTGCGCGTATTGCCGCCGATGATACTGCATGACGGGCCTGCGCATCTGGTTGACGGCGACGACTACAGCGCCGCGGCAACGGCTGTTTTGCGGGACGCTTCTGGCCTCGAACTGGGCAATTAACGGATTTGTAAGCTTTGGGGATTGTTTTGTGGACAGGGACCGGGCGCCGCCGTCACGCGTGACAGGTGGCGAAATCTGTGATCCACTTGTGATATTCAAATGTCAAAGGAGAGACCGTGATGAGCATGACTGCCCACTTGCAGGAACTGAAAAAGAAACATCAGACCCTCTCGGCCGCCGTTGAAGCGGCGCAGCGCAGCCCCAGCACAGACGACCTCGAAATTCGCGCATTGAAGAAGCAGAAGCTCCAGATCAAGGAAGAGATCGAGCGGCTGCAAACCGCCTGACTTCAAACAATTGGTCGGCTCTTGGCCGAGTGACCTAACCGTCGTTGGGCTGAAGAAAGATACGTGACGCCTGCAGTTCGGCGAACACAGACGTTTGTTCTTCGATCCAACTGATGAAACGGGCGACCTGGGGCCGCGTCTCGGACCCCGGCGGATGAACAATCCGGTATGCGGCATTCAGCCAGAGCGATTCGGCAAAGGGCATCACCAATTGCCCGGCTCGCAGGTGGCGCTCTGCCAACGACACGCGCCCCAGCAACGCCCCGGCGCCCGAAAGCGCCGCATTGATTGCGTGATCTGCCTGAGAAAACCGCACGCCTCGCGTCGTCGGAGGTGCAACGCCCATCTCCTCGAACCAGACTGCCCAACTCCTTGCAGGTTGCAGGAACGCTGTATCGTCCTGATGGAGCAACGGAACCCTCGCGAGGTCTTCGGGGGTCTTGATGGCTTCGGCGAGTTCCGGCGTCACCATGGGCGCGGACCATTCCTCGATGATCTTGTGCGACACCAAGCCTTGATCCTCACCTTGACCAAAGCGAATCGCGACATCAATTTCGTCCCGGTCGAAATCCATGATCCGGAGAGACGCCGAAAACCGCAGATCGATATCCGGATTGTCTCCGGCGAACTGGAACATGCGTGGGGCGAGCCATTTTGATGTAAACGCCGGACCGGCAGTAACGGTCAGCGTCCGCTGATCACTCACCCTGAGCGCCGCACTCCAGGACCGGGCAAGTCGCGCGAAAGCGTCTTCCGTCCCCGGAGCGAGCGCGCGCCCGGCCTCGGTCAACTCGACAGCGCGGTTCAGCCTCCGGAAGAGCGGCTGTCCCAGATGCTCTTCAAGGTTCTTGATCTGAAACGACAGCGCAGCAGGCGTCACATGTAATTCGTCCGCGGCCTTTGCGAAGGACATATGGCGCGCGGCGGCATCAAACGCACGAAGAGCCGTCAGAGGGGGCAGTCGATCAACCATATTCAGGCAAGTAATACTTAACTGAACCGGTGAAAAGTCTCGTTTGTCAGTTCATGTGCGACGAACGATATTGGGGTCAGTGAAAGACACCTGATCCGAAGGAACCCGACAATGTTCGAAGCAACCACAGACCGCCGTATCCGCGATGCCATTCGTCACGCCCATGCCGAGCGTGGCTCCATTCTCCGCCGCTGGTTTGGCGGCAAGTGATCGCACTGGAAAAGCCTGACCACCTGAAACGAAAACGGGCCGCCCAAATGAGCGGCCCGTCTTGCTTTGTATCGTCTGAGTTCAGACGAAGAATTGCGCCCCGTTGGCAGAGATCGTCGAGCCGTTGATGAAGCCCGAATCTTCCGAGGCCAGGAAACTCACGCAGCGCGCAATTTCCTCGGGGGTGCCGAGGCGGCCGGCCGGGATACCTGCAATGATCTTTTCGCGGATGCTCTCGTCAATGGCCATGACCATCTCCGTCGCGATGTAACCCGGGCAGATCGCGTTCGCGGTGATGCCGGCGCGGGCGCCTTCCTGCGCCAGCGACTTCACGATACCGAGGTCGCCAGCCTTGGTCGCCGCATAGTTCACCTGACCGAACTGGCCCTTTTGACCGTTAACCGACGAGATCACAATGACGCGGCCAAACTTGCGCTCCCGCATGCCCGGCCAGACCGGATGCACGGTGTTGAAGACGCCGGTGAGGTTGGTGTCGATGACTTCTTGCCATTGCTCGGGCGTCATCCGGTGGAACGGTGCGTCCCGCGTGATGCCTGCATTGGCGACAACGGTGTCGATTGGGCCGATGTCGGCCTCGATCTGTTCGATCCCGGCCTTGGACGCGGCATAATCGCCGACGTTCCACTTGTAGGTCTTGATGCCGGTGGCCTCTGTGAAGGCGGCTGCTTTCTCATCATTGCCGGCGTAGGTCGCAGCAACTTCGAAACCGTCGGCTTTCAGGGCCTTGGAAATCGCCTCTCCGATGCCGCGGCTGCCGCCGGTGACTAGGGCAACTCGTGCCATTGGGTGTCCTCCTTTGAATCTCTCGGGGCGGGTCTAGGCGGCGTACGTGACCGCCGGCCTGACCCAGATCAATCTCGTTCGACGCAGAGCGCCACGCCCATGCCGCCGCCGATGCAAAGTGTGGCAAGGCCCTTTTTGGCGTCTCGGCGCTGCATTTCGAACAAGAGCGTGTTCAGGACCCGTGCGCCCGACGCACCGATCGGGTGACCGATCGCGATGGCGCCGCCGTTCACGTTTACGATCTCGGGATCCCAGCCCATGTCCTTGTTCACCGCACAGGCCTGCGCGGCAAAGGCTTCGTTGGCTTCCACGAGGTCGAGGTCGTCAACACTCCACCCGGCCTTTTCCAGCGCCTTGCGGGAGGCGTAGATCGGACCAACCCCCATGATCGATGGATCCAGACCGGCAGTGGCATAGGACGCGATCCGGGCGAGAGGGGTGATGCCCTTCTTCTCGGCGGTAGCCGCGCTCATCAGGAGGGCGCCCGCCGCGCCGTCATTGATGCCCGAGGCGTTTGCCGCCGTAACGGTGCCGTCTTTCGTGAAGGCGGGGCGAAGTTTCTGCATGCTTTCGATGGTGGCGCCTTGGCGGATGTATTCATCCTTGTCGACGACAATGTCGCCCTTGCGTGTCTTCACGGTGTAGGCGATCACCTCATCGTCGAACTTGCCAGCCTTCTGGGCGGCCTCGGCCTTGTTCTGGGACGCCAGCGCAAATTCGTCCTGCTGGTCGCGAGTGATCTGCCATTGCTCGGCCACGTTCTCGGCAGTCTGGCCCATGTGGTAGCCGTTGAAGGCATCCCAGAGACCATCGCGGATCATGGTGTCGATGTATTTCATGTCGCCCATCTTGTGACCCTGCCGCAAGTTCGCGGCGTGGGTGGACATGGACATGTTTTCCTGGCCACCGGCAGCCACGATCTCGGCATCGCCCAGCATGATGTGTTGTGCGCCCAGCGCCACGGCGCGGAGGCCCGAGCCACAGACCTGGTTGATGCCCCAGGCGGCACTTTCCTTGGGAAGACCGGCGTTGATGTGGGCCTGTCGCGCGGGGTTCTGGCCCTGGGCCGCGGTCAGAACCTGTCCCAGGATCGTCTCTGACACGTCGCTCTTCTCGATGCCGGCACGTTCCACAAGCGCTTCGAGCACGGCGGCGCCGAGGTCATGGGCGGGGACATTGGCAAACGATCCGCCGAACGAACCAACGGCCGTCCGCGCCGCCGAGGCGATTACTACATCGGTCATTTTGGAAGACTCCTTTCGCATTCCATCCGGGGGACGGAGCGAAGGCCCGACGCGAGGCTGGCGCGGGCCACCCCCGCCACTCGTGGCGGTAGTTAGGGTTTAGGATGCCTCGGGGCAACAGCCGAATTCTGTGACCTTTCCCCGCAGTCGACCGGATTATAGCCGAAGTCGCGGCGCGCCGATGTGAAAGCCCTGCATGCAGTCAGCTCCGAGAGAGGCAAGAATGGCCGCCTCTTCCTCGGTTTCGATACCCGTGGCGACGGCGATCATGTCAAATTGGTGCGCCACCGAGATGAGGGCCGCGGTCAGGACCTGGTTGTCAGGTTTGTTGGTGATGTCGTGAATGAAACCCTTGTCGATCTTGACGATGTCGAAAAAGAAGTCCTGCAGATGACTGAAAGCGGTCAGCCCCGCACCGAAATCATCCAGAGCAAAGGCCACGCCCTTGCTCTGCATTTCGAACATGAACCGCTGCACGACCTCATGCAGCATCATTGCCGACTTTTCGGAAAACTCCATGATCAGGCGTTCGCCAATCGTGTCGTCGCTCATCAGGTGCTGGTGCAGGACCCGCCGCCATTTGCCGTCACCCAGAGACCGGGCCGAGACGTTCACGGAAAGCCGCAGTTGCGGATTTCGGCGCAGAAATTGCAGGGCGAGCCGGAGGCTGGCTGCATCAATCTCTCGCCCCAGATCGGTCTCTTCTATGCCGGGCATGAACAGATGTGCCGGGATTATCCGGTCATGCTCATCCTTGACCCGGATCAGCCCCTCATAAAAGACCACGCGGTCATTCATTCCCGCCTGGACCACGGGTTGAAACGCGAGAATGCAGTTTTCCTGTTCCAGGGCAGTACGAACCATGATCGGGACATCCTCGTCCCGGCTCGCCATCGCATAATCCAGCGGATTCAGGATTTCGTTTTCGGTTTTCTGTGTTTCTTGCACCGGCTGCCGCCACATCTGTTCGCGCGTTGGCACCTTGGTCCGAACATCCCTAAGGTCGGGTAAAGGTCTCAAATTTGAATGGAACCCGAAATGGAACGCTGCGGTTGGGCCGGATCCGAAGACATCTATGTCTCTTACCATGACACTGAATGGGGTGTGCCCGAGCGCGACAGCCGCGCACTGTGGGAAAAGCTGATCCTTGATGGATTTCAGGCGGGGCTCAGCTGGATCACGATCCTGAAGAAGCGCGACAATTTCCGTACTGCCTTTGAGGGTTTCGATCCGAATGTGATTGCCAACTGGGGCGAAAGCGATGTCGCTCGGCTCCTCGGGGATGCAGGAATCATCCGCCACCGCGGCAAGATCGAAGCGACCATCACCAATGCGCGCGCCTATCTCGAAATCGGGAATTTCTCGGAGTTTTGCTGGGACTACGTGGACGGCGCACCGATTCAGAACACATGGCGCAGCCTGACCGAGGTCCCCGCTTTCACGCCACTTTCGGAAAGGATGTCGAAGGATCTCAAGAAAGCGGGCTTTCGCTTTTGCGGCCCAACCATCGTCTATGCGTGGATGCAGGCCTGTGGCCTGGTCAACGACCACCTCGTCACTTGCCCGCGGCACGCCGTTTGCGCCGCGCTTGCCTGATGGGAAAGGCCCGCTAGCTCTCGCTCCATGTCCAATTTCCCCAGCCGCGCCGTCCCCGTCCCCGCTGGCCGTCTGAGCCGTGCAACTCGCCTTGGCACGATGGCTCTCGGTGTCGCGGGCAACGTGGCCCTGCGCGGGGCCGCGCAACTTGGCCGGGGGGTTCGGCCCACAGTTCAGGAGCTGCTCCTCACACCCGCCAATCTGCATCGCATCACCCGAGAACTCGCCCGAATGCGTGGGGCCGCCATGAAGCTGGGCCAGCTTCTGTCGATGGACAGCAGTGAGTTGCTGCCGCCCGAGATGGCCGAGATCATGGCCCGTCTTCGCGGCGACGCGGACTTCATGCCGCCGGCCCAGCTCAAATCCGTCCTGACAGACGCATGGGGCCCGGACTGGCTGCGCCGGTTCAAGAGCTTCGGTGTCCGCCCGATTGCAGCCGCCTCCATTGGCCAGGTTCACCGGGCAGTCCTCAGGGATGGCCGCGATATCGCCGTGAAGGTGCAATACCCCGGGATCTCTCGCTCCATCGACAGCGATGTGACCAACGTCGGGACGCTCTTGAAGATGTCGGGTTTGCTCCCTCGTGGCTTTGAACTCGACCCCTATCTCACGGAGGCTCGCGCCCAACTGCACGAAGAAACTGACTACCGCGCCGAAGCCACGCATTTGAAGCGGTTCGATGGCTTGTTGGCCGGCGATCCGCGGTTTGCCCTGCCCGAGGTCGTCGACGACCTGACCACCAACCGCGTTCTGACGATGACCTTTCAGTCCGGAATGCCGATCGAGGCCGCGTCGGATCTCGCGCAGGCGGAACGGGACCGGATCATGCACAATCTGTTGGACCTGGTTCTGTGCGAGCTGTTCACATTCGGCTTCATGCAGACCGACCCGAATTTCGCCAATTACCGATACGACGCTGCAACCGGTCGAATCGCGCTTCTCGATTTCGGGGCCGCCCGCGTCATCGGACCGACGCTGGCTGAGCAGTACCGGTCCCTGATGCGCGCCGGGCTCACGCATGATCGCGCGGCCCTGTCACAAGGCATCCGCACCCTCGGCCTGATCAACGAGGACACCGCGCAGGCTCACGCCGATGCCATATTCGGCATGGTGACCGAAGTCTTCAACACCGTCACCGGTCGGGAGTTCTACGACTTCGCTGACACCGCGCTTTCCGATGATCTGCAACGGCGTAGCATGGCACTGGCCGCAGACGGCTTCGTGCCGCCGCCGCTGCCCATCGACATCCTGTTCGTGCAACGCAAGTTCGCGGGAACGTTCCTGCTGGCAGCGCGGCTCAAGGCCAGGGTCAATGTTCGCGGACTGCTGGACGAGCACCTCCAGCCGTCTACCACCGCTTCAACGCGTCCTCATCCTCATCCCGCGCCGCGACCCAGCCAACCCCGTCGGCGGTCCGCTCCTTCTTCCAGAAAGGTGCCCGGGATTTGAGGTAATCCATAAGAAACTCTGCCGCTTCAAACGCATCTTTGCGGTGTCGGGCAGCCGTTGCCACCATCATGATGACGTCCCCGGGGCGCAGTTCACCGTAGCGGTGAATCACCACAGCCCCGTTGAGCGACCAACGCGTCATGGCCTCGTCCCGGATCGCCTCCAGCGCCTTTTCGGTCATGCCCGGATAATGCTCGATCTCCATCGCGCTCAGGCCAGCGTCCACGTTTCGAACGATGCCCGAGAAACTCACAACTGCCCCTGCGCCGTCCTGAGCAGCGGAAAACGCATTGAGCTCTGCCCCGGAATCAAACGCCGCTTGCTGAACCCGGATCATCAGCCCCCCGTCATCGGCGGAAAAAACGCAACTTCGCGCACACCGTCCAGTGCCGCATCGAACTCCGAAAGCTCCTGATCCAGTGCCACGCGCAGCGCCCCGAGATCGGCAAAGGCGACGGCATAACGCTCTTCCCGTGCGCGCAACTCGTCGACGAGTTCCGCCACTGTCGATGCGTCGGTCTTCACCTCTTCCCTTGGCAGGCCGATCCGCTCACGAACCCAGGCGAAATACAGGATTTGCATCAGGCTTCCCTCAGATAGGGCAACGACTTGCGGTAGTAGTCCAAGCCCGTAATCAGTGTCAGGATCATTGCGGCCCAAAGCAGCAAGATGCCGATCCACCAACTGTAGAGCACGCCACCGTACTTCCAGATAATACCGTGGTCATCCGGGGTCTCGCCATCAAAGATCGCAATGATCATGGCGGCATCCATTCCTTCCGTGGCCATGGCATAATAGGTCTCGAAGGCCCCAGTCGAAAACAGAACTGCAATCGCCGTCATCTGTGCCGCGGTTTTCCATTTCGCCAACCGCGTGACCTTCAGCGTTCCCGCCGTCTCTCCCAGAAACTCCCTGAGCCCGCTGACAAAGGTTTCCCGGAACATGATCAACGTTGCCGGCAACAGGATCCATGGGTCCATCCCGGAGAACCCGCAAATGACCAGGAGCGCGATCACCACCATCGCCTTGTCCGCGATGGGGTCAAGCATTGCTCCGAATTTGGATTCCTGCTTCCAGGCCCGTGCCAGATAGCCGTCAAACCAATCCGTCGCGGCCGCGAGCGCAAACAGAACCAGCGCGAACCAATCCGCCCAGGGCCGGGCGAAATAGAGAAACATCACCGCCACACCCGGCGCGGCAAGCAACCGCAGAACGGTCAGGATATTCGGCAAGGTCCAACGCATCATCTTTTCCTAGCCCGCTAGGCGACAGTACACCACACCCCTTGTCCCGATCCCGGACATCTCTGCCCAGGGCACCGCGAATTCTCGCAGAGAATTCGCCACCCGGCGACGACAAAGTCGGCGCAAAACCTCACTCGTCTCCCCGGAAATAGGCAAAGATCGTTTCGGCCAACTTGTCCGAAACCCCGTCCACCGCTTTCAGGTCCGCCAGGTTGGCGCGAGACACCGCCTTGGCGGAGCCGAAATGCGCCAGAAGCGCTCGCTTCCGCGTTGCCCCCACCCCCGGGACGTCGTCCAACGGCGTCGCCCCGACAGCCTTGGCTCGCTTTGCTCGATGTGTGCCTATCGCGAATCTGTGTGCCTCATCCCTCAAACGCTGCACGAAATAGAGCACCGGGTCGTTGTGCCGGAGCGCCATCACGGGCTTTTCGGTCCGGTGGAACTCTTCCTTCCCGGCATTGCGATCAACGCCCTTGGCGACACCCACCATGGCGATATCTTCGACGCCGAGTTCGGCCATGATCTCGTGCACGGCGCTGACCTGCCCTGCGCCACCATCGATCAGCAACAGGTCCGGCCAGGCCGGCCCTTCCCGGTCGGGATCCTCCTTCAGGAGCCTGTTGAAACGCCGGGTGAGAACCTCTTTCATCATCCCGAAGTCATCGCCGGGCGTAAGGTCTTCGCCCTTGATGTTGAACTTCCGATACTGACCCTTCTCAAATCCGTCCGGCCCCGCAACGACCATGGCCCCGACCGCATGGGCGCCCTGAATGTGCGAGTTGTCATAGATTTCGATCCGACCCGGAGGTCCATCGAGGTCGAACGCGTCCGCCAACCCGCGCAGGAGCCTGGACTGAGTGGCGGTCTCCGCCATCTTGCGGGCGAGGCTCTCGCGGGCATTGCGCATCGCTCCGCCGACCAGGTCCGCCTTCTCGCCACGCTGCGGCACGGCAACAGCAACCTTTCGACCGGCCTTTTCGGTCAGGGCTTCGGCCACCAGTTCCGGATCGTCGAGTCCATGGGACAAGAGCACGAGGCGGGGCGGCTGCCGCGTCTGGTAGAACTGCCCGACAAACGCCTGCATGATTTCGGCGGCGTCCTCTTCGCCGCCAAGACGCGGGTAGTAATCGTGGTTGCCCCAATTCTGATTGGCGCGGATGAAAAACACCTGCACACAGGCCTGACCACCATCGATGTGGAGCGCGATCACGTCCGCTTCCGCCACACCCGCCGGGTTGATGCCCTGCGCGGACTGAACCTGCGTCAGCGCCCGGATCCGATCGCGCAGCGCCGCCGCTCGTTCAAATTCCATCGCCTCCGAAGCTTCAGCCATCTCCTTTGCCAGCTGGGTCTGTACCGCCGTGGTCTTGCCGGACAGGAATCGGGCCGCGTCAGCGACCAGCCCGGCGTAACCTGCCTGGTCGATGTATCCCATGCAGGGCGCCGAACACCGCTTGATCTGGTAGAGCAGGCAAGGCCGCGTGCGGCTGTCGAAGGTTGCGTCCGAACAGTTTCGGAGCAGGAATACCTTTTGCAGCTGATTCAGGGTGCGGTTGACGGCACCTGCACTTGCGAAGGGGCCGAAATAGTCGCCCTTTTCCTTTTTCGCCCCGCGATGCTTCTTGATCTGCGGGAAGTCGTGGGCCTTGGAAACGAGGATGTTCGGAAAGGACTTGTCGTCCCGCAAAAGCACGTTGTAGCGGGGTTTCAGCTGTTTGATGAGGTTCTGTTCCAGCAACAGCGCCTCGGTTTCGGTCCGCGTGGTGAGAAACATCATCGACGCGGTCTCGGAAATCATCCGGGCGATGCGGGGACTATGTCCGGTTGGCCGAGCATAGCTCGATACCCGGGCGCGCAAGTTCCGCGCCTTTCCGACGTAGAGCACTCTCGCCTGTGAATCGAGCATCCGGTAGACGCCCGGACCAGTTTCCAAGGTCTTGAGATACTCTTGAATGCAAGCCGCCCCGACGCGGCCAACCTCTTCGGTCGAGTTGCTGCTTTCTTCCGGCATTACAGGCCCGTGATTCTTGCGGTCGGCTGCAATGGTGTTTCAAGCAGCACAAGTCCAAAGGCATCCCCCAAACTTGTGGAAAAGTCTGTGGTTTTCCCCTCCGCATCTGAATTTTTTCTTTGTCTCATAGCGCCTTCATTGATCTGCACAAAATTTGTGCAGATTGACAAGCCGTTGTTAATGCTGCGTCTTTTTTTGTTCATTACGCAAAAGCCTGAAATCATTAAGATTTTGTAAAGGAATTGTGACGCCCATGAGGGGGTAGTGCACAAGTCCCGTAGGGTCAGGTGTCGGGAACACCCATTTCGTCGGGCGTCTGCCAGATCAGATGCTGCCCGCCGTCAACGCAAATAAGCTGGCCGGTCACTGCCTTCGCGTCAATCAGATAGCCCAACGCCGCGCAGATATCATCCGGATCTGACCCCCGGCGCAAGATCGTCGCGCTGCGCTGCCCTCGGAAATGCGCCTCCGGTTGACGGGCGCCCCGCAATGTCGGACCCGGTCCTATCCCGTTGACGCGAACGCGTGAACCAAGCTCCTGCGCGGCCGTGCGGGTAAACGCCCAAAGACCCATCTTGGCGATGGTGTAGGTCATATGCTCGGGCGTGAGCTTCCACACTTTCTGGTCGATGAGGTTGACGACAAGGCCCTGCGCAATCGGCTCGCCCTGATCATCTTGCGGGGGGTCCGGCACTTGAGACGCCAGCGCCTGGGTCAGGACAAATGGCGCGCGCAGGTTGCTTTCGATATGCCGGTCCCAGCTTTCTCGGGTGGCCGATTGCAGCCTGTCAAATTCGAAAACGGAGGCATTGTTGATCAGCGTCGTGATCGGCCCTCCAAGCGCCTCGGCTGCGCACGGCAGCAGGGACTGCATATCCGCTTCGACCGTCAGGTCGGCCTGCAAAGCAACGGCTGTTTGGCCGGCCGCGCGGATGTCATCAGCCACCATCTCCGCAGCCTTGGCAGAACCGTTGTAGTGCACCGCAACATCGAATCCCCGCCCCGCCAGGTAGACGGCCATTGCGCGTCCGAGCCGATGTGCGGCCCCTGTGACCAGTGCACGGCTCATGCCAACACGATCGCGATGTACGCGAAGTAGAGCCCGGTCAGCACCACACCCCAGACACGGTTGATGTCAACGCGGAAGAACACGAACGGCAGGATCAGCAGGGAGGCGCCCAACATGATCCAAAGGTCGAATTCGAGAAACTGTTCATCCACCGGGATCGGTCTGACGAGGCTCGCGATGCCCATTATGGCCAACAGGTTGAACATGTTTGATCCGATGACATTGCCCAGCGCCACGTCCGCCTGTCGCCGGAGCGCGGCGGCCACCGTCGTGGCAAGTTCCGGCAGGGAAGTGCCCACAGCGATAAGCGTCAGCCCAATAACGGTCTCACTCACGCCGAAGCCCCGCGCAATATCGACCGCTCCTTCCACGAGCAGGTCGGCACCCAGCGGCAGACCAATCAGACCAAGGGCCAGAAACAGCAGAATCTTGGCCCAAGGCAGCGACGGATCGGCGCCTTCGATCTCTTCCAGGTCCTCCTCGTCCGAGACAGCGGCGCAGGGGGCGTCACGGTGTTTTTTTGCGGCCATGGCCGCGTGGGTCAGCATCGCCGCGAGCGCAGCCAGGAGGATCAGGCCCGAAATCCACCCGATAGTGCCGAGAAAGCAAAGCCCGATGAACAGAACAGTTGCCGCCAGCATCTGCAGATAGCTTGCACGGCTGTTGCAATCCGAGGTGTGCATGCCCGCCAGAAGTGCAGGAACCCCCAGAACCAACAGGATATTGGCCGTGTTGGAACCCACCACGTTCCCCATCGCGATCCCCGGTGCATCTTCGAGGACTGCCTGGATCGCTATGATGAGTTCGGGCGCAGAGGTGCCAAAGGCGACAATTGTTAGCGAAACGATCAGCGCGGGGATACCCAGTCGAAGAGCGAGGTTCACCGCGCCCTTGACCAAGGCGTCCCCGGCCAGGAGCAAGATGACGAGCCCCAAGCCCACATAGAGCCACTCTTCGACCATGGTCCTCAGGTCTCTCCGTCGCAGGGACAGGGGCCGCGCCCGATCCGGGGGCGCCCGCAGTTGGGGCATTTGGAGCGTCCGGAGCGCCTGAGGCTGGGCAGGCGCAGGCGTCCGAACATCGCCAGCACGGCCATGAAGACCAGAAACAGGGAGACGATCTTCACCAGCATGTCAGAGCCCGAAACGTGCGTATGCCGCCCGTTCCTCGATTGCCTGGACGGTGTCGTTGACCAGGCTGGCACCAATGCGGGACAACAGCGAACGGCGCTGGCCAAAGACACGAAAGCGCACCTTGTCGCCGTAGCGGTCCTTCATCACCGGGACGAGGTGACCAATCCGGTCGGCGAGGCCCTGCTCCACCGCACGGTCGCCAACCCAGACACGGCCGGAAAACAGCTCGTCGTTTTCCGCCAACGCGTCCCCGCGCCGGGATTTCACGTGGTCGATGAAATAGGTGTGGAGCTCCTCGAGGATATCCTTCAGCCGGGCCACGTCCTCTTCTTTTTCGGGTCGGAAGGGATCGAGAAAGCTCTTGGAGTTGCCAGCGGTGTGGACCCGACGTTCGACTCCGTATCGCTCGATCAGGTCGCTGAGGCCAAATCCGGCCGAAATGACGCCGATGGAGCCCAGGACAGACCCCCGGTCCGCAATGATCTCGTCCCCCGCGCAGGCCAGCCAATAGCCACCCGACGCGGCCACGTCCTCCACGAACGACACAACGGTGACGTCCTTTTCCGCTGCCAACCGACGTATGCGCGACGCGATAAGGGAGGATTGGACCGCCGAACCACCAGGCGAATTGATTTGCAGTGCCACCGCCGTGGGCTTGGTTCGAAACGCCTTTTCGATGACCGGGGCGAGACCCTTGTCGCTCATCCCTCGCGTCCCGACACCAATGGCCCCTTCCAGCCGGATGACAGCCACGGTGGGGTCGTTTTTCACAAAGGGGATGAAGCGCTTCATGCCCCCGACATAGGCCGGGGGGGCGATAGGAACAAGGCTACTGGCGAATGCGCCATCCGGTGCGGAAGATCCATGCGATCACGCCGACGCAAGCGAGGGTAAAAAGCCCGATCGCACCGAGCGAA
This sequence comes from uncultured Rhodobacterales bacterium, assembly GCA_964391555.1. GTDB lineage: Bacteria > Pseudomonadota > Alphaproteobacteria > Rhodobacterales > Rhodobacteraceae > JAMWZF01. The sequence goes on from CAYMMT010000016.1 coordinate 26,591, forward strand.
ATCGCGACCGGAACATCGGCTTGGTCAAAGAACGACCAGCGGAAGCCCGAGATCAGGTAAACCACCGGATTGAAGAGCGTAATAGCCTGCCAAACCGGGGGCAGCATCGAGATCGAATAGAACGACCCACCAAGAAAGACGAGCGGCGTTATGACCAACAGCGGAATGAGTTGGAGCTGCTCAAAATTTCCGGCCCAGATGCCGATGATAAAACCCAGAAGCGAGAAGCTGAGGCAGGTGAGGACGAGGAATGCGAGCATCGCGGCCGGGTGGGCGATGGGCAGGTCCACGAACAACATGGAGGTCAACAGGATTACGATTCCGATGAACAACGCCTTCGTCGCCGCAGCGCCAACGTAGCCGATGGTTATCTCCAGGAAGTTCACGGGAGCAGATAGAAGTTCGTAGATCGTGCCGATGAACTTCGGGAAATAGATCCCGAAGCTGGCGTTCGACGTGGCCTGGGTCATGACCGACAGCATGATCAGCCCTGGCACGATGAACGCCCCGTATTGAATGCCCTCGACCTGGTCGATCCGGCTGCCGATAGCGGCGCCGAAAACCACGAAATAGAGCGACGTGGAGATAACCGGCGAGATGAAGCTCTGTAACAGAGTCCGGAAGAAGCGGGACATTTCAAAGCGGTAAATCGCGAGAATGGCATTGAGGTTCATGCCGCGCCCTCCTGCACAAGACCGACAAAGATCTCTTCGAGGCTCGATTGTGTGGTTTGAAGGTCCCGCATCTGCAGTCCGGCCTCCCGTATGGCCGACAGAAGTCGGGTGATCCCCGTACTCTCACCCTTGGCATCATACGTGTAGACAAGCGTGCCGCCATCGTCGGCAATTTCCAGATCGTAGTCAGCCAACGCGGCAGGGAGTTCGGACACAGGATCGTTCAGTTCCACACGTAACGTCTTCTGACCCATTCGGCTCATCAACGTCGACTTGTCCTCGACCAGCAGGATTTCTCCCTTGTTGATCACGGCGATCCGGTCGGCGATGGCTTCGGCCTCTTCGATGTAGTGGGTGGTCAGGATGATCGTCACGCCCTGCCGCTTCAGCCCGGCCACGACTTCCCACATGTCCTTGCGCAACTCGACATCCACCCCGGCGGTGGGTTCGTCGAGGAACAGGACCCGGGGTTCGTGGCTCAGTGCCTTGGCGATCAGGACCCGGCGTTTCATGCCCCCCGAAAGCGTGACGATCTTGTTGTCCCGTTTGTCAGACAGGGACAACTGGCCAAGGATGTCATCGATCCGCCCGTCGTCGCGCGGCTTGCCAAAGAGCCCTCGGGAGAATCGCACGGAGTTGACCACCTTCTCGAACGGTTCGAGGTTGATTTCCTGTGGAACCAGACCCACGAGGTTTCGCGCCGCGCGATACTCGGCAATCGTGTCATAGCCACCGACCGTGATTGACCCGGAGGTCGGCAACGTGATGCCACAGATCGTTGAAATCAGGGTCGTCTTTCCGGCGCCGTTGGGGCCAAGCAGCGCGATGATTTCGCCCTCCTCGATATCAAGAGAGACGTCGTTGAGCGCCGTGAACCCGCCCGGATAGGATTTGGTCATGTTTTGAACAGAAACGATGGAACCCATGGCGTGTCCGGAATTGTTGTGGTCAATCGTCGCACACTAGCGATGTGCGCGTCGGTGTCCATTCCCCCAATCTGAGGCCGGGACCTGCAAAAATGTTGAGGTCGCGTCGGCAAACTGCTCAGGTATCCGGCACCATTTCAGGCATTGGCCCGAATGATCGGGGTTGATTGGGAAATGCCGCAGACGCAGTCTGCGACCATCCCATTGCAGGAGACCCCCATGTCAGATCGCGCCAATTTCTCGCTCGCCCAACTCGACCGAGAGAGCCTTTTTCATCCCGTGACCTCGATCGCGGACCTCGAAGCCCATGGCCCGGTCATCTACGCAGGTGCGCAGGGGGTCACTGTCACACGGGATTCGGGGCAGAAGTTGCTGGACATGGCCGGGGGGCTCTGGTGCGTGAACGTCGGCTACGGGCGGCAAGAACTCGTCGATGCAGGCGCCGAGGCGATGCGGGGGCTCAGCTACCAGCATTTCTTTGGCGGGTCGTCAGCGGAGAGCACGATCAGGCTCGCAGACCGGATCAAGACGCTGTTTGCCGAAACGGTGCCGGGGTCGGACATAGCGCGGGTCTTCTTTGGGACCTCGGGATCAGATGCCAACGACACGGCTGTCAAGCTTGTCCGGCTCTACAACAACCTGCGGGGCAAGCCGCACAAGAAGAAATTCCTGGCGCGCCAAGGGGCCTACCACGGCCTGACAACGGTCGCGGCTGCACTGACCGGAATCGATGGGTATCACAAAGCCTTCGACCTGCCCGGCGACGACGTGATCCACCTGAGCTGTCCGCATTTCTATGCATTCGGGGCCGAGGGGGAGGACGAAGCGGCCTTCAGCGCCCGCCTCGTCGCCGAACTGGAAGAGACGATCATCCGCGAAGGTGCCGACACGATTGGCGCCTTCATCGCGGAACCGGTCATGGGAACCGGTGGCGTTTTCGTTCCGCCAGCAGGATACTTCGAGGGGGTCCAGGAGGTCCTTGAGAGGCACGATATTCTGTTCGTGGCCGATGAGGTCATCACCGGATTTGGGCGTACGGGTCAGTGGTTCGGCTCCGGTACATACGGGCTGCGGCCCGACATTGTGTCGCTGGCCAAGGGCCTCACCTCGGCGTACTTCCCGATGTCGGCCTCGCTGGTGTCGCAACGCATCTGGGATGTCCTGGAAGCCGCGTCACCCGAACTTGGACCGGTGATGCACGGGTTTACGTATTCCGGGCACCCTGTCGGATCGGCCATTGCCATGGCAAACCTCGACCTGATTGAACGAGAGGACCTTCCCGGCCGGGCAAAGCGGCTCGGGCCGATCCTGCTCGAAGCCTTGCAGGACCGGGTTGGCGACAATCCCTTCGTGGGGGACATCCGCGCTTCCGGGCTGATGGCTGCGGTAGAGTTCGTGGCCGACCGCGGCACCCGCGAACGGTTCCCGGCGGGCTCCAATCCGCACAAGGCGGTGGCGGCCAAGGCGATGGAGGAAGGTGTCATCTCGCGGGGGCTCCCCTTCCTTCCGGTGACGTCGTTCTCTCCGCCGCTCACGGTGTCCGAGGCAGAGATATCCGAAGCGGTCGATCGGTACGCGCGCGGATTGGAGGCGGCCATGCCGGATCTGCAAGCGATGCTGGCCTAG
>CAYMMT010000017.1:0-29477 GCA_964391555.1 uncultured Rhodobacterales bacterium
ATCACAAAGGTCACGCCGGCGTCCTTTGAACCGACCATCGACTATGTCGTGACCAAGATCCCGCGTTTCGCCTTCGAGAAATTCCCCGGATCCGAACCCTACCTGACAACAGCCATGAAATCCGTGGGGGAGGCCATGTCGATCGGGCGCACCTTCCATGAGTCGGTGCAAAAGGCGCTTGCGTCCATGGAAACGGGCCTCACCGGGTTCGACGAGATCGACATCCCCGGCGCCGCCGACCCCGCCTCCGGCAAAGCCGCCATCACCAAGGCGCTTGCGCATCAAACCCCCGACCGCCTCCGGATCATCGCCCAAGCCATGCGCGAGGGATTTGAAAACGACGAAATCCAGGCGATCACAAAGTTCGACCCGTGGTTTCTGGACCGTATCCGCGAGATCATCGAGACAGAACACGACGTGGAGAGCAACGGCCTGCCGGTATCGGAGGAAGGCCTCCGCGCTCTCAAGATGATGGGCTTCACCGACGCAAGGCTGGCGAAACTGACCGGACGGGACGAGGATCAGGTGCGCCGCGCCCGCCTGAACCTCGGCGTCACGGCCCAGTTCAAGCGCATCGACACCTGCGCCGCCGAATTCGAGGCGCAGACGCCCTACATGTATTCGACCTACGAGACACCGATCATGGGCGCCCCGGAATGCGAGGCGCGGCCCAGCGCGGCGAAGAAGGTCGTCATCCTAGGTGGCGGACCCAACCGGATCGGGCAGGGCATCGAGTTCGACTACTGCTGCTGCCACGCCTGCTACGCCCTGTCGGATCAGGGGTTCGAGACCATCATGGTCAACTGCAACCCGGAGACCGTGTCGACCGACTACGATACCTCGGACCGGCTCTACTTCGAACCCCTGACCTTTGAACACGTCATGGAGATCCTGCGGGTCGAGCAGGAGAACGGCACGCTGCACGGGGTCATCGTGCAATTTGGCGGGCAGACGCCGCTGAAGCTCGCCAATGCCCTGCATGACGCCGGCATTCCGATCCTTGGAACGACACCCGATGCCATCGACCTCGCCGAGGACCGCGAGCGGTTCCAGGCCCTCGTCAACGACCTTGGCCTCAGGCAACCCCGCAACGGCATCGCCTCGACCGACGCCGAAGCGCTGGCGATTGCCGACGACATCGGCTTCCCGCTGGTGATCCGCCCGTCCTATGTCCTCGGTGGGCGCGCCATGGAGATCGTCCGCGATCAGGCCAGTCTGGAACGCTATATCTCCGACGCTGTCGTGGTTTCGGGGGACAGTCCCGTCCTGCTCGACAGCTACCTCTCGGGGGCCGTCGAGGTCGATCTCGACTGCCTCAGCGACGGCGACAACGTGCATATCGCCGGCATCATGCAGCACATCGAAGAGGCGGGCGTGCACTCTGGCGACTCCGCCTGCTGCCTTCCGCCCCATTCGCTGGACGCCGACATGGTGGCCGAGATGGAACGGCAGGCCGTCGCGCTGGCGAGGGCACTGAGGGTCGTGGGACTGATGAACGTCCAATTCGCGGTGAAGGACGGTGACGTCTACCTCATCGAGGTGAACCCTCGCGCGTCCCGTACGGTGCCGTTTGTCGCCAAGGCCACGGACTCGGCCATTGCCAGCATCGCCGCCCGCCTGATGGCCGGGGAACCGCTGTCGAACTTCCCGCTTCGCGAGCCCTATCCGCCCGCTGAGGATCCGATGACGGTGCTGCCGCTGGGCAACCCGTTCACGCTCGCCGATCCCCGGACGCCGTGGTTCTCGGTCAAGGAAGCCGTGATGCCCTTCAACCGCTTTCCCGGCGTCGATACGATCCTCGGCCCCGAGATGCGGTCCACGGGCGAGGTGATGGGCTGGGCCCGCAACTTTGCCCGCGCGTTCCTCAAGGCGCAGATGGGCGCGGGAACGCATCTGCCGAGCGAAGGCAAGGTGTTCTTTTCCATCAAGGACGCGGACAAGGGGCCTTTGCTGTCGGAGGCTGCGAAGCTTGTCACCGACCTCGGTCTGACCATCGTCGCCACCCGCGGCACGGCCGACTGGCTGTCCGGGAAAGGATTCGAGGCCGAAGTCGTGAACAAGGTTTACGAAGGCGCCACCGGCGGCCTGCGCAAGATCACCGACCTGATGAAAGACGGCGAAATCGCGCTGGTTTTCAACACCACCGAAGGCGCGGCCGCTGTCGAAGACAGCCGCTCCATCCGCGCCATCGCGCTGGCCGACCGCATCCCCTACTACACGACGCTCGCCGGTTCCCACGCCGCTGCCCTCGCCATGCGTGAGATGGTCGGCGGCGAAGTTGGGGTGCGGGCGTTGCAGGGGTGAGGCTGATCAGTTTTTGGCGAGGAGCGGGCATTCCCGGCCTGGGTGCAGAGCCGCACATCGTCTGGCCACGGATTGGCGATCCAACGGTTCGTATCCCGCACTTTATGGATGCCAAATCCGAAGTAGATCAAAGCTGAGCATTGGCTCAACCAAATCGCCTGGCCGGGGGGAGGCCAGACGATGTGCGGCGGCCTGCGGCCTTGATTCCGCACTTAGGGGCAACAAACTCAATCCCGGCATTCGGGCTCGTCCGTCTCTTCATTGCAAAAGTTCATTTCAGAACGCGAAATTGTCGCCTCAGAAAAATCAAACTCGATCGATGTGATGCAAAGATCGTCGCGATCGAAATCAGTCGCCGGGACAAACGCAGACATCACCGCCAAACTCTCAGGCAAACTTTCCAACTCTATTCGGATGAATCTCTCTCGCAACTCTCCTCTCGCCCAGGACTCGAGCCTTTGTGAGGTTGCGGGGCCCGTAGTTCCAAGCCGATTGCCAGCATTGCCATGGCAAGCGGTCCCGTCTCTGGGACGGCGGAGATCGAACCAAAGCTTAACCCCGAACCGGCTCGCGAGCTCGGCAACCGCCTGCTCACCCTTCAGCGCTTCCAGCGCCACCTCCGCCTTGAACTCCGGCAAATGCTGCTTCCGTTTCGACATCTCTGATCTTCTTCTCGTCGAAGATCAGCAGACCGCTAATCGTAGCCTACGTCAGTGTCCGAATTTCGGCGGGTAGCTCAGTCTGCCGAAACGAGGACACCCTTCTCTTGGGGATAAATGGTGACAGCTTTCCAGCGGATTAGCGCTTCAGCCGATAGCACTGCTGGGAAGCAGGCAAGTACCGCGACTAACCAAAACACTCGTGTCATTTGTCGTCCCCATTTCTCTTCGAGCACGTCCACGCCAGAAATCTCAATCCCCAATCGGGCGTCAAGCCCATCGGATCGGCGAGGTTTTGCCGCATGACGAAAGACCTGTGATAACCTAAATTCGATCAAGAAGAGGATCCGAAAATTGCGCCCCATCCTCCCTTCCCTCGCCCTCCTTGCCACCGCTGCGTGCGACCCGATGACCCCACCCGCAGACCCCCTCCCGATCTTCGGGGACGGCTACCGCGCGGATGGGGATCCGTGCCGCCGGGTGGGCGAGAACGACTACACCAACCAGTTCCTTGATGACGCCGCCGACCTCGTGGCTTGTCCCGAGGATATGGAGAACCTCGGCGTCTTTGTCCTCGATACCGGCGGGGTCGAGGTCGCGCGGACGCAGGGATACGTGCTTTATTCCGTGCCAGTCCGCTAGAGCGCCCAGCCCAAATAGAGCATCGGCAGATAGCGCAGCAGGTCCGGGTAGCGCAGGGTGACATCGTTCACCACCACCTCCCGGCGGTAGAGGTCGGGCCGCGCAATGGTCCAGGAAAGCGCCTCTCCGTCGTCAACGGCAAGGTTGCCGAGCACGGTAAAGACGCTCCGGACCGCGCTCGCCTCTTCGTCGCGCATACCCAGGTCGGCGGTCTCGAAATACCGCTGCAGCGCTTCCATTCCCGTCATGCGTATCTCTGTCCGCCCGGTATAAGGCGACAGGCTCGCGATTTCGGTCGGAAAGAATTGCAGTTCTCCGCTCTGCTCGACCCTGAATAGGCCTGTTTCGAAGTGACCATCCTCTGACGACAGATCAAAGACGCTGGCGGCCGCATAGAGCAGCATGGGCAGGGCCAGTTCGACGGGTTCATTCAGATCCGCGATTTCCACATTCGCCAGAACCTGCCGCAGGAACGCTTCGTTCAGCGAGGTCACGGTCGATTCCGAGCGCAGGCTGACCGGGAACCATGCCTCGACATGACGCAGAGCCTCCGGGCCCATGGCGCTTCGGGGCTCGAGTTCACCGCCGACCAGTCCGGCGGCAAAGGTGAGCGCGCCCCGATCCACGTTCAGACCGGAAAGCGCCAATCGAGCGGTCCAGCCGTCGTAGCGGGTGACAAAAAGCGGCTCGTAGCGCCGCTCACCATTGTCCCAGACTGAGTCGTGGACTTCCAGCGCGATGTTCCGGCCGTCGGTCGACAACTCCAGCAATCCCATGCCGAGCAAACCATCGAGAAGCAATTGCGCCGGTACCGGTCGGCCTCGAGGCGGGTTCGACAGGACCCCGACCGTGGTCAGCATGTCGGCGACGGGCAATTCGCTTCCGCGAAGCGCAACCGCAGCCTCCCCCAGCGTCACGAGAGGCATTTCGGGCACGTAGTCGCGCTGCTCGATCCCCTGCAACGCGACACGAATCTCCGCCCCGCCCCAATCGCGCGGCTCCACATCGGAGAGAGTCACCTGGGCTGTCATGCCCCCGGCGGTGAGGTAGGCGCCGCTGTCGGCGGCACCGCGGATATCCAGGTCCCGACCGGTCAGATCCAGCGTCACAACAGAGTAGGTATTGCCCAGAAGGCTCCGCCCCAACGTCATGAGGTCGCCACCCCCGCCGCCCATTGTGCCGCGCATGATCGCCTCGCGGACAAGCGAATAGAGGTCGACGGGCTGTGCCCCATTGGCGGCGAGGAGAACCCGCACCTCGCCGGCACGCAGGTTGTCGGGACCAAACCCCTTGACCGCGAGGTCGCCCAACGTGATTTCGAAACGGCTCTCGGTATCGGTGTCGTCCGGTTCTTTCAGAACGTCAAAGGCCATGCGCCCGATGCCCACCGTCCCGGGAGCACCCTCCGGCAGCCGGAAGGTCAGACCCTCGGTCACCCATGTCAGATCGGAGTAGGACCTGTCGCGGGCCGACCACGTGCCCTCGATCGACATGCCGGCAAAGGTCAGAGTCGCAAGCCCCGGTATGTCAATCCGGGACGGGAACGTCATGTCGCTCACCCGGTAGAGATCGTCGTCGATTGGTGTCAGCACCATGGACACCTCTCCGAACGGGAAAAGCCCCATGATCGTCGTGTCTTGAAGGACCGCCCGAAACCCGTCACCCTCTTCGCTCACCGTGACGTCCCGGGTCAGGAGTGGGCCGACGATGGTTATCGGCAAGGGTGTGGACAAGGCGGCCAGAACGTCGGACCGGACCTCATCTGCGGTCTGAGCGGCGGAAGCTTGAGCCAGGAGCAGGACACAAAGCGCGGAAATCAGAGAGGACAGACGCATGGAAATGGAACCTTTGCAGCAATCAACGCACGAAAACGCGATGCTCACAGTCTGCGCCCAGACGGGATGTTAGGCAAGTGAACTGCCGCGCGGTCCCCGCCCCGTGACGGCGCATTGCCTTGCCCGCCACCCGGTTTCGGGCCAATAACGCATTAGCCGTTGGAGGGATTTCAGATGCACAGCGCAGCGATCACCGGATCCGGTGTCTTCACGCCAGAGAACGTCATTACCAATGACGAACTCGTGGCGGCCTTCAACGCCTATGCGGACCGGATCAATGCAGAGAACGCGGAGGCCATCGCGGCCGGTGAGGTCGAGCCAATCGCCCATTCCTCCTCCGATTTCATTGTTGCCGCCTCGGGGATCGAGCGGCGTTTCGTGATGGACAAGTCCGGCGTGCTCGACCACGCCCGCATGTTCCCGAAGCTCACCGCGAGGCCGGACGAGGCACCCTCGATCATGGCCGAAATGGCCGTGGATGCGGCGCAAAAGGCCCTCTCTCAGGCAGGCCTGGAGGCTGCCAGCATCGACGCGGTGTTCTGCGCGGCCTCGAACCACGAACGGGCCTACCCCGCGATTGCCGTGGAGATTCAGGACCTGCTCGGAACCGGCGGCTTTGCCTTCGACATGAATGTCGCCTGCTCGTCGGCCACCTTTGGCATTCAGACCGCCGCAGACATGATCCGTGCGGGGTCGATCCGCCGCGCACTGGTGGTGAACCCGGAAATCTGCTCTGCCCATCTCGAATGGCGTGACCGGGACTGCCATTTCATCTTTGGCGACGTGGCGACCGCTGTGGTGGTGGAACGCGACGAGGACCTCGTCGGTGCCCACTGGAAGATCCGCTCCACGAAGCTCGCCACGAAGTTTTCCAACAATATCCGCAACAACGACGGCTTCCTGCGGCGCACCCATGACCAGATGGAAGACCGCCGCGACATGCAGTTCGTTCAGGAGGGCCGGAAGGTTTTCAAGGAAGTGCTTCCAATGGTCTCCCGCCACATCGCCGGCCACATGAAAGAGGATGGAATATCCGCCGACGACCTGTCCCGGCTCTGGCTGCATCAGGCCAACAAGTCCATGAACGATTACATCGGAAAGAAGGTTCTGGGGCGCGAACCGGACCCCGGTGAACAACCCAATATCCTGCAGGACTATGCCAACACCTCGTCCGCGGGCTCCATCATCGCCTTTTCCCAGAATTCCGACGACCTCGCCCCCGGGGCGAGAGGGATCATCTGCTCTTTTGGGGCGGGTTATTCGGTTGGGTCCGTGATCGTCGAGCGTGCGTGATCCTCACGCGCGCCCCGTGTATTTCGCAAAGTTCTTTGCGTAGTCCTCAAGGTGCTCTTTCAGCATATCGCGATATTGCGGCACGAAGTAGTCGAGCATTTCGTCAATGCTGTCCTGCATGTCCGCCCCGGTCTCGAACCCCTGAGCCGTCACAAAGGCATTGAACCGGGCCGCCGCGAACAGGGTCGAGGCGCTGACCTTTCCCGGTGACGCGTCGTCGATCTGGTTGTTGGCGGTTGCAATAATCTGGTCGGCACGGGCAAAGAATGCCTCGTCCGTCTCGGTCTCTTTCGTCATGGGTTGCTCAACTCCTGACCTTGTTCACCCGTTTATGGACCTCTTCGAGGCTTTCCACACGCTCTGAATAGCGATTCACCAACGCGTCATTTCGACCGCGCACCATGTAGGTGAAGCGCGTGAGTTCTTCCATCACGTCCACTATCCGGTCATAGAGCGGCCCGGGCTTCATCCTGTCCCCGTCGAACTCACCCCAGGCCTTTGGCACGGAGGATTGGTTCGGGATTGTCACCATGCGCATCCACCGGCCAAGAATCCGCATCTGGTTCACGGCATTGAAGCTCTGCGACCCGCCCGACACCTGACAAACGGCGAGGGTCTTTCCCTGTGTTGGTCGAATGCCGCCGATGGGCGCGAGGGGCAGCCAGTCGATCTGGGTCTTCATGACACCTGTCATCGCCCCGTGCCGTTCGGGCGAGGACCAGACCATACCCTCTGACCAGAGGGCCAGTTCACGAAGTTCCGCAACCTTGCCGTGGCTCGCATCTACCCCATCGTCGACCAGCGGCAGTCCCCGAGGGTTGAACATCCGTGGCTCACAGCCGAAGGCGCGCAACAGGCGCGCGGCTTCTTCGGCCACCTTGCGGGAATAACTCTCGTCTCGCAGCGATCCATAGAGCAGCAAGATCCGCGGCGGATGGCCCCTATCGCCCGGCGGCGCATAGTCCGATTGTGCCGGGACCGAAAACGCACCCGTCTGAATGTTGGGCAGATCCGAAAGGTCAGGCCCGCTCACCCCGATTCGCGCTCCAGGTTGAGCTTCATGTCCAAAAGCACGCGCTGTATCTCCAGCGTCTCCCGCAGCAACCGCTTGGCTTCGTTGACCGAGATCACCCCGTCCTCGATGGATTGGTTGTATTCACCCATCAACAGGGCAAAACGCTGCGACAGGGCGATCACGTCCGAGTTCACGCCGCCATCGGAATTCTTGACCGCGTCGCCGTGGCTGAGTGTGATTCCTCTCAATTCGGCAAGCGCGGAAGTCACATGGGGATAGGAGTACGCGGCCTCCAGCCGCGCCACGGCGTCCACCGGCATGAACCGGTCGGCATGCTCGTCGGCATCGGAATAATATCGGCCCAGCGTTGCCTTTGACTTGCCCGTCAGTTCGCACGCCGGCTCTACGCCCACGTCTTTCACCAACGCCTCGGTGTGCTTCTTGAGGTAACTACTAATCCCCATCCTGGGCCCGCCCTATTGTTCTTGTCCCAGCGCCCACAGGGGAATCCGGGGTGAGATTTCCCATTAATCGATTAGCCGCATTTTGTCATTTTTCAAGTTGTAACGGGTGATCGGTTCAACAGTTGCAGCACCACATGTGTGGTGTTGTGGGGCCGGGGGAGCTACCCATCCTGCCGCTGCGCCTTGCTGGCTTTAGGGCGCGACGGCATGCCCCTCCGGCCCATTTGAGGATTGGCCGCCTTTGCCCGCTGGAACCGCCCTCGATGCAAAGTCGGGCGAGTCGATGCGGGTTGCGGGGCCTCCATCACCGACTTGCGCGTCGCGGGTGGGCGGGGCACGCTCTGGTCGCCATGGCGAAGCTCTATTTTCACTACTCCACCATGAATGCAGGCAAGTCGACCGTGCTGTTGCAGGCGGCGCATAATTACGTCGAACGGGGGATGCAGACATATATGCTGACCGCACGGTTCGACCTTCGCGCCGGCGCGGGAGTCATCGCGAGCCGTATCGGGATCGAGGCCGAGGCGGACACCTTTTCGGCTGAAGACAATCTATTCTTGAAGATCGAAGAGCGGCTCGCCCAGGGGCCTTGTGCCTGTGTATTCGTGGACGAGGCACAGTTTCTGTCCAAGGCGCAGGTCTGGCAACTGGCCCGTGCTGTGGATGATCTGGGCGTGCCGGTCATGTGCTACGGGCTGCGCGTCGACTTTCTGGGCGAACTTTTTCCGGGATCTGCCGCCCTTCTGGCGCTGGCCGACGAGATGCGCGAGGTCCGGACCATTTGCCATTGCGGTCGCAAGGCCACGATGGTGATCCGCATGGATGCAGACGGCAATGTCGTGACCGGCGGAGATCAGGTGCAAATTGGCGGCAACGAGACCTATGTCAGTCTTTGTCGTCGGCACTGGAGAGAAGCTGTCGAGGACGACGAGGCAAGCATGCTCTGAGGAACCACCGCGCCAGAGATCATCAGGCGCGGCGCTGCGTCTCATAGGGTCTTCATCGATCACAGCGCGCGTGCCACAGAGCGACGGTAATTGTGCACTGCGGCTGGCTTCACCGCTGGTTGCACGTCAGATGGCAAGCTGATCGACCTCGCTTGAGGCACCTTGATCAATCGATGACAGGTGACAGCAGGCGCTTCGCGTGGCGTCACGCCACCCGCTGCGGCGGTTCCGAGCCCGCGTCCCACACAAGGATATTGTCCAAGGCCACCTGACCCATGGCGCGCCGCGTCTCAACGGTTGCAGAGCCCAGATGCGGCAGCAAAACGCAATTTTCGAGCTGTCGCAGGCGCTCCGGCACAAACGGCTCGTTCTCGTAGACGTCGAGCCCGGCTCCGGCGATTCCACCGGCCTCCAGAACGTCAATCAAGGCTTCCTCATCCACGACTTCACCCCGAGCAATGTTGATGAAGAACGCGTCGTCGCGCATCGCGCCGAGCGCCGCCCGGCTGATCAGCTTCGTGGTCTCCGCCCCGCCGGGCACGGTGACAACCACGAAATCCGCGGCCGCCATGACCGCGGTCAGTGTGTCCAACTGGCGGGCGGGAAGATCGACGGATTTCTGGGAGCGGTTGAAGAACACGACCTCCATCCCGAACCCGTAGTGACAGCGCCGCGCCACGGCCTGCCCGATCCGGCCCATTCCAACGATGCCAACGGTCTTGCCGGTCACATGGGTCCCGAGCATTCCCTTCGGATCAAACCCGCCCCACTTTCCGGCGCGCAAATAGCGCTCACCCTCGCCCGCCCGACGTGCAACCGCCAGCAGCAAGGTCATTCCGAGGTCCGCGGTCGCATCGGTCAGCACGTCGGGCGTATTCGACACCATCACCCCGGCCTCCGCGGCGGCAACCACGTCGATGTGGTTGTATCCGACGCCAAAGTTTCCAAGCATCCCGGCCTTCCGCGCTGCCCCCGCCTTGGCAAAGGCACCGGCGGTGAAGCTATCGCCCAAGGTGGGCAGGATCGCGTCATAGGTCACCAGAGCCTCAGCGGCCTGATCCTCCGTCAAAGGCTCGCGCCCCACGGTCACGTCAAATCGCGCTTCCGCCTGTACGAGCACGACCGGATCGATGGGCCGGGTGATCAGGAGCTTCTTCAACACATCCGTTCTCCGTTCGGGACGGGGTGGTCGGGGGAGAGCAATACCACGCCGCCGTCGGAATCATGCAGCCCGAGGACGAGAACCTCTGACCGCATGGGACCGATCTGCCGGGGCGGAAAGTTCACGACGCCGATGACTTGCTTGCCCACCAAAGTCCCCGGCGCGTAATGCGCGGTGATCTGGGCCGAGGATTTGCGCTCCCCGATTTCCCCTCCGAAATCCACCCAGAGCTTGATGGCCGGCTTGCGCGCCTCCGGAAAGGGCTCCGCCCGCACAACAGTCCCGACCCGGATATCGACCTTCAGAAAGTCGTCAAACGTGATTTCATCCGCCACTGGCCAACTCCCTGCTGCGGTTTGCCGCCGCCGCCACCGCGCGGCGCATCAGTGGCGGAAAACCCGCCGCTTCATCCATGAGGACCTCAAGTGCCGCCTGTGTCGTGCCACCCGGCGAGGTGACATTCACCCTGAGCTGGCCCGGTCCCTCGTCCGCCGCCTCGGCCAAGGCTCCGGCTCCGGCGACGGTGGCCCGCGCAAGGTGCAGTGCCAATTCGGCCGAAAGGCCCTCGGCCTCCCCGGCCGCCGCCAGGGTTTCGATCAGGTGGAAGACATACGCCGGGCCGGAGCCCGAGACCGCCGTGACCGCGTCCATCTGGCCTTCGTCGTCAAGCCGCACAACCTGCCCCACGGCGCCCAGCAATGTTTCGGCCAGATCAAGCTGCGCATTTGTTGCGATGCTGTTGCCGACGATCGCGGTGATGCCACGGGCCACCGCGGCGGGTGTGTTCGGCATCGCCCGAACAACCGGCACCGCGCCAAAGGTCTCTTCGAACGCCGCAATGGGAGTCCCAGCCGCGACCGACAAGAACAACGTGTCGCCGCCCAGCGCGCGCAACCGAGGCAGCGCATCACCCATCATCTGCGGCTTTACCGCGATCAAGGCGACCGCGGGTGCTTCGGGCAGATCGTCGTTGACCCGAACCCCCGTCACCCGAACCCAATCCGACGGCGCGGGATCAATGACGCTCACGGCCTCGGCGGCAAGGCCAGCTTCGAGCCAGCCCTTCAGCATCGCCGACCCCATCTTGCCGCAGCCCAGCAGCACCAGCCCGCGGCGGGCGATCTCGTCCATGGTATCCTCCCTCATCGTCGGGGCGACGTTATCAACCATGATGACCGGCGCAAGCGCCGGCGATGTTCAAGAAGAATTAGGAATTTCTCCCTAGGGTCGCGCCTGTCAGGTCAGTGGCTCTCCACTCACGGGCAGTTGCGGGCGGGGTCGGGTAGCGGCCCCGCACGCGCTGTTCAGGAACTGGATCCTGCGCCTCAGGCCGTGCCGTAGGTTTCCCCAATCGCGACGCCCAGCGCCTCTTCCGGCTGCCGGTCGGCCCACGTGACCAACTGGAAGGCCGGATAGAACCGCTCCGCGCTCAGCACCGCGGCACGGATCATCGTGTCGACCTGATCGGGGGCCGCAACCTGATCGCCGGCAAGGAGCAGGCCATACCGATAGACCATCATTTTCTGATCGGCCCAGAAGGTGAACGCCCCGGCCCAGCAATGGTCATTGACCCGGTTGAGCGTCTCGTAGAGCGCCGGGATCCGATCTTCGGGTGGTTCCATTTCGAAAGTGCAGATCAGGCGCAGGGTTTCATCGTATGGCGACCAGGCGAGCGTGATGGAATAGGTCCGCCATTGCCCCTCGACCGCCATCGCGATCTGATCGTCGGCGATTCGGTCAAACTCCCAATCGTGATGCTCGGCGATGTATTCGACGAGGTCTATCGGGTGGATATCTTCGTTTGCGATGAACTGCTCGGACACTGCCATATGCTGGCCTCCTGTATTCTAGCCGGAGGGCCTGCAGATGGCCCTACCGCTAGCTGCCTGCTCAAGGGAGGCGGTACATTGCCGACCTCCTTACTAGATATGGTGGGGCTTTGAGGGGTCTCGTGTAAAGCTGTTTCTTGTGGAAAACGGGCTTTTTCCAGAAATTTCCAGCAAGTGGCTCAAAGTAAGGGCCTTTTGCGAATCCTGGACATGCTTGGCGAAACAGGCCCGTGACACCGGCGGTCGCGGCGCTAGGATCGCGGCGAACAATCGAGGTGTCCTATGAATATCGACCTGCTCAAGCGGCTTTGCGAAACCCCCGGCGTCCCCGGACATGAAGAACGGGTGCGCGCGTTGATCGAAGAGGAGGTCAACGAACTCTTCGATCATATTGAGACAGACGCGATGGGCTCTCTGCTCTGCCGCCGCGACGCGTCGAAAAAGGGCGCGCCAAAGATCATGCTGCTCTGCCACATGGATGAGATCGGGTTTCTTGTCAGTCACATCGACGACAACGGCTTTCTTTACCTCCAGCCGGTTGGCGGTTTCGACCCGCGCAACCTGTTCTCGCGCCGCGTTCTCGTGTGCACCGATGGCGGTGACTACCCCGGCGTGATGAACCCTGGCGGCAAACCGATTCACATCTCCTCCCCCGAGGATCGCAAGAAGGTGCCGGAGGTTGCGGAATTCTTTGTCGATACCGGTCTGGGCAAGGCGGCGGCGAAGAAGATCAAGATCGGCGACTACGTCGTCATGGACGAACCCTTTCGCGAGATGGGCGACAAGATCGTCTCGAAAGCCCTGGACAACCGGATCGCCTGCTGGCTCGGGATCGAAGCCATTCGCGGCCTGACCGCCAAGCAGGGCCGCAAGGCGGAGATCCACGTAGCCTTCACCACCCAAGAGGAAGTCGGCCTGCGCGGTGCCCGAACGGCCAGCTACCGCATCCAACCCGACATCGGCCTCGGGATCGACGTGACCCTGTCATGCGACACCCCGGGGGTGCCCGAAAAGGACCGGACGACGGTGCAGGGCAAGGGCTTTGGCCTGCATGTCCGCGACTCGTCCTTCATCGCCGACAAGGGCCTCGTGTCCGAAATCGAAGCCCTCGCGATCAAGAAGAAGATCCCCCACCAGCGCACGATGCTGGCCGCGGGCGGGCAGGACGGCGCTGCCGCGCAGCAAGCCGCGGCAGGAGCGAAGGCCGTCGGGATCACCGTCGGCACCCGCTACATCCACACCGTGACCGAAATGATCTCGGGCGACGACCTGAAGGCGGCGCGGGATATTCTTGTGGCCTACCTCCGGACTTTCTGACGAGTGCCGACATTGATACGGCATCCGGCACGAATGCCGGTGCCATGCATTGCCTCTGCGGGCCGCCGCTCAGGCCCGGGGTTCCTGTTGGGTTATGCAATGAATGCCGCCGCCACCGATCGCAATTGACGGGATCCCCACCTGCACGACGGTACGACCCGGAAAGCGGTCTTCGAAGATCTCGCGCACAAGGTCATCCTCGCGCAAATCGTACTTCGGCATGATGACCGCGCCGTTGCAGATGTAGGCATTCACGTAGGAACGACAGAACTTGGCATGCGCCGAACCGTGACCGGAGGCGTCAGGTACGCAAACCAGCCGGAGGTCACGCCCCATCGCATCGGTCTGCCCCTCCATGGCGGCGATATTGGCGAGGTTGATGTCGTGCCAATCGTGGTTCGTTGGGCCCTCGGCCTCGATCAGGACGACCCCGGGCGCCAGGAAGGTGGCTACGCCATCCACATGGCCATCGGTTTCCGTTTCCAGAGGATTGCCGGGGAGCCAGATGACCTTGTCGCCCCCCAGCGTTTCCTTCAGCTCCTCCTCGATCTCTGCCAGCGTCCAGTCCGGGTTCCGATTGGGATTTGGAAAGCAGCTTCTGGTCGTGAGGATCGTTCCCTCCCCATCAACACTCACCCCGCCGCCCTCGGCGACCAGGCGAGAGACAAATTCAGGCACTCCGGCCGCCCGGGCGATTGCCGATGACGCCGTGTTGTCACCGTCAAAGGGGGCATAGGTCTCCCCCCAGGCATTGAACTCGAACGAGACCGCCGCACGCGCGCCATTTCCATTGGTCACGAAGCAAGGGCCCGCATCGCGCGCCCAACTGTCATCGATGGGATGGTCAAGGAGCGCGATGTCACTCCCCAGCAGGTCGTGGGCCGGGGCCCGGTCTTGCGGGCGGACGAGCATGGTCAATGGCTCGAACTGACGAATGGCATGGGCCACGGCGGCATAGTTGCGGGAGGTTTCGTCCATGTCGTCCCAGACTTCTCTCCGCGACGGCCACATCATCCACGTCCTTGCGTGGGGCTCCCATTCGGCTGGCATGCGGTAGCCGAGGGCTTTGGGCGTCTGGGTCTGCAACGAAGTGGCGCTTTCCATGAGTATCGTGTTCGGCAGTGAAAAATGGTCAGGACTTCTTCATCCACCCAAAGACCTTCGGCGAGCGGTCAAACACTCACCCCAAACAGCCATCCGACGCCAGCCGTCACGGCCATGGCGAAAGCGCCCCAACCGACGACACGAACGACGGCGGGGAGGACAGGCGCCGCCCCGGCTTTTGCTCCCAACGCCCCAAGCACGGCAAGGGCGAGGACGGTTACGATCAAAACCGCCGGGATAATGGCCGATGCAGGGGCAAGGACCGCGGCGATGAGCGGGACGGCAGCGGCGAGACTGAAGGTGAAGCCGGACGCGAGAGCAGCCTGAAACGGGTTTGCCGCGTGGATTTCCGAAAGTCCAAGCTCGTCCCTGATATGGGCGGCCAGCGCGTCTTTCTGGGTCAGTTCCCTCGCAACGGCCTCGGCCGTTTCGTCGCTCAATCCGCGATCGACATAGATCGCTTTGAGTTCTTCGAATTCAGCCTCCGGCGTCTCTCGAAGTGCCACGCGCTCGCGTTCGATATCAGCGCGCTCGGTGTCGGATTGAGACGACACGGAGACATACTCGCCCGCGGCCATCGACATCGCGCCAGCGGCCAGACCCGCGGCACCGGCGATCAAAACGGCGCGCGGGCCGGGATCAGCGGCCGCGACACCAACGACAAGAGAGGACACGGAGACAATGCCGTCGTTCGCCCCCAAGACAGCCGCGCGCAACCAATTGCTCCGCGTGACGTAATGGGGATCGTCCGAATGGGCGCTGATTTCCGTCATGGAGTTTCTCCTGATGTCTTCGTCTGCGGCGCTTTCGCTCCGGCGGCTTTGGGCGCATCGATGGTTGACCCGAGATGTTGGTTTTCGGCCAGCAGCTCCTCGATCAGCAAGCTGATGAATTGGGCGCGTCCCTCCGTTCGCGACTTTGCATAAATGCTTGTCGCCTGCGCCCTGACCGTTCCGGGCGCGGTTTGGCGCACCTGAGCGATCGTCTCGTTGTCGAGGCCCTTGAGGATCATGATCGCCACATCGCGCTCAGCCTTCGTCAAAAACCAGTCGTCAAAGAAATCCTCGATGAGGTCAGCCAGATTTCCCCGGGCAATGTCGAGGTCTGTCTGCATGTCGGACATTCGAAAGAGCAACGCCCGCAACTCGATCATCAGAAAGACCACACCCGCGATCAGGGCCACTGCTGCGACGGTCTCCAGCAGTATGTGGGGATTGTCCAGATGTCCGTCTTCCCGAAGATCAATGGCCACATCGCCGATGAAAAACAACGCGCTGATTGCTTGCAACAGGATAAGGCCCGCCAAGGCAGAGGCGCGCCTTTCCTTCGTCCTTGCCGGCCAGAATCGGCGCTTCATTCGATGTCACGTCCCTCGGGAACAGCCTTTTTTCCATTTATCATGGCCCGGACGAGATTGACACCGGAACGCCACGTGTCAAATGCGACCCCCGCGACGTGCAACGCCACCGAAAGCACCAGCCAGCCAAAGAGGAATTCGTGTGTTTCCTCAACCCAATCGACGCCAAAGAAGGTGATGGTCGTCATCATGTAGCCTGTCAGGCCGATAGCGACGACGCTGGCCCAGATGTTATAGACCATCAGCGCCCCAAGTGGGTTGTGCGACAGGTGAACGGCCCGATCCCCCGCGAACAAGGCGCGCAGGTGCCCGAGGGCGCGGGCGGGACTTGGCGGGAAGGCCGAGAAGCGCGCGTACTTTGGTCCGATCAGCGCCCAGACAAGGCGCAGGGCGACCAGGGTCAAGGCGATGTAACCGATCCATTCATGCGCGTTGCTTTCCTCCTCGAGGATCGCGCCATTCAGCAGGATGGTGAGCGCGAGCCCCCAGTGGATCAACCGCACCAGAGGGTCCCAGACGGCGACCTCACGGGCGCTTGCGCGCCCGTTGGCCTGTTGTGCGATGGCTGACATGCTCTCAGCCCTGGTTTTTGAGCCTGGTCACGGCACCGGTCTCCGGGTTGACGTAGACCTCACCCATCTGGCCGTCGCGCACGAAGTAGACTTCGATCTCACCATCTTCCATTTCGGCCTTGCGGACCTCGTATCCCATGGCGATCAGTGAATCCTGCACCATTTCAATCGACGTGCCGAGGGTGCTCTCCATCGTGACCTCTTCCGCCAGGGCGGGTGTGCTGGCCAGCGCCATGATGGCGATCAATGAGAGTTTGCGCGTGTTCGTTTTCCTTTGAATGGGCACTGGCGTTGCAGTGCATTGAGACAGCGACCCGTGTTGTCGCCGAGCGCTATCTGAGGACCAGACGGCCGCCACGCCATTGTTCAGAGGTTTACGATCCGACGGATAAGCGCGTGCTTAGAGCGGATTTGTGCCGAAGTCCGGGCCCGCCGAAATCGCCAGCCCTCTTTGCTGAGCCGACGCGCTGGATTAGGTCGATTTATGGGAGCAGCTTTGGCCTCTCGGTGCGTGCGGCCGCTCGCGCCGAAGACATCTTCGCAGTCCCGGACACCAGCCGGGCGCTCCATGGCCGCCCACCAGTCCCAGCAACCGTCATGGAGAAGCCACCAATCTGGGGCCCGGAAGTAGGGGGCCAGACAATCGTCAGGCGGCGGGGTGCAGGGACTCCCTCAAAATGGCTGGAATACCACCAGTATCAGGACGCCGATGGCTCCAAGAACCGAGACCTCGTTGAAAACGCGGAGCCAGACATCGCTGTGGCCGAATTCGCCACGCAGCGCGCGGCGGACCAGCAATCCTGTCCAGCCATAGTGGAGCGCAAGAAGCGCGACGACAAACAGCTTGACCCAGGCCCAGGCCGGAAACCCGAGTTGCCAGAAAAGCCAGAGGCCCGACAGGACCGCCAAAACGCCAAGGCCCAGGGAAAAGCGGTAGATGCGCTTGGTCAGATCACCGGTGGGGCCGAACTCGCCCAGACGTTCCCATTCGCGACGCCAGTAGATCAGCGCGCGGGGCACGGCGAAGATGCCCGTCATCCAGCCCAGGACACAGAGCAGGTGAATAACCTTGATGGTTGCATACCAATCCATCCTTCACCCCTGCCCTGCCTGCAAAACAGGCGCAAGGTGCGACAATGACGCGAAGCGACATGGAAGGTTGCGACTCGGGCTTGCATAATTGGTAAGATTATTTTACCAGTTATCCCAGCCAGAGGGAGGTCTCATGGAACTGCCAACCCCAGACGCCGGAATCCTTGCCCGGAAAGACGCTATCGTGGCCCGCCTGTCGGACGTGCTGCCTGCCAGCGCCGTGATATCGACCGAGGCAGAGTTGCGCGCATACGAATGTGACGCGCTGACCGCCTACAAATGTCCGCCACTGGCAGCCGTATTGCCCGCGACAACCGATGAGGTTTCCGCAGTTCTCAAGGCCTGCCACGAAATGGGCGTGCCGGTTGTTCCGCGCGGGTCTGGCACGTCGCTTGCTGGCGGGGCCCTGCCGACTGCCGACAGCGTCATTCTCGGAACGGCGCGGATGAACCGGGTGCTTGACGTGAACTACGCGGACCGAACGATCACGGTCGAGACGGGACGCACCAATCTGTCAGTCTCCGGCGCGGTGGAGGCAGAGGGCTTTTTCTACGCCCCTGATCCGTCCTCGCAGCTCGCCTGCGCCATCGCGGGCAATATCGCGATGAACTCCGGCGGAGCCCACTGCCTGAAATACGGGGTGACGACGAACAACCTTCTTGGCGTGAAGTTGGTGCTGATGGACGGCACCGTGATGCAGATCGGCGGCGGGCACATGGATGCCGGGGGCTATGACCTCCTGGGTCTGATTTGTGGTTCGGAAGGGCAATTGGGAGTCGTGACCGAGGCCACCTTGCGCATCCTGCCCAAGCCCGAGGGGGCGCGGCCCGTATTGATGGGTTACGACTCGTCAGAGGTGGCAGGTCAGGTCGTGAGCGACATCATCAAGGCCGGTGTCTTGCCCGTGGCTATCGAGTTCATGGACCGGCCCTGCATTCGCGCCTGTGAGGAATTCGCGAAGGCCGGCTACCCCGATTGCGAGGCATTGCTGATCGTGGAGGTCGAGGGCTCAGAGGCCGAGATCGACCAGCAGCTTGGCTTCATCAAGCAGATCGCGGCGAAGTATGATCCCGTGGAGCTGCGCGAAGCTGCGGATGCCGACGAGGCGGGGCGGATCTGGCTGGGCCGCAAATCGGCTTTTGGCGCCATGGGGCAGATCAACGATTACATGTGCCTCGATGGCACGATCCCGGTGTCGTCGCTGCCGATGGTCCTGAACCGGATCGGCGAGATGTCGAAGGAATTCGGCCTCGACGTGGCCAACGTGTTCCACGCCGGAGACGGAAACATGCATCCCCTGATCCTGTTTGACGCCAACAAGCCGGGTGACCTGGAGACATGCGAGGCGTTTGGGGCGGAGATCCTGAAGCTCTGCGTTGAGGCCGGGGGTTGTCTGACCGGAGAGCACGGCGTTGGCGTGGAAAAACGGGACCTCATGACATCGCAGTTCGCGCCCGAGGATCTTGGCATCCAGATGGCCGTGAAGGACGTGTTCGACCCGGGCTGGCTGTTGAACCCGGCCAAGGTGTTCCCGCTCGACATCAGCGCGCCACACCGGGTTGCTGCCGAGTAGTCCCGCCCCCGACCGCCCAGGGAAATTTCTGAGCCAGAGAAAGACAAGACAATGGTGCCTGAGACCGAAGACCAGCTGGCAGAGGCGATCCGAGAGGCCAGCGGACCGCTGCGGATCGAGGGTGGCGGGACCCGCGGCATTGCCAGCGAGGGTGAGCTTCTTTCGGTCCGGAATTTGAGCGGGATCGAACTTTATGAACCGGGGGCCCTGACCCTCGTGGCAAAGTCGGGGACCACGCTGTCGGAGGTGGAGGCCGCACTCGCCAGGGACGGGCAGCGGCTTGCGTTCGAACCGATGGATCATCGGGAACTGCTCGGCACCGAAGGTGAGGCCACCATCGGTGGCGTGGTCGCAGCCAATGTGAGCGGACCGCGGCGCGTGGCGATGGGCGCCTGCCGGGATTTCATGCTCGGCGTGCGGTTCGTGGACGGCACCGGGACGGTCATGAAGAATGGCGGGCGGGTGATGAAGAACGTTACCGGATATGACCTCGTGAAACTTCTGACCGGATCATTCGGGACCCTGGGCGTCCTGACCGAGGTCAGCCTGAAGGTCCTGCCAAGGCCAGAGACCCAGGCGACGATTGCAGTGCCCCAATCGGACATGCGCGAAGCCGTGGCGGCGATGGCAAAAGCCCTCGGGTCGCCCTTCGAGGTCACCGGCGCGGCCTGGACCGGTGCGCAAACACTGGTCCGGATCGAGGGGTTTGGGGATAGCGTGGACTACCGCGGCGGGCGGCTGACGGACCTGATGGCCCCGTTCGGCACCCCCGAGATGATCCGGGCAGAGGACAGCGTGGCACTCTGGACCGGAGTCCGGAACGTGACCGACTTTGCAGAGCTCGAAGGAGCGGTCTGGCGGCTGTCGCTTCGGCCATCAGAAGCCCCCGACGTGCTGGCGCGACTGCCCGGCGCGGCCAAGGTCAGGCTCGACTGGGGCGGCGGGCTGGCGTGGGTTCTGGTGCCCGAGGGTACGGATGTTCGGGCGGCGTTGGGCGCCTTTGACGGCCATGCAACGCGCGTGCGTGGCAGCGGTGGCGGCCCTCGGTTTCAGCCGGAGGTCCCGGCAGTTGCGGCCCTGTCCGCCGGGTTGAGAACGAAATTCGACCCGCGCGGCATCCTGAACCCCGGCGTCTTGGGTTAGGTTTCATGCAGGCGTTCTGGCTCCCCTTCGTCATTCTGCCGTCGATTGGCGGCACGCTCGCCGGCTCGGTGGCCGTGGATTGGCGATTGGCGGCCGCATTGACCGCCGGCGCCCTCGCGCTCCTCGTCCTGCCTTCTGGGATCTTCGGCCCCATCACGACCGTCGCCCGGCCCCTGGCCTCGGGCGTGACCATCGGTGCCCTGGCCGTGATGCCGACCTTGTTCGGCGAAAACCGGCCCCCGATCTGGACCCGCATGTCAATCGGCCTGTGCGCGGCATTTCTCGCCCACCTCGTTTACCTCAGCATGATTGGACCAATCTGAGCCATGCAGACCAACTTCACGGAACAGCAATTGCGGGACCCCGGCACGGCGCGGGCCAACGAAATCCTGCGCAGCTGTGTGCATTGCGGGTTCTGTACCGCAACCTGCCCGACCTATCAGGTGCTGGGTGACGAACTCGACAGCCCCCGGGGACGCATCTACCTGATGAAGGACATGCTCGAGAATGAGAGGGTTCCCGACGCCGACACGGTCAAACACATCGACCGGTGCCTGTCCTGCCTTGCCTGCATGACCACCTGCCCCTCGGGCGTGCATTACATGCATCTGGTGGACCATGCGCGGGAATATATCGAGAAGAACTACGACCGCCCCTGGTCGGACCGGGCCCTGCGCTGGATCCTGGCGCGGATCCTGCCCTATCCGACACGGTTCCGGGTGGCCCTCCTGGGCGCGAAGATCGGCAGGCCGTTCCGGAGGTTCATGCCCGATGCGCGCCTGCGCGCGATGCTGGAGATGGCCCCAAAGACCATTCCCCCGGTCAGCCGCAACGACGACCCGCAGAGTTTTGCATCCGAAGGCGTTCGGAAGAAGCGGGTCGCGCTGATGACGGGCTGTGCGCAAAAGGCGCTGAACACCGATATCAACGACGCGACGATCCGGCTGCTGACACGCCTTGGCTGCGAAGTGGTTGTGGCCGAGGGGGCGGGCTGCTGCGGTGCGCTGACCCATCACATGGGCAAGACCGCCGAAAGCCATGCAACGGCGGCCAGGAATATTCGCGCGTGGAGCGCCGAGATGAGGGGCAAGGGCCTTGATGCCATCGTCATCAACACCAGTGGCTGCGGCACGACCGTGAAGGACTACGGTCACATGTTCCGGCAGGATGCGGATCTGGCAGAGGATGCGGCGGCTGTCGCGGGGATTGCCATGGATGTCTCTGAACTGCTGATGACGCTGGACCTGCCCGAAGGCGCGGACAAGGGCCTGACCGTGGCCTATCACGCCGCCTGCTCGCTGCAGCATGGTCAGCAGATCAAAACCTTCCCCAAGGACCTGCTGAAACGGGCCGGATTCAAGGTGGTGGAGCCTGCCGATAGCCATCTGTGCTGCGGCTCGGCGGGGACATACAACCTGATGCAGCCCGAGATTTCAAAGCAACTCAAGGCGCGCAAGGTCGACACGCTGGAAGTGCTCAAGCCAGATGTCATCGCCGCGGGCAACATCGGCTGCATGATGCAGATCGGCGGCGCGACGGATGTGCCAATGGTGCATACGGTGGAGTTGCTGGACTGGGCCACTGGCGGACCGGTGCCACCAGCCCTGTCAGGATCGGAGACGGTACCGCTGCTCAGGTGAGACCGGTGGGCCGAAAAATGGCCAGACAGCTATCCGGCGGCACGGCCCCAAGCGGACACCAAGCCTTACTTTTTGATGCTGAGGTTGCACCAACATTTCTGCCATTCGCCATGAGCGCAAACCTGAGTGCACCTGTGTCCTCAAACAATGATCGCCGCCGGCCTTGTATTCATTTGACCCTTCTCACCCACTGCGCCGCGACATGTCCATGTCCTGCCAAGTGTGACAGCAATCTGTCTTTGTGCTAAAATGAGCGCTACCGCACAGCCCTCCAGCGTGCGGTCATTCCGTTGTACGCTCCATGAAGACTGCAGCAATCCGGGGTGACACGAAGGCCAATTCAACAAGTCTGGGTGTGGCCAATGGGAACGTATTATAACGTCGATCCGGCCACGACATTGGGCGACACATCTGGCCGGTATCCTCCAAACCATGTCACCTATTCCAAACTACTGGCTCCGACCCGCTGGATTGATGCGCTGAGCAGGTCAGTCACCGGATCAAGCGCATTTCGTCTGACCAAGGCCCTGCTCAAGGAATTCGACAGGCCGGGGACGCTACATCCCCGATGGGGGTCCACTCGAAGTGTCGGGGTCGTTCGAGACTGCCTCGAGATGTTTGCGCGCGGGATTGACGACAATCCCTGGATTTCCCCTGTCGGCCGCATGCTGTTAAAGAAGGTCTACCTTGCGCATTTGAAGAACCGCACTGATTTCATAAGGTTTTTTGACAGGAATGCCGCCTATATCGAAGCGAACGGAAAATACGTCGCACCGATCATCGTAACTGGATTCCCGCGCACCGGGACGACCCTACTGCACCGACTGATGGCCGAGGATCCGCGGTCACGATCACCCTTTACATTCGAACTGGAGCAGGTCCTTCCTCCGCTGAAGACAGGCGATGACCCGTTATCGGACCCGCGCATCGAGAAGAGCAATGCCTCGATGGCAACACTCAAAAAGTTCGCCCCAGGCTTCATAGAGAAGTTTAGTGAAAGCCATCATTGGTCCGCGACCGAGAAGGAAGAGGCCTTTGTCTATGTGCAGTTTCACAACGGGATGAGCACCTTGAACAACTTTCAGGCTGGCTTGGAATACATGCTGCGCTCAGTCGAGCCGGAGGTCGCGCCCGCGCTTCTGAAATATGAGCGTAACTTCTTCACAATGCTTGATGCTTTTGCGCCGGCCCAATCGCATTGGATCAACAAAGCCCCAAGTTACGCATTCTTCTTTGGTGGTTTATTTGAAGAATTTGCGGATGCCCGGGTCGTATTGACCCACCGGAACCCCGCCAAGAATGCCGCCTCTATAGCGCGTCTGATGGAGAGCGCCTGTCTGCCTTTTGATATCGAAGGCAGCTTCGACAAGCACCGGTTTGCGGCAATGTGCACGAAATTCTGGGGGCTAACCTGGTCTCGGCCACTGGACTACCGCAGAGAGCATCCGGAGCGCGAAGGTCAGATCGTTGATGCCGTCTATCCCGAAGTATTCGCAGACCCTATCGCAACGGTGCGAAAGATCTATGCCAAGTTCGAACTCGACGTCACACCTGAATTCGAGGAACGCATGAGGGGCTACCTAGCCAACAATCAACAGGGCAAATACGGCCGCCATCGGTATTCCAATGCCGAGTATGCGATAAACGTGGACGCCTTAAGGGATCGTCACGCTACGTACTTTGACAAATACCGTTTCTCTTTGGTTCCATCGGCCGATGACTGACTTGCCCTGCCTTCCAAATCGGCGAGCCCGGCTTTTGGTACTTTTCGCCTCAGTCGCAAACCGTGCCGGGGGGACAGCGGGTACGGTCGATCGAATGGCGGCAAGGTCCGTCTGTCGGGCGAGCGGGCTTCACGCCCACTGAATTTCCAACCGATGCTCAAACGTGAAGCCGGCGCCGTCATCGTGGCGGACCCTAGTTGCTGAGCTTCGCTTCCAGCGCGTCGATTCGGGCTTTGAGCGCCTCGTTCTCCTCCCGCGCCTTCTGCGCCATGGCGCGGACAGCGTCGAATTCCTCGCGGGTCACAAGTCCGCGATCTGCGATCATCCGGTCAAACAGGGACCGGAACGCGGTTTCCGCCTCGTCCCGTGCGCCTTGGGCCACGCCCATCGCATTTGTCATCAACTGGCTAAGATCATCGAATATCTTGTTGCGGGTCTGCATCCGTCAGCCTCCGGGTCTGGTCTTGGTCACATATGGGACGCATTCACCGGTTCCTCAACCGTTGACAGCACCGCGCCGCTATCGCAGGAGAGGGCACGATGCAGGCCGCGATCCCCTTTCCCGAATTTCTGTCGCCCGAAATCTTCTCGATTTCGCTCTTCGGCATGGAGTTTGCGCTTCGCTGGTACGCCATGGCCTATATCGTTGGTATCCTCATCGGGTGGCGCATCTCGTTGTCAGCGGTACGCCGCGAGGGTCTCTGGTCCGGGAACCGCGCGCCGCTCACGGCAGAGCAGGTCGAGGATCTCATGACCTGGATCATCATCGGGGTCATCGTCGGCGGCAGGTTGGGCTTCGTGCTCTTCTACCGCCCCCTGTACTATATGGAAAACCCGCTCGAGATTGTTCAGGTCTGGCGCGGTGGCATGTCGTTTCACGGCGGCTTTCTCGGCGTTGTTGCCGCCGTCTTGTGGGTTAGCCGCAAACACGGCGCGCCGTTGTCACAGGTGGCGGACATGTTGGCGCTCTCGACGCCACCGGCCCTGTTCCTTGGCCGCTTGTCGAATTTCGTCAACGGTGAGCTTTGGGGACGGCCGACGGACGTGCCCTGGGCGGTGATCTTTCCCGATCCGGCGTCTCAGCAGCGGTGCGGGGAGGTGGCCATGGGGCTTTGTGCCCGGCATCCTTCGCAGATATATGAGGCGATCCTGGAAGGTTTGATCCTTGGCGCGCTCCTGCTTTGGCTCGGCTTCCGGCGGGGTGCGCTAAAGACGCCATGGCGCCTGACAGGGGTGTTCCTCGCGGGCTACGGGTCAGCCCGGTTTGTCGTGGAATTCTTCCGCCAGCCCGACCTTCAGTTTGTGTCGCCGGACAACCCGATGGGCTACGCGATCCATATCTCGGGCACTGGCATTACCCAGGGCCAGACGCTGTCCTTGCCGATGATCGTCATCGGGCTGGCCCTCCTCGCCTACGGCCGACGCCACCGATCCGCATGACCGCCCTCTCTGACGGCATCGCAACCCAGATCGCGACCACTGGGCCGATCAGCATTGCCGAATTCATGGCCCTCTGCCTACTGCACCCGACACACGGCTACTACACCACACGTCTGCCCCTGGGTCGGTCCGGAGACTTCATCACCGCGCCCGAGATCAGCCAGATGTTCGGAGAACTGGTTGGGCTCTGCCTTGTCCAGGCCTGGCTGGATCAGGGTGCGCCGTCCCCCGTGGCCGTCGTGGAACTCGGTCCCGGACGAGGTACCCTGATGGCCGATCTGCGCCGTGCCACGGCAAGGGTTCCGGGCTTTGCCGCGGCAGCGGAGGTGCACCTGGTGGAGGCCTCACCCACCTTGCGCGCCGAGCAGGCCGGGCGCGTCCCGGATGCAACGTGGCACGACACGGTTGAGACGCTACCGCACATGCCAACACTCTTGGTGGCCAACGAGTTCTTTGACGCTCTGCCCGTGCGCCAGTTCATTCGTGACGGGGCGGGCTGGCGGGAACGGCAGGTGGGACTTGTTGACGGCGTCCTCGCCTTTGGCCTCTCGGCCCCCATGCCGCCCGAAACCCTGCCGGACCGGACCCGGGACACCAAGGATGGCGACCTGGTCGAGGTCCGTCCCGCGGCCGAGCCCTACGCCGCTGCGATCGGTCGGCGTGTCTCCGACCACGGCGGCGCGGCCCTGATCATCGATTACGGCTCGTGGCAATCTCTCGGTGATACGTTTCAGGCCATCGCGGCACATAAAAGGGTCAATCCGCTCGCAAATCCTGGCGCCGCCGACATCACGGCCCACGTCGCCTTCGAAGAGATCGCGCGCGGCGCGGCTCCTGCCCGTTCCTCCGGCCTCACCCCCCAGGGCGCGTTTCTCGGTCGGCTTGGCATCGCCCAGCGGACCGACGCTATTGCCAAGGGCCTGACCGGCGACGCGCTCAACAACCATCTGGACGCGGCGCGGCGCTTGACCGATCCCGATCAGATGGGGAACCTCTTTCAGGTGCTGGGACTCACCCCACCCGGCGCACCGCCCCTTGCAGGGCTTGACGCATAGAGGCTCATGACACTCGACATCATCACCGCCGACGAGCTTGCCCCGGTGCGCCACGGGTTTTTCGGTCGCGGCGGTGGCGCGTCGTCGGGGGTGTTTGCCGGACTGAATTGCGGGCTGGGGTCCTCGGACCAGCACGAGGCGGTCGCGATCAACCGCACCCGTGTGGCCGAGGCGATGGAGGTTCCGCCCCAAGCCCTCGCCGGCGTGCATCAGGTCCATTCAGCAGCGGTCGTCACACTGTCCGAAGCGCCGGGAGATCCGCGACCCAAGGCCGACGCGCTCGTGACGGCGACCCCCGGCCTCGCGCTCACGATCCTGACGGCCGATTGCCAGCCTGTGCTCTTTTGCGATGGTGCGGCCGGGGTGATCGGCGCCGCTCATGCCGGGTGGCGCGGCGCGCTCGACGGTGTGCTGGAGGCGACGCTGGAGGCGATGGAGGCCCTGGGTGCCGACCGGGCAAACACTTCCGCTGTGATCGGTCCGTCAATCAGTCAACGGGCGTACGAAGTGGGGCCCGAGTTTTTTGAGACATTCGTCGACGCGGATCCGATGAACGCCCGGTTCTTTGCCGGTGGCGCGGGAGACCGGATGCAATTCGATCTGCCGGCTTTCGGACTGCACCGCCTGCGCACGGCCGGGGTGGGAGAAGCCGTCTGGACCCGCCATTGCACCTATTCGGAGCCCGAGCGCTTCTTTTCCTACCGCCGATCCGTACATGAGCGGGAAGCCGACTACGGTCGGTTGATATCGGTGATCCGGCTTTAGGCGTCGCTCGGCGCTTCAATTGCGGCAAAATCGGGGGCCGCGTGCCTTGTTTGCGCCGTCAACAATGGCGGCCATCTGCCAAAATTGTTTCCACTGTTCCGGTACGTATCTGACATTACTCATGTTTTTCGGACAGGCGGGACTCGACACATTCCATGGCCAACGCCCCCAAGAAAATTTCCGAAAGGCCCAACTGACGCCCCTTTGACCTGCAAGTTTGAATCAAACGGCACCGAAACAGCGGCGTCGACAACCGGGCATAGCAAAGAATGGGCAGAGACATGAAGATCAAGACACGCTGGATGGACGCCATCAAGGACGAGGCAGCAGGCATGACGCACAAGATGCCGTGGGAGCGCGGCGTGCGGCGGAGCGCCATGATCTCTCGTCGCCGCGCCGACCTGCCGAAGGCGGAACTGGCGGCGCTGGGCCTCTCGGCCTGACCCGACAAACCGATCGCACCTCTCGCGTGGTCCGGACGATCCCGGACCGCGCCAAACCCGGACCGATCCATTCCCGGGGCCACAGACTCTGAATGTGGCAAAGTGGTTCACCCTCCGCGAACAATTCCAACAGATAGACCCCGATTGATCGCGGTTTTCGTGGAAAACACCGCCAGATTTGACAGAAAGAAGGTTGCGACCGCAGACTTCGTGCACATTCCAGGTCAAATTCGGATGTTGTCGGTGGGGGCCGACAGACGATGTGACGAACCGCAAGGTGACGCCATGTCAGTGCTCCCCCGTGTGACGCCCCCCGGGCTGTCGACACAGCTTAAGGTTCCGCCCCGTTTGGGCACCTCCTCTCGGATCGAGGGGGCACCTCAACGCGCAAAACCTCTCATGCGCAAATATGAGGTGCTCTACCTCGAACAGAACGGCGATATCGGCGAGTTCCGCCGCATCGCCCCAGCCACCGCCGCCTTCGAAAGCGCCTTTTCGGCGTTTGCGCGCGGCGCGCTTGTGGCCACCAGCCGCGGCCCCGTGGCCGTGGAGGACCTCTTCCCCGGCGACGAGGTCAAAACCGTCGAAGACGGCTACCAAACCCTCCTCTGGCGCGGGGCGATGACGCTCGTTCCCGGCGCTGCCGGTCAACGCCGGGAAATGGGACGCCTGTCCCGTTTCTCGGCAGACAGCCTTGGTATTGCCCGTCCGATGCCCGACCTGATCCTCGGGCCCAGCGCCCGGCTCTACAACCGGACCCGTGCAGCTCAGGCGCTGGCCCGGGGCGACGGAGCCTTCGTGCCGGGGCGCGATTACCTCGACGGGATCAACGTGATCGAACTGACGCCGCCCTCTCCGGTTCAGGTCTATCACCTCGCCTTCCGCGATCATCAACGGCTGGTTGCCAACGGTGTCGAAATCGAAAGCCACCACCCCGGAACGCTACATGAATTGGGCGCTAGGGGTGATATTCTGAAGCTCTACCTGACGTTTTTCCCCCACGTGCGGGAGTTCCTCGACTTTGGCCCGATGCGGCACCCGCGTCTGAGGATGTCCGATCTGGATCTCTGGGCTCAGGCCGCCAATCAGGCCTGACGCGCCAGCCGCTCCTCGAGAACATCGAAGGGTACCCCGGGCTCATCCTTCGCGTCCCGGATGACAAGCGAAGTCTTCACGCTGGCCACGTTGTCCGCGGCGGTGAGCTCCTCGGTCAGGAAACTCTGAAAGCTGCGCAAGTCCGGTGCCACGCATTTCAGGATGAAGTCCACCTCGCCGTTCAGCATGTGGCACTCCCGAACCAAAGGCCAGGCGCGACAGCGATCTTCAAAAGCCGAAAGATCCGCCTCGGCCTGGCTGACCAGACCAACCATGGCAAAGACCTGCACTTCGAATCCCAACTCGCGGGGGTCCACATCCGCATGGTAGCCGCGGATCAGCCCGATGTCTTCCAACGTCCGCACCCTGCGCAAACAAGGCGGGGCCGATATCCCGACCCTCTTGGCGAGCTCGACATTCGTCATGCGCCCGTCGGCCTGAAGTTCCGCCAATATCATGCGGTCGATGTCGTCGAGCCGTGTCCCAGCCATGGTCGCCATTCATTCAAGTTGATTTTGCACTTCCTACGTGAGCGGAGCGGAGCGCGCAATAATATTTCAATTGACCGGAATAAAATTTCGCTTTTGTCCGGGTCCGGGGCCAAGTCCGTGATACCAGCGGTCGGTCTTCAACAAGGCGGAGCGTGGCGGTGGCGGCATATCCAGTCGGGTTGCATCGCGGCGCGACGGTATGACGATCGACCGTCCAGATTTTCCGCCTCTCGCGCTCTTGCGCAATCCGGTTTGCTTGCCCAGATTTGGGAGGATAAGCAGCTCGAAACGGACCACGAGGGGAGAGCGACCATGGCCGAAACACGCCGCACAAAGGTTCTGATCGTGGGCTCTGGGCCGGCAGGTTACACCGCCGGTGTCTATGCCGCGCGCGCCATGCTGAACCCGATCCTCGTGCAAGGCATCGAGCCCGGCGGCCAGTTGACGACCACGACAGAAGTGGAGAATTGGCCGGGCGATACCGAGGTGCAGGGTCCCGACCTGATGGTGCGCATG
>CAYMMT010000018.1:0-28817 GCA_964391555.1 uncultured Rhodobacterales bacterium
ACGGCAGCCTCGATGAGCGGCTCGCCGAGGGGCATGACATTGACGCCGAAGAACGTGAAATGATGGGCCGGGCGGCGGAGGAGAACTCGGTTATCGTCGCTCAGATGACGCCCGTACGGGACACGACCGGAGATGCCGACTAGGCAGCGCCCGCATGCGCCAAGGTCATCGCTTCGAACCCTTGCAGCACCGGGACCGTCGCCGCCCGTTGCGGCAAGAGCGATGACGGCAGGTTCGCGAGGACCGTCAAGGGCCGCGCGGAGGGGTCGTCCAGAATCGGCCCCGGATCAAAGCTTTCCACCGCGCAACCTTCGGCGATCAGTGTTGCCGGCCGATCCAGAACGACCTGCCAATACCGCACAACGGGCCGGGTCGGAGCCGGCAGAACGGAGCGGCGATCCGCGAGATGGCCAGCCGCCGCGCTGACCTCTTCAACGCCGAAGAGGTATTCGACGTTGGACCCGGCGATCAACAACCGTTGATGCTTCGAAACTTCCATGTCCCGCTGCAGATCGTGATAGGGCGCGCGCAACCGGAGCGGCGCCCAGCGCCCCCGGGCAATCAGCGCTGCCGACCCGATCCAGCGGACAATCGCCCCGGCGCCACAGACCGTTGCCAGCCTGTCCCCCACGGCGACGCGGTCGATC
Source organism: uncultured Rhodobacterales bacterium (assembly GCA_964391555.1). Classification (GTDB taxonomy): domain Bacteria; phylum Pseudomonadota; class Alphaproteobacteria; order Rhodobacterales; family Rhodobacteraceae; genus JAMWZF01. Next base: position 648 of record CAYMMT010000018.1, read on the forward strand.
CTGCGGGGCGTGCCGTTCGACATTTTGACGCGCGCGCCGCCGCTCAGCCCCGGAACCGGACCCATCGGAGCGATGTGATCGGCAAGCCCCAGCCACTCCACCGAACCTCCGAGCGATACTCCGCTATCGAGGGACGACATGCGCCGCACATCGCGCAGGCAAAGGGGCATGGGCCCCTGCAAGTCCGCATGGCAGAAGAGGTCGCTCTCGGGATGATAGAGGCTCAGCCATGCCCGCCGCTCCGGCGCATCCCAGGCGTAGGTGATGATAATCCCGTCAGTCGGTGAACTCAGACCGGGATCAAGCCTTAGCCACGTTCCATGGGAGCCGACCCGGTGCCCCAGATGCAGCGTGCCCGAGGCGTCAAAAAAAAGCGTGAACCGCACCGGCCACGGCACCTCGGTATCGTAGTGCAGAAGCGTGATTGCTCCCGTGCCTCGTACATAGCTGCACTCAAGCTGAACGCTTCCTCGGGCCAGCACGCCGTCTTCCGCAGGGGTCAGCGGTGTATCCGCATCAAGTCCGCCCGGCCGGAACTGACCGTCGCGATGGTCCCGGAGGCCGATCCAGCTCATGCCGCACCCATGTCTCCCAAAAGAGCGCCTTCGTAGCTCTTGAGAAGACGTCGCGCTGCCGGGCTGTACCCTTCCCCCGTGGCCGGATCGAGTTCCGGAAAGATCGTGGTGATCTCCTCGACAACCTCGGCCTCGAAGGACGACATCGTCTGGGTTCCTGGAAAGAAGCTCTCCGTTGCAAGACCCTCGGAAAAAACCACCTGGTGGCGATCGAACATGATGTGAACGTAGTCGGCCATCCCCCCTTCGATCGGGCGAATGCTGCTGTCATTGACGAGGTCCCTCGCGGCCACAAGGACTTCGGGTTCGCCAAAAAGAAGCTCGGCCCTGTGGTCATCCACGAGCACCCGGTGCAGGGGAGAGACGGTGATTTCCCCATGATCGCCGAGTGCCCCGGCGGAAATCCGGATGGGCGCCATCTTGCCCTGGGCAGGCACGGACCGTCTGCCGACCCACCGCACGGGCTGTGCGCCGTCGTCTTGCGTGATCACGAGATCTCCCGCTTCGAGGTCCTCGACCGCGACGGTACCGCCCGGTGTCAGGATCCGGGTTCCGGCGGTAAAGCAGGGAATCGTGTCGAGCGTGATGATCCCGACATCGGTTTCGAGCACGACGTCGTTGGCATCGACCGACGCCACTTCGTAGGTGAAGTTGACGAGTTCCTCATCGCCATCGGTCTCGATGTCGATGGTGCCATCGCTGTTCAGCGTGATGGTCTGGCCGGTCGCCAGATTGACCGTGTCACCAGGTTGAACCTGAACACCGTTGATATGGGTAATCTCCAGTGTCCCGCCGGTGGTGTTGAGGTCGTTGCCAAGAATATCGACGGTCTTGGTGAAGTTCTGCCCGATGGTGAAACTGTCGTCCCCCGCAACGAGAGAGGTCTGCAGGCTGTCCCCGGCAATAAGGAGGTTGCTGTCGTAGAACGAATCCGACGTGTCGGCGATCCCGATGCGGATCGAGTTCACCACACCGGCGTCAACCGGAATCGTCAGGGTCAGGGTCAGCGTGAACCCGTCCATCTCGGTGTTGAACTGGTCGCCGGTGTTGTCGTTGTAGAGGTTCAGATTCGCATTTTGGTTGACGTTGCCGACCGCGACGTTTCCGTTGCCCACCGACAATGGAACGTTCGTGCCATTGATCCAGACACCGACCGTGTCGTTGTAGATCGAATTCGAGTATTCCGGATATTCATCAGACGCGAAAACGAACTGCATCGTCATCACGTCGCCTGTCGGGATGAAGTCGACGTCGATGAAGGACGCGTCGTAGGTGTTGGTCCCGGCAATGGCGTTGAACCCGGCCTCGTTGTTCGGGCCGGAAGTATTCGCGCTGGTGTTACTTCGGAAGTTGGACTGCGAGCCGACCGAGGTGAACGAGGCTGCGTTTCCGGTTGAGAAGATCACCCCGGTGTCACCGGGAACGACCCCCTCGGATATCGTGTCGCCGCCGGTGTAGATCGCGGAAGAACCCGCCGCGCCCGTGTAGCTCGCGTTCACAACAGTGACGCCTGAGCCGAATATCTCCTCGGCCATCTGCGTTGCAGTGGCGGAAGTATTGTAGTTCAGCTCAACGCCCGCGACCATATCCAGAGCCCGCCCCGACCTGTCGAGACCGCGCCAACGCAAATCATCTAGACCGGCAAACCCACCGATCTGAACCTACATGTTGTGGTCACTGCTCGCGCCCACCGCCCATTTGGGCTTTTTGATGGTTTGCCCTGCCTCGGGTCCCAATTATTGACAATTGGTTAACGCAGAAAGGCCCCAAATGTGAGGGACTTGCGCGCCCGTCCGGGCTTTCAGAGGTGCGGGTGTTTCATTTGAGTCACGGCTTACCCTAGGTCGTTTCCGGGGTTTGTGCTCTTGCAATCCACCCCCTGCGGGATATCGGTTGCGACAGGAGGATACGCCCATGACCTTGCCGCCCACCGACCCTGTCGCCCTTACCGCGGAGTTGGTCAGATGTCGCTCCGTGACGCCTCAGGCCGACGAAACCCTTCGCATTCTTGCCGGACGTCTCAAGGAAGCCGGGTTTGACTGCAAGCGGGTCGATCGGAGCGGCGTTCCGAACCTATTTGCACGCTGGGGGGAGAAGGACGCGGGCCGGACCTTCGGCTTCAACGGCCACACCGACGTGGTGCCGCCTGGCGACGAAGACAGCTGGACCTACCCGGCATTCGGCGCAGAGATCCACGACGGAAGGATCTTTGGGCGTGGCTCGGTTGATATGAAGTCCGGTGTGGCCGCTTTTGCCGCGGCTGCCATGGATTTTGTACGCCAGACGCCGCCGCGGGACGGTGCCTTGATCCTCACTGTAACGGGCGACGAGGAAGGCCCGGCCCTCCACGGCACCCGGGCCCTGCTGGAGTGGATGCAATCACAGGGAGAGAGAATGGATGTCTGCCTTGTTGGAGAACCGACCTGTCCCGACGTGATGGGCGAAGCGATGAAGATCGGCCGCCGCGGTTCGATGACAATTCATTTCGAGGTGACCGGTGTGCAGGGCCATGCGGCGTATCCCCACCGCGCCGTCAATCCGCTGCCCGCGATCGGGCGGCTGGCCGACCGGCTGGCCTCCCACGATCTCGACCATGGCACAGAGCATTTCGATCCCTCGACGATTGCCGTGGTCACGATCGATACCGGCAATCCCGCAACCAACGTCATCCCGGCTTCCGCCCGAATGTCGGCCAACATCCGTTTCAACGACCGGCACACGGGCCGTTCGGTCGCCGAAGAGATCGGTCGCTTGGCGGAAGAGGTCGCGGAGGCATTTGACGTCGACATCTCGATGGAGGTGTCGATCTCCGGTGAAGCGTTCCTGACGCCGCCCGGGCCGTTGTCGGACCTCGTTGCCGATGCGATCAGAGCCGAAACCGGGGTTACTCCCGTGCTCTCGACATCTGGCGGGACATCCGATGCTCGGTTCATCAAGGATCACTGTCCGGTGGTTGAATTCGGGCTCGTCGGTCACGGGATGCATGCGGTGGACGAGAGCGTCGATATCGGCCAGATCGGGGTCTTGAAATCGGTCTACGGGCGTGTCTTGCGGAGCTATTTTGGGGATTAGTTCGTGAATCGTTCTTCCGCAAATCAGGTCGACCACCTCGGTGGGACGGCCCACGGCGGAACAGTCGCTCATGCCGGCCCACCGGCGACCGAATCCGATTATCCAAGAAACTCCAGCACCGCCGACAAGACCTCGTCCGGGTATTCCTCCGCCAGATAGTGCCCTCCTGGCAGCGCCCGACCCCGAACATCCCGGGCACGCTGACGCCATAGCATCAGCGGATCAAAACACCGGGCGATAACCCCGTCCCGTCCCCAAAGGACCAGTAGCGGCTGGCTGACCTTCCGGTCGCCGTCGGCGTTGTCGTGGTCGATATCGATGCTCGCCGCGGCCCTGTAATCCTCACAACTGGAGTGGATCGCGTCCGGGGTGAAAGCCTCGACATAGGCAGCCAGAGCTTCGTCCGAGAATATCATCGGCCCAAGGCCCCGAAATTTCGACATCAGGAAAGCCTGCGGATCTGCTCCGATGAGCGTCTCGGGCATGGGCGCCGGTCGAATGAGAAAGAACCAGTGCCAATAGGCTCGAGCAAACGCCTCATCGGTCAGGGCATACATCTCGCGTGTGGGTGCGATGTCGAGGATCACCGCCCTCTCGACGAATTCGGGCCAGTCGAGCGCCATGCGATGGGTGACCCGAGCCCCACGGTCGTGCGCGACCACATCGAACCGGTCAAATCCCAACGCGGCCATCACTTCGAGCATGTCCTGCGCCATCGCGCGTTTGGAATAGGGCGCGTGATCGAGAGTGGTGGGCGGCTTGCCGGAGGCTCCATAGCCGCGCAGGTCTGCGGCCACGACCGTGAATCGCTCGGCCAGCGCAGGGGCGATCCGGTGCCACATGACGTGGGTCTGCGGATAGCCGTGGAGCAGAAGCAACGGTGGACCCGATCCGCCCGTGATGCCGGCAATCTCGGTCTCGGAGGTCGCGATGCGAAAAGGGGTGAAATCTGCGAACATGTGGCCGAGGTTAGGGTTGATCGGGTCGGTCGCCAAGTGTCCGACCCGTGTCTCGCGGATCTGCAGGTGCGAGCCATGACGCGAGGCACCGGGAACCTGCGCGGGATCAGCGGCGGAGACGATACGGGGCGGTCCCCGACAATCCGGTCCAGCTCACTTGTGGTCAGCGAGGTCCTCGGTCTAAGTCGGATGTCATGACACCCCGGACCAAAGCATTTCTCACCCGCTTGTTCGACGCGGCGATCACGGCTGCCGACCCGTCGGCGGCTTTGCGAAATCACCTTCCTTCGCGTCCCAAGGGGCGGACAGTGGTGATTGGGGCCGGCAAAGGCGCGGCGCAGCTTGGGCAGGCATTCGAAACACTCTGGGACGGGCCGCTGTCCGGTGTGATCGTGACAAGGTACGGCTATGGAGCGGCGTGCCGGCAGATCGAAGTGATCGAAGCCGCACATCCGGTGCCCGACGAAGCCGGGACGCGGGCCACCGCGGCGCTCTTCGAAGCCGTGTCGGGCCTGACCGAGGACGATCTGGTCGTGGCGCTCATCACCGGGGGCGGGTCAGCCTTGCTTCCCGCGCCGCCCGAGGGTTTGAACCTTGCCGATGAACAGGCGCTGAACGAGGCTCTTCTGGCTTCCGGCGCTCCAATTGGCGTCATGAACGCGATCCGGAAGTGCCTGAGCCGCACGAAGGGAGGCCGGCTCGCCGCCGCGGCTTTCCCGGCGAAAGTGGTCAGCCTGATTGTATCCGATGTGCCCGGAGATGCGCCTTTCGAAGTGGCTTCGGGACCTACGGTCCCTTCGCCGGGTGGCGTAGCCGAAGCCCAGATTGCCATAGCCTCACGAGGCATAACCCTGCCCCCCCAAATTGCAGCCTGCCTCGGCACTGCGCCCGCACCACCGGACCCCTCGGACCCGGTATTTGCACGTAACGAGGTCCGGGTCATTGCCTCGGCCGGTCTGTCGCTGGAAGCCGCGGCGCAAACGTCCGAAGAGGCGGGCATCCGCGCGGTGATCCTGTCCGATGCAATGGAAGGCGAAGCGCGCGAGGTGGGTCGGGTTCATGCCGCTCTCGCGCGCGAAATCGCATTGAAGGGGCGGCCTTTTTCGCCGCCAATCCTGTTGTTGTCCGGCGGCGAAACGACGGTGACGCTGACCCGCAAGGACGGGCGGGGCGGGCGAAACACCGAATTCCTCCTCGCCTTTGCGGAGGCCATCGACGGAATCCCCGGGATCGCGGCGATGGCCGCCGATACCGACGGCATCGACGGATCCGAAGACAATGCGGGGGCATTTGCCGACGGGGAAAGCGCTGCGGCGATGCGGGCGGCGAAAATGGACCCGATCCTGGCCCTGTCGCGGCACGATGCGTGGGGGGCGTTCTCTGCCGTCGGAGACCTGTTCGTTCCCGGTCCGACTGGCACCAACGTGAACGATTTCCGAGCCGTGCTCATAACGGGGCCAGATTTCGGTTTCGAAATCTGACAACGATTTTCGCCGCGAAAATCGGCGCCCGGGACAGAACCGGGCGCCAATTGAGTTCAATTGTGCAAGTCGAACCGGTCTGCTTCCATTACCTTGACCCATGCCGCCACGAAATCGGCCACGAAGCGATCCTTGGCGTCGTCTTGTGCATAGACCTCAGCCAAAGCCCGTAGCTGCGAGTTCGAGCCGAAGATCAGGTCGGACCGGGTTGCCGTCCACCTGATTTCTCCGGTTGCGCGATCCTTGCCTTCGAAAGTCCGCGCGTCGGATCCGGTTGGGGTCCATTCGGTTTCCATGGACAGCAGGTTGACCAGAACCGTGTTGTTCAGGGCGCCCGGTGTGTCGGTCAGAACACCGTGCGAAGACGCCCCGTGGTTCGCGCCCATGGCCCGCATGCCGCCCACCAGAACCGTCATTTCGGGTGCGGTCAGGCCCAGCAGCTGCGCCTTGTCGACCAGCATTTCTTCAGCCTTCAGGGAGTAGCGACCCGATTCAAAATTCCGGAACCCGTCGGCAATCGGCTCCAGCGGCTCAAAGCTCTCGGCATCGGTCTGCTCTTCGCTCGCATCGGTCCGCCCCGGCGCGAACGGAACCGAGATATCGTGCCCTGCCGCCCTGGCCGCCGCTTCAACACCGGCCGAGCCGGCCAGAACAACGAGGTCGGCGAGCGAGATCCGTTTGCCGCCCTGCGTGTCGAATCCGGCCTTGATCCCTTCGAGGACGCTCAGCACCTTTGACAGTTGCGCGGGTTCATTTGCATCCCAGTCTTTCATTGGAGCCAGACGGATGCGGGCGCCGTTAGCCCCACCCCGACGGTCCGACCCACGGAAGGTTGCTGCCGAACACCACGCCACTGACACCAGTTCCGGCACGGTCAGGCCGCTGTCCAGGCACTTGGCTTTCAGAGCGTCGATATCGGCTGCGTCCACCAGCGGGTGATCCACGGCAGGCACAGGATCCTGCCAGATCATGTCCTCTTCCGGAACCTCCGGCCCGAGGTAGCAGACCTTTGGCCCCATATCGCGATGGGTCAGCTTGAACCACGCGCGCGCGAAGGCATCGGCAAACTCCGACGGGTTCTCGTGGAACCGCTTGGAGATGGGGCCGTAGATCGGATCCATCTTCATCGCCATGTCAGCCGTGGTCATCATCGGCATGACTCTCATGCCAGACCCATCCACCTCGGGCGGCATGTCCTCTTCCCTGATGTCGACCGGATGCCAGATGTTGGCGCCGGCTGGCGACTTTGTCAGTTCCCAGTCGTAGCCGAGGAGCAGATCGAAATAGCCATTGTCCCACTTGATCGGGTTGGTCGTCCAAGGTCCCTCGATCCCGGAGGTGATCGCGTCGACGCCTTTGCCGGATGCATGCGACGACATCCAGCCGAATCCCATTTCGTGAATCGGCGCGCCTTCGGGCTCGGGGCCGACGAGGTCCGCATCTCCGGCCCCATGGGCCTTTCCAAAGGTGTGGCCGCCGGCGGTCAGCGCCACGGTTTCTTCATCGTTCATCGCCATGCGTGCAAAGGTTTCTCGGATATCGCGACCGCTCGCGATCGGGTCTGGGTTGCCGTCGGGACCTTCGGGGTTCACGTAGATCAGACCCATCTGAACGGCAGCCAGCGGGTTTTCGAGATCCCGTTCCCCGGTGTAGCGGGTCCCTTCGCCTCCGGAGACCGCGAGCCATTCGGCCTCGCGACCCCAGTAGATGTCCTCTTCCGGCTCCCAGATGTCGACCCGGCCGCCGCCAAACCCGAAGGTCTTGAACCCCATGGATTCAAGCGCGACGTTGCCCGCAAGAATGAAGAGGTCGGCCCAGCTGACGGCATCGCCATACTTTTGCTTGACCGGCCACAACAACCGCCGCGCCTTGTCGAGGTTGCCGTTGTCTGGCCACGAATTCAACGGCGCGAAACGCTGGTTGCCAGTCCGCGAGCCACCCCGGCCATCGCCGGTTCTGTAGGTGCCTGCGGCATGCCACGCCATGCGGATCATCAGGCCGCCATAATGGCCGTAGTCCGCCGGCCACCAGTCCTGGCTGTCCGTCATCAGCGCGGTCAGGTCAGCCTTGAGCGCATCGTAGTCCAGACCCTTGAACGCCTCCGCATAGGAAAACTGGCCCTTGTAGGGGTCGAGCATGGTCGAGTTCTGGTGAAGGATCTTCAGGTTCAACTGGTTCGGCCACCATTCGCGGTTTGTCCGCGCGCGATTGGTCGTGTGCATTACCGGGCAGCCGCCCGCGGCAGGAGCGTTTCCGTCCATGTCATTTCTCCCTGAGGGTCTTGAATGTTGCAGTTTCTGGAATGGGTCTAAACTGCCAAGCTGATTAGTTGAAGTTTGATTTTCTGATCTTTCTGATAAGTCTGAATTATGATTGAGCCAACGATACGTCAGCTTCGATATTTCGAAGCCCTTGCCCGTGCCGGCCATTTTGGCCGCGCCGCAGAGGCATGCGCAATTTCTCAACCTGCCTTGTCCATGCAGATCAAGGAGTTGGAGGCGACGTTAGGAGCTACGCTCTTCGAACGGGGGCCGCGCCAGGTGCGGTTGACTGGATTCGGTCAGGAAGTGGCGGAACGGGTGCGCGGCATCCTGCAAGGCGTCGACGGGCTCTCGGGCATCGCGCGGGCAGCGGTCAGCGGGTTTGCCGGGCAACTGCGCATCGGGGTGATTCCCACTGTCGCGCCCTATCTCCTGCCAGGCCTGATTGCCGCCCTGACCCGCAAACATGCCGCGCTTGACATCCGCGTTCGGGAGACTGTCACCGGACGATTGATCGACGAATTGGCGGACGGGCAACTCGACGCGGCGATCCTGGCCCTGCCGATCTCGGAACCGGGACTGACGGAATTGCCGCTCTTCGACGAGGCCTTCGTGCTGGTGCGGCCCGTGGCCGATGCCAAACAGCCGGTCCCTAGTCCGAGGCAACTGCGGGAGATGCGGCTCTTGTTGCTCGAAGAGGGACATTGTTTTCGCGATCAGGCGCTCTCATTCTGCTCTCTCCGGTCCGCGCCGCGCGAATTGATGGACGGCTCATCTCTCTCGACCCTCGTGCAAATGGTCGGGGCGGGCATCGGGGTGACGCTCATCCCGGAAATGGCGGTCGGGGTCGAGACCCGGTCCGCCCCCGTTGCCGTGTCCCGCTTCCCCAAGCCGGTTCCGAAACGGACCATTGGCATGGTCTGGCGCCGGTCATCGCCGATTTCGGAGCGGTTGAACGACGTGGCGCAAACAGTGCGGGACGTGGCAACGGACCCCCGCGTCGAGGGTCAGGAGAGCCTGACATCGGTTCGCCACTTCTTCGCCGCATGGGCCGCGGGTTCCGGCTTGGCGGCAACGATTCCGTATCCAGCGATGCGGATCCGGCCCGCCTCGGTTGCAGGTCGCAACCTTCCACGGTGACGAGCGCATAGCACCGTGCTACGGCTCTCGTCATGAGCAGCCTACCCAGCCGTGACGACATCCTTCAATGGATCACCGAAAACCCGAGCCTCACGTCGAAACGCGACATTGCCAAGGCATTCGGCCTCAAGGGGGCGCAAAGGATCGACCTCAAGCGCATGCTCCGGGAGCTTGAGGACGAGGGGCACCTCGAGAAGCGGCGCAAGACCTATCGGGACCCCGACAAACTGCCCCCGGTGACGGTGCTCAGGCTACTTGAACCCGACAACGACGGGGACCTCTTTGCCGAGCCGCTGGAATGGCATGGCGAGGGTGAAACGCCGCGCATTCTGTTCGAACCCCGCCAAAGCGACCCGGCCATGGGGGCGGGAGACCGGATTCTTGCTCGGCTGCAACCGGTCAACGATCCCGAAGAACACAGCCACCACTACACCGCCCGTCTGATCCGGCGGATCGGCACCAATCCTGTTCGTATTCTCGGGGTGTTTCGCAAAACTGCCGAAGGCGGGCGGATTCTTCCGATCGACAAGGGGTCCGACAAGGAATGGATGGTCGGACAGGAGGCCACGCAGGGCGCGCGCGACGGAGAGTTGGTGGAGGCCGAACAGGTGGGACCGCGTTCGCGGATGGGTTTGCCAAAGGCGCGCATCGTGGCACGTCTCGGCGACCCCACTGCGCCAAAGGCCGTCAGCCTGATTGCGATCCACCAACACGGCATCCCGGACGCCTTTCCCGACGCGGCTGTCGAAGAGGCGGACCGGGCAAAGCCCGCCGGGCTCGCCGGTCGTGAGGACTTGCAGTATCTCGACCTTGTCACAATCGACCCGCACGATGCCCGCGACCGCGACGATGCCGTATTGGCAACCCCCGATCAGGACCCCAGGAACGCAGGTGGCTTTGTGCTTTGGGTCGCCATCGCGGACGTGGCGCACTATGTCCGGCCGGGATCAGCCCTCGACCGGGAGGCGCGCAAACGGGGAAATTCGACCTATTTCCCTGACCGGGTCGTACCGATGCTGCCCGATCGGTTGTCGGGGGACCTTTGTTCCCTGCACGAAGACGTGCCGCGGGCTTGCGTCGCTGTCCGGATGCGGATCACGTCCAAGGGTGAGAAGATCGAACACGACTTTCACCGCGGTCTGATGAACTCCCGCGCATCTCTGAACTACCAGGAGGTGCAGGCCGCCATTGACGGCGCGCCGAATGCCGCGACCGAACCGCTGCTCGAGCCGGTTCTGAAACCGCTCTTTGCCGCCTACGAAGCGTTGCAAAAGGCCCGCGCGGCGCGCCAGCCCCTGGAACTGGACCTGCCCGAGCGGGAGATCGTGCTGACCGACGAGGGCAAAGTCGAAAGTGTGGACGAAAAGGAACGGCTCGACGCCCACAGGCTGATCGAGGAATTCATGGTGCTGGCCAACGTGGCGGCCGCTGAAACCCTGATTGCAAAGAAGGTCCCGCACCTCTTTCGCGTCCACGAAGAGCCCGACCCCGAAAAACTCGACGCCCTGCGCGAGACCGCCGAGGCGGCGGGGCTGACGCTCGCCAAGGGGCAGGTGCTCAAGACCCGGCACCTCAACCGGCTTCTGGCTCAGGCCGCCGAGACCGATAGTGCAGAGCTGATCAACATCTCCACCCTGCGGTCCATGCAGCAAGCCTATTACGCGCCGCAGAATTTCGGCCATTTCGGCCTCGCGCTGAGGAATTACGCCCATTTCACCTCGCCCATCCGGCGCTATGCCGACCTTATCGTGCACCGCGCGCTGATCCGCGCCCATGGCTGGGGGGACGATGGGCTCACGTTCGAGGAAGAGGCAGATCTGCAGGCCACGGGCGAGCATATCTCGGGAACCGAGCGGCGCTCCATGCTTGCGGAACGCGACACGAAGGATCGCTACCTCGCCGCATACCTGACCGACCGGGTCGGGGCCATTATGACCGGCAAGGTCAGCGGGATCGCGAAGTTCGGCGTCTTCGTGAAGCTCGACGGCAACGGTGCCGACGGGCTGATCCCGATCCGCGATCTAGGCTCTGAATACTTCCATTTCGATCGCGACAGCCAGACGCTCATGGGGGCCGACACCGGTCGCGTGATCGGCCTGGGTCAGCGGATGGAGGTGCGGCTGAAGGAGGCGGCGCCTGTTACCGGCGGGCTGATCCTCGAACCTGTCGGGCAGGTCGGCGCTGCCGGACGTCAGGGACGGTCAGGCAAGCCCCCTCGGCGGCAACTTGCCCGCGCGAAGGGTCGCGCCAAGGCCGCGGCGGCCAAGTCCCGCCGAAAGGTGCAGCGTCGCCGGAAATAACCTGCCGAGTGCGGTTTCACCGGACAGGCCCGCAGGCTAGCCTCTGACCCGACCGTGATCTGAACAAACCCGGAGATGTTCGTCATGCGACGCCAGTTGATCCTGCTTGTGTTCGGGTGCTGTGTTCCGGCCTTCGCCGCTGCGACGCCGCCACAGAACTCCGTCCGGCCGGAAATCAGGACCATGACAAAGTTGCGCGAAACCGACGGCACCTTCGCTCGCTGGATCGCAGATTTCAGGCTTCGCGCTCAGGCAGCCGGGATCTCTCAGTCGACGCTGGCCGAGGCTCTGGCGGGTATTCGATACAACGCCGAGGTCATTGACCTGGACCGGAGTCAGGCCGAATTCGTCAAACCGATCTGGACCTATCTCGACAGCGCCGTCTCGGAGACACGGGTCAGCAACGGCCGCGCCGCGCTCCGCGACAACGCCGGTATCCTTGCGTCCGTGGAGGCCCGGTTCTCCGTCGAGAAAGAAATCGTCGCGGCGATCTGGGGTTTGGAGAGCGCCTATGGCGCCGTGCGCGGATCGACGCCCGTGATCGAGGCGATGGCGACGCTGGCCCACGACGGGCGGCGCGGCGCATTTTTCGAGGACCAGTTGATCGCTGCCCTTCGGATCCTTGACCGGGGCGACACGACACCGTCAGCCATGCGCGGCAGCTGGGCCGGGGCCATGGGGCACACGCAGTTCATTCCCACATCCTACCTCGCCCATGCGGAGGACTTCGACGGTGACGGCAAGTCCGATATCTGGGGCGAAGATCCTGCCGACGCGCTGGCCTCGACCGCGGGATATCTGAAGGCTCATGGTTGGACTTTTGGCCAACCATGGGGACTTGAGGTGACGATCCCCGAGGGCTGGGACTATGCCCGCGCCGATCGCCGCGTCGCCGCCCTGCCCTCCGCGTGGGCGGCCGAGGGGATCACCGCGGCTGACGGCACCCCGATCCCCGACTACGCCCCGGCGTCCATCCTGCTGCCGGCCGGTGCGGAAGGCGCGGCCTTCATGATCTTTCCCAACTTCGAAGTGCTCGAGGCCTACAACACGGCCGATGCCTACGTGATTGGCGTCGGTCATCTTGCGGACCGCATTGCCGGCGCCGGACCATTGGCCGCGGAATGGCCACGCGCGGACCGACCGCTCGGTCCCGAAGACCGGATCGAATTACAGCGACTGCTCACGGCCGCAGGGTTTTCCACCCGTGGGATTGACGGCAAGATCGGCCCCAACACGATCAACGCGATCAGGGCGTATCAGCAGGCCAACGAGCTTGTCCCGGACGGATATGCGTCCTCCCGCTTGCTCGACCGCTTGCAGGTGAACTAGCCTGATTGGCATGCCACGTCCAAACCCTTGTCGGCCGTGATGACGGATGCTCCATTTGCGCCGACACCACAACAGGCATGGGGGATCGATGCATTTTGTCAGAACTGCCGGATTTGCGAAGATGCCTGTCCGCCAGAAACCATTTCCCACACCAGGCAAATGGTCCGCGAAACCAAGAAATGGTGTGTGGGTTTCGACCGTGTCTGCCAATCCTCAATCAGCACCAGGGTCGCGCGATCTGCATCGCCGTATGCCCCCGGTCCCGCTCCGGTGTCGGCTTGAACCTTGCCGCAAGGCTTGAGCGCCGGTCGGCGAGGGCCGACTAACCGTCGTCGCGCTTCAGCACCATCATCAGGTAGGTGTTGTTGGCGGCAAATACCTCGCGGTTGCGGGACTGCTCCATGAGACGGGTGGCAAGACGCGCACGTTTGCGCGCGGAAAGGACCATCCCGATCAGGCGATGGATCAGCCAACGGCGCCGGGGTTGCTTTCGGGCCATTTCTTCATCAACGCGCGTCAACCCGTGACCGACAACGTTGAAGAGGCCCTGTTCAATCTCAACGGACGGGGCAACCGCCTCGGTGATATCCTCTTCCGACATGACCGAAAGTGGCAGCTTTTGAAGTTCCGCGCGAAACTGCTCCATCCGGTGGCCGCCGCCGACCGTGCCCCGGGCCTTGTCGGCGACATAGCCTTCGGGACGAAAGCAATCCGCCAAGATGATGTGACCTTCGGGGATCAGAAGTCCCAACGCCTTCCTCAATCCGATATCGAGCGCAACATACTGAAAACTCTCTGAAAAGAGGCAGACGTCAAAAGGACCGTTGCCAGAAAAGTCCTCGAATGTGGTCATGTGCACCGTCGCGGATGGCGCATTTGCCCGGCAGCGCTCGGCGAGGAAGGCGCTGGGGATGACGATGTCGACGGTGTGGCCCAGGGCGACGAGTTTCTTCGCGGTCTCGCCGGCGCCACCACCGATGTCCAAAATGCGCAGCGGCCCCGCAGGCAACAGCCCAAAGAGTTTTTCGGTATAGGCCTCCTGGGCAGTTCCGGCGTTTGCCGCGCAGACGTCGAGGCCCTCCCAATACCCATAGTGAAGGTTCTCTTTTCCCGTCAGCCATCGGGCAAATGTGAGGCTGACATCAAGGCCAATGGCCCGCGTATCGAGTTTGGAAGAGGTGCGCCGATTGCTCATGGACCGCTTCTAGTGTCCCGACGGTGGAACGGCAAACCGGGATGGGATTAGCGACGTAACAAACACATCACTTGTTGCTACCGCCCCTCCAATTCGGGTTCACAAGCTCCGCCCCGATGGCAGGCCTGAACACGCTCGATGTCGCGGGACGACGGAGCCGGAACCATGGTGGTGCTGCACGGGTCTGTGACGAATCGGAGGCCACTTGCCTCTTTCAGGGCAAAGATCATCATCTCGGTCCCCGATTCCGGATACCCCGCACACCAGGGCCCGAAACAGACCGGCTCGATCAGGATCGGGCTTTCGAACGGCCGGAAACTGCCGTCGCCGATCAGCGATTTGCCAGAAAATTCCCCCATCACGGGTTGGGCGGGCATTGGTTGATTGGGGTCGTCGGGTTGGGGAGGCAACGGCGGAGGATCGAACGCCAGTTCTCCCCACAAAACGACATAGGCGTCTTCGGAGTCGGCCGCAAAGGTGTAGCTCGTCGCGACGTCCGGCGGCATGCAGGACAAGGCATGAGCCGGACTGGCCAATGTCGCACCCAAGGCCAGCGCCCGGATCACAGTTTTGGCCCCAATTCGGCAAGAACCGCTTCGTAGACCGTGCGCTTGAACGGCACGATCTGGCCGGGCAGCGCGGTGGCTTCGAGCCATCGCCATTCCGAGAATTCCGGATGCTCGGTGGCAATATCGATATCGCTGTCTTGGCCCAGAAACCGCATGAGGAACCACTTCTGCTCCTGCCCGCGAAACCGGCCGCCCCACCGCTTCGGAACGACGTCCAGAGGCAGATCATATGGAATCCAGCCTTTGGTTTCGGCCTCGATCCGGACGAGGTTAGGCGGCACACCGGTTTCTTCTTCGAGTTCCCGAAGGGCGGCGTCGCGAGGGTTTTCGCCCTCATCCACGCCGCCTTGGGGCATTTGCCATGCCGGTTCGAGCCAGTCGATACGCTGGCCCACGAAAACCTCCCCGCTGGCATTGGCGAGCATCACGCCCACGCAAGGTCGGTAGGGGAGTTTCGCGATCTCCTCAGGTGTCACTCCGTCGGGCCCAGCGCGCTGAGGCCTTTGAGAATATCGATCGCATAGGCCAGTTGGTAGTCTTCCTCTCGCAGGGCGGCCTTCGCTTCGGCGGCAGCACGCTCTTCCTCGATCTGGCGGATTTCGTCCTCGGTCAGGCTGTCATTGTCGAGCGCTCCCCGCAGATCACGCTCGGACCGGAAGGCTCGCGGATTCTCCTCTTCCTGTTCGTCTTCCTGTGACCGCCGCGGCTGTTCGACGATGATATTGGGGGAAATGCCCAGAGACTGGATGGAGCGGCCCGAGGGCGTGTAGTAGCGCGCGGTCGTCAACCGCATCGCCCCGTCGCCGCGCAGCGGCATGACGGTCTGCACGGAGCCCTTGCCGAAACTCTTGGTGCCCACCACGATCGCGCGTCGGTGATCCTGGAGCGCACCAGCGACAATCTCGGACGCCGAGGCAGACCCGCCATTGATCAGCACCACGATGGGTTTGCCTTGCGCGAGGTCACCGGGCGTCGCGTTGTATCGCTCGCCATCGGTGATGTTGCGCCCCCGGGTCGACACGATCTCCCCGGCGTCGAGGAAGGCATCGGACACCCGGATCGCCTGGTTGAGCAGCCCGCCGGGGTTGTTGCGCAGGTCCAGAATGATGCCATTGATGTTATCGATACCGCCCGCGGCTTCCACCTGCTCGGCCAATCCGTCGGAGAGGTTGGGGTATGTCTGGTCGTTGAATGTTGTGATCCGGAGAACGACGGTTTCGCCCTCGGTTCTCACACGCACCGCGGTCAGTTTGATCGTGTCGCGGATGATGGACACATCGAACGGCTCCACCTCGCCTTCACGCACCACGGTGATGATGATTTCGGACCCCACCGGCCCGCGCATGAGGTCCACGGCTTCGTCGAGCGTGAGACCCAACACAGACTCACCATCGACATGGGTGATGAAGTCGCCCGCAAGCATGCCCGCGGCATCCGCAGGGGTTCCGTCGATGGGGGAGACGACTTTCACAAAACCTTCTTCCTGCGTGACCTCGATGCCGAGACCGCCAAATTCCCCGCGGGTTTGCACCCGCATTTCGGCGGCATCGTCCGGCGACAGGTAGCTCGAATGCGGATCGAGCGAGGTCAACATGCCGTCGATGGCCGCTTCGATAAGTTCGGCTTCGTCCACCTCTTCAACGTATTGCGACCGAATACGTTCAAAGATGTCGCCGAACATGTCGAGTTGTTCATAGACGCTGGCGTTTCGGGCGTTTTCCTGCGCGATCAGCGGTCCGGCAATCTGGGTCGTGACGACAAGGCCCAGGGCGGCGCCGCCGAGGGCGGCCAGTGCGAATCTCTTCATGCTGTCTCCGTTCATCCTAGGGGCCATACGCGGTTCTACTCGACCCCGAACCACGTGGCGGGATCCACCGGGGCATCGCCCTCTCTCACCTCGATATAAAGCGTTTCTGAGCGGGATGCGCCAGCACCCGTCATGCTTTCAGTCAAAATCGCTTGAGCGTCTGCGACATCGCCACCCATCAGTCCCACTGCCGCCCCCCCCGGCAACACATCGCCGGCAGAGCCGTAGGCCTCTGCCAGACCGGCAAAAACAAAGAGTGTTCCGTTGGCAGGCTCGAGAATCACGACGGTACCAAAGTCCAGAAGCGGGCCCTGGTAGCGGAGGGTGCCCGCAACCGGGGCGGTAACGAGCGCGCGTGGAGGCGTGGCGACGAGCCAACCGGGTCGAGCCACGCCTGCCGCGTCTGCTTCGTCCGCGCGGCGCAGGATGACGCCGTCCACGGGCAGGGCAAGGCTACCCTTGAGTCCCAGCGCGTCGGGAACCGGGCCACCGAAATCCTCTGACACCGTACCAGCAAGGCCTTCGGCGAACCCGCCCAGTGTTTCGGCCGAGGCCAAAAGAAGCGCGGTTGCGACGGGGTCTTCCGCAAAACGCTGCGGCAGATCGCTGCGATCCGCAATCGCCACTGCGAGCTCTTCGCGTGCAACCTGTGCGCCTGACAACCCATCTTCGAGCGTATCGATCGCGCTGTCCTGCAAGGCCCGAAGGAGGCGCAATTCATCAAGGGTGATCGCCAGCGCCTGCGCTTCTGCCTGCAATCCGGGGGTGACCTCGGACAGCAGCATCGCGGCCCGTGCGGTCCCGGCCGGTCCAGAGGGGTGGAGGAGCAACAGGGGTCGCGGCGCCGAACTGATCGCGGAGATCACGCCCAGCAGGTCGGCGATCTCCGCCTCCCGCGCCGCGAGATCGGCAGCAATCGCCTGTTCCCGAATGGCCACCTGCCGCAACCCCTCGCGCATCGCCGACAGGCCGGATTCGTAGGCTTGAATGGTCTCTGTCAGCGCGGCGATACGGTCTGCCCGAGTTTCTGCCTCGTTCAGCAACTCGCGCGCTTCTCCCAATCGCACACGGGCCGCCTCGGCCGCGTCCGAGGCCGATTGCGCAAGCGCAGGCGCCGCGATGCAAAGCCAGATGACGGCGGCGACCCAACGCATCAATCGAAAAGACTCCGGCCGGTCATCTCCGGTGGCTGAGGCAGGTCCATGAGTTGCAAGAGCGTTGGGGCAAGGTCCGCGAGACGTCCATCATGAAGCGTCGCGCCCTCGGGGCCGCCAAAGAGGATCACCGGGACCGGGTTGGTCGTATGCGCCGTGTGGGGACCGCCGGTGTCGGGGTCCACCATGGTCTCGCAGTTTCCGTGGTCGGCGGTCACGATCATGGCCCCGCCCGCAGCCTCCAGCGCCGCCACGACGCGGCCAAGTCCCTTGTCGACAGCCTCGCAGGCGGCGATGGCAGCCGAGAGATCCCCGGTGTGACCCACCATATCGGGATTGGCGTAGTTGCAGACGATGAGGTCGTAGCCGTCGCCGATCGCACCGACGAAGGCATCGGTCACCTCGGCCGCCGACATCTCGGGCTGGAGGTCGTAGGTCGCAACCTTCGGCGAGGGTGCGAGATACCGATCCTCACCGACCTCGGGTGGCTCCACACCGCCATTGAGAAAGAATGTCACGTGGGGGTACTTCTCGGTTTCCGCGACGCGGAACTGCCGCAAACCTTGTTTCGCAACCCAGGCCCCAAGGGTGTTCACGATCTTCCGCTTGGGAAACACCGTGGTCATGTAGGCGTTGTGGCCGTCGGAATATTCCACCATGCCAAGCCGAGCGGCGAGGTTCGGGCGCGGACCCGTTTCAAACTCCGCAAATCCCGGCTCGCAAATGGCGCGCAGAATCTCGCGGGCCCGGTCGGCGCGGAAGTTGATGAAGAAGAGCCCATCGCCGTCAGACATGCCGTCATAGCCGGTCAGAACGCTGGGCAGGATGAACTCGTCGGTGATGTTGTTCTCATACGAATCCGCGATGATCTTAGCAGCGCTCGGACCAGAGTTCCCCTCCCCCCTGACGATGGCGCGGTACGCCTGCTCGACCCGTTCCCACCGGTTGTCGCGATCCATGGCGTAGTAGCGCCCGGAAACGGTGACGATGCGGGCGCCGTCGGGCAGTGCCGATTCCAGTTCGGCAATCTGATCCCCGGCGGATCGCGGGGGAACGTCGCGCCCATCCGTCAGGGCATGGATCAAAACCTCGAGCCCCGCCCCGGCAATGACCCGCGCTGCCTCGACGATGTGAGACTGATGCGAGTGGACCCCACCCGGCGATGCCAGGCCCACAATATGTGCACGCCCTCCACGTTGCTTCAGCTCGGGGATGAAGTCCTGCAATGCGCTCTGGGTGGCGAAGCTGCCGTCTTCTATGGACAGGTCGATCTGACCCAGATCCATGGCCACGACGCGCCCCGCCCCGATATTCGTGTGACCGACCTCGGAATTACCCATCTGCCCCGTGGGAAGTCCCGCATCCGGTCCGTGTGTTGTCAGTTCCGCGTTCGGGCAGGTGGCCATGAGGCGATCAAACGTTGGAGTCTGAGCCAGCGCGGGGGCATTTGCCTCCCGCTCGGCGCGCTTGCCCCAGCCGTCGAGAATGCACAGCGCGACTGGTTTGGACATGCCTGTCTCTCCTATTTGGATTTGCCACGTGACTAGCGGATCGCAACAAGCGGGTGAAGTCCTCAAACCCGGTGATACGGGCCCCCGGTCAGAATAGTCGCCGCGCGATAGAGTTGTTCCGCCAGCATCACGCGGGCCAGCATGTGGGGCCAGACCATCCGACCAAAGGACAGGACAAGATCGGCCTGATCGACAAGGTCCGACTCAAGGCCGTCCGCACCTCCGATCAGTACGGCGAGGTCCGAGCGGCCCTGATCGGCCCAGCCGCGCAGCCGGTCTGCAAAAGCAGGGGAGGTCAGTGTTTTGCCCCGTTCGTCCAGACAAATGACCACCGCACTGGCGGGAATGGCCTTTTTAAGCAGGACTGCCTCGGCGGTCTTGCCGCCACCTTTGCGATCCTCAATCTCGATGACCTCGGCATCGCCCCAGCCAAGGCCACGTGCCGTTTTTTTGAATCGGTTCAGATAGTCTTGGATCAAGTCGGCTTCCGGGCCGCCACGCAGGCGGCCCACCGCACAAATTCGAACCCGCAATGGCGCGTCCTAGCTCTTTGCGCTGCGGCTCTCTGCCACCGGCAACCACATCTTCTCGAGATCGTAGAATTCCCGCACTTCGGGGCGGAAAACGTGCACGATCACGTCGCCTGTATCGATGAGAACCCAGTCGCCATTGTCCTTGCCCTCGACCTTGCTCAGAACACCGAGTTCGGCCTTCAGCCTGTCAGTGAGCTTTTCCGCGATCGCGACGACCTGCCGCGTGGAGCGGCCAGAGGCAATAACCATCCAGTCGCCCATTTCGGAGCGACCACGCAGATCGATCTGCACGATGTCTTCGGCCTTGTCGTCATTGAGTGAGGAAAGAACGGCGGCAAGCAGCCCATCGCTGTCTACCTGTTCAGGACGCGTCACAGCGTGCGGCCCCGGGTGGGTGGCGGAGGTATCCGCCGATGTCGATAGAGACAGGTCATTGTCCTCCTGCAACGCACCGGCCGTACCCCCGGTGCCGGGATGCTTCCAAGGTAACAGTGCGCTGGTGACAATTCAATGAATGCGCATCAGGGGCAGGTCGCTTCTGTTGCATTGGCGATGTCGCCGCCCAGCAGGTCGGCCATCGGGGCATTCCGAAGCAAGGTCAGGAACGGTCCGCCATCCCGAATCCGCAGGCCAGCACTCACGCGTGCATCCGAAGGAACCGGTTCTCCGGTCAGGCAGCCGGTCGCACTGACCGAAAGGGAACCGCTGGTCGCGTCCGGAGCGCTCCGCTCCCAGTCGGCGACCTTGGCCTGATCGGATCGAAGCCGATCAACATCCTCGGGCGCGACACGAAAGGTGAGTTGTCCCGTTTCCTCGTCTTCGATGGCGTCCAGTTCGTAAGCCCCCGCAAGTTGCGCGCTCGTATCCGTTCGTACCGCCGACAGGTAAATCAGCGCCGCTCCCTCTCGTAGTTCGATGCCCGGCGGCACGTCCAAAGCCAGAACGAATCCGGCAGGATCGGCGGTCAGCGGATCAACCCGATCAAGGGCGCTTTGCGTCGTCACCGGAACCATCGTGCACGCAGGCACAACGGCGGTCAGACAGATCACGGTGAAAGAACGGAGCATGGAATCATCCTTTGACAGATATTTTTTATTGTTTTACATTAATCAATGACTGCTGGAAAGGAATTATCATGACCTCGCGGACCCACCTTGTCGCCCGAATCATGGATTGGGCCACGTGTCTGGCGCTCGCCCTGCTGATCCCGGTTGTCGTCATCGGATTTTGGTCCGTGAGCGTTGCAACGCTGCCGTTTTCCCTACCGCTCGGATATGAGCCGGGAATGTCCCGACTGAGGTTGGGATTGCTGCCCCACCTGCCGGTGGTATTCGCCCTGGCCTGGACGCTGTTGCAGATGCACCGCCTCTTTGCCGGATTTCGGGCAGGTGAGATCCTGACACAAAACGGGGCCATACTGATCCGCCGAATCGGGATGGGTCTGCTCGCCGTCGCGGTCCTGCGCATCCTTGCGACGCCGCTGCAAAGCCTGATCATCACCCTGCCCGCGCCGCCGGGCCTGCGATCGCTCGTGATATCGCTTCACGGGGCCGATGTCGGCTTCTTCCTTGCCGCCGGCCTTATGGCGGTCATCGGATGGGCGATGGAAGATGCCGCCCGCGCCGCGGAAGAAAACAGGAGCTTTGTCTGATGCAGGTGATCGTGCGGCTCGACGTGATGATGGCGAGGCGCAAGATTCGGGGCCGAGACCTGGCTGCCCAGATCGGAATAACCGAACAGAACCTGAGCTTGCTGAAGTCGGGAAAGGTCAAGGGCGTGCGATTCGAAACCCTTGCCAAACTCTGTGCGGCACTGGATTGCCAGCCCGGCGACCTGCTGGAGGTCGGCCCTGACGAGCGGGCCTCTACCGCGGCGCGGCCGCGCGCCGAAGGCGGTCGTTGATTGCCAGACCCAGTCCCTTGTCTGGAATGGGAGAGACGGCAATCCTTTCAGCGCCCATCGCGTTCAACTCGTGCAGAGCGGAGAACAAACGTGAGGCCGCCTCGACTACATCGCCGGATGGCGACAGGTTCAGCACCGCGCCCTCCACGGAACCGAATCCCAGCAGCACTTCGCCCGCCTCCAGGGAAGTCGCGTTCAACCTCACTGTCCCGTTTGGCGCATAATGCGACGCCAGTTGCCCCGGTGCGGTCACACCTTCGCCCGCGGCCGTCGCCAACGGACCCCCGAGACAGGCCTCGATGGCCTCGACCGGCAGGCCACCGGGGCGCAGCAGCACCGGATGCGCGGACAGCCCGACGATGGTGGATTCAAGCCCGACGTCGCAGGGCCCTCCGTCAACCACCGCTGCAATCGACCCGGAAAGCCCCGCAAGCACATGTTCGGGGCGGGTTGGGCTGACTTGGCCCGAGAGGTTCCCCGACGGAGCAGCGACAGGCAATCCGGTTGCTGCCAAAAGATCCCGCGCCAACCCGTTGGCCGGGACCCGCACCGCAAGCGTCGGCAGTCCGGCGGTGACGAGGGGCGAAACCGGCGCCCCGCGCTTCAACGGCAAAACCAGCGTCAACGCCCCCGGCCAGAAGGCTCCAGCCAGGGCTTCTGCCTCTGGTGTGAAGTCGACCAGGGCTCCGGCGGCGGCCAGATCGGGCACATGGACGATAAGCGGGTTGAACGACGGTCGACCCTTGGCCGCGTAGAGCCGGGCCACGGCGGCATCGTCGTCCGCGCGCACGCCCAGGCCGTAGACCGTCTCTGTCGGAAACCCCACAAGTGCGCCGGACCGCAGCAGGTCCGCCCCGCGCGCAATTCCTTCGGGGGTTCCGGGCAGGGGCAACGTGCTCTGATCGGGCTGCGAGGGCGTCATGACGTGGCGTTTTGGTTTCGGGATCGGATTTCGCGCTATAGCTGTGGACGTGACGAAGAACCATAGCCCACACAGATCCGCATAGGAGACCGTCGATGTCCTTTGCATCGCCAGTTGCTGAACTCCGTTTTCTGCTCGACACCGTTGCAGGCTATGATCAGGTCGCCGCGACCGATCGTTTTGCCGAAGCCAGCGCCGACACCGTCACCGCGCTTCTGACCGAGGCGGGGAAGCTTTGCGATGAGGTCCTCGCCCCCCTCCAGCGTCCGGGCGACATGCACCCTGCAAGGCTGGAGAATGGCATCGTTCGCACCTCACCCGGATTTGCCGAAGGATACCGGGCGATTGCCGAGGGCGGCTACATCGCCATGGGCGCCGACCCCGAATATGGCGGCCTTGGGCTTCCCATGGCCCTGACCACCTGCGTCAACGAAATGATGGCGGGGGCCTGCCTGTCCCTGCAGCTCAATCCGCTGATGAGCCAGGGCCAGATCGAAGCGCTGGAACAACACGCCAGCGACGCGATCAAGGAGCTATACCTGCCCCGCCTGATTTCAGGAGAGTGGAGCGGGACAATGAACCTGACGGAACCGCAGGCCGGGTCTGACGTCGGTGCCTTGCGGACAAAGGCCGAACCCAACGGGGACGGGACCTATGCGGTTTCAGGTCAAAAGATCTATATCTCCTGGGCCGACAACGACTTTACCGAAAACGTGTGTCATCTGGTGCTGGCGCGGCTGCCGGATGCCGTGCCGGGCACAAAGGGCATCAGCCTCTTCATGGTGCCGAAGGTCATCCCCAACGAAGACGGAAGCCTTGGACAGCGAAACTCGCTGCGGGTGGTGAGCCTCGAGCACAAACTGGGCCTGCACGCCTCGCCAACCGCCGTGATGGAATACGACGGCGCCACGGGCTGGCTGGTGGGCGCGGAAAACGGCGGAATGGCCGCCATGTTCACGATGATGAACAACGCGCGGCTGGGAGTCGCGACACAGGGGATCGGCGTGGCCGAGGCGGCGACCCAGGCCGCGCTTGCCTATGCTGCTGGACGGACGCAGGGCCGCACCCATGGGCCGACCGGCACAATCATCGACCACGCCGACGTCCGCCGGATGCTCGCCACCATGCGGGCCGAAACCATGGCCGCGCGATCCATCGCGCTGCTGTGTGCCGTTGCCATCGATATGGAAACCGCAACCGGTGAGCGCTCCTGGGCCAGCCGCGCCGCTCTTCTGACGCCAATTGCGAAGTCATTTGGAACCGATGTGGGAGTCGAAGTCGCCTCGATGGGAATTCAGGTCCACGGCGGCATGGGGTTTATCGAGGAGACAGGTGCGGCGCAGTTCCTCCGGGATGCGCGCGTCGCCACGATCTACGAAGGGACCAACGGCATCCAGGCGCTGGACCTCGTGGGGCGCAAACTCGCCGATGGTGGCGAAGCGGCAACGCGGTTGATTGACGAAATCTGCGAGGCGGCCGAAGCGGCCCGTGCCAAGGGTCTTGCGCTGGCCGATGCCGTCTATGAAGCGGCGGAAAGCCTTCGGGATGCCACCGAATGGCTGGTGTCGCGGCCTGTGGCCGACCGGCAAGCCGGGGCCGTCGCCTATCAACGCGCCTTCGCCCGGGTTCTGGGAGGATACACCCATCTCATCGGGGCACAGTCCGGCGAAAAGGCCCGCGAAAGGTTGGCGGCCTTCTACATCCGCACACTCTTGCCCGAACACGCCGCCCTACTGGAGGCCGTCAGGGCCGGCGACACCGTGGATGCGATCACGCCCGACGACCTGGTCGCGTGATGGATGGTGCGGCGCCACTGCGCTTTCCCTGGGACGAGGCACCGGCCCCCGGAAAGGCCATAGAGGTCGCCGATGGCGTTCTCTGGCTGCGCCTGCCGCTGCCGATGAAGCTCGATCACGTCAATATCTTCGCGCTCGATGACGGCGACGGCTGGACACTGATCGACACGGGCCTGAACTGGGCAAAAGGCCGTGCCGCCATGGAGGCCGCCCTGGCCGGGCCGTTGGCGGGAAAACCTGTCGGTCGGGTTCTGGTTACGCACCACCATCCGGACCACGTTGGACTGGCTGGCTGGTTCATCGAGCGCGGGGCGGAACTCCTGATGCCTCGCACGCCGTGGCTCCTCGCCCGAATGTTGACATTGGACGTGCAGGAAGTGTGGCCGGAAGAGAGTCGTGCCTTTTACCGCGCGGCCGGGATGGACCCGGAGGTGTTTGACACCCGGAAATCGGAACGTCCGTTCAACTTTGCCGATTGCGTCGCGCCTCTGCCATTGGGGTTCACCCGGATTTGCGAAGGTCAGACCGTGACGGTCGGTCAGCGTGACTGGTCTGTTCGGATGGGTGCAGGCCACGCACCCGAACACGCGACCCTATGGCGAGATGACATCGTCATCGGAGGCGACCAACTGTTGCCGACGATCAGCCCGAATATCGGCGTATACCCGACCGAACCCGAGGCCGATCCATTGTCTGATTGGCTCGAGGCCTGTGCGCGACTGGCGTCTCATGCTACCGACACACAGCTTGTCCTACCGGGCCACAAACTGCCTTTCACCGGTCTCCCGGCCCGGATGCGGCAACTGAGCGACAACCACCATGGGGCCTTGAACCGTCTGCGGGCGCATCTGAGCGAACCGCGGAGCGCAGGCCAATGCTTTCAGCCGA
Organism: uncultured Rhodobacterales bacterium; assembly: GCA_964391555.1. Lineage (GTDB taxonomy): Bacteria > Pseudomonadota > Alphaproteobacteria > Rhodobacterales > Rhodobacteraceae > JAMWZF01. Next base: position 26,042 of record CAYMMT010000018.1, read on the forward strand.
TTTTCCGCCGCGACATCGGCCCGGGTGAATACGGATTGGCCCTTGTCGAGGCGTTGGCCCATTGCCTGCATCTGTGGCATCTGGGCGAAGCGACCCGGGAGATCGAGGACGGCGTCTGGCGCTTTCAAGCGGTCTGAGGTCGCCTAGTCTGTCGAGGCACCACCCGGAACCCTGTGTGACATCCGGGCGTGCAACCGCTTGATGATCCCGCTGGCCGTGCGCTCGCACATTGCCGGAAAGATCGCGTGGACAAGAGCGGCCATCGCGGCAACAGACAGCCAGAGAAAGAATCCGAAGGCGACACGCATGTGGCCAAAATAGCTTTCGTCGACCGAGGCGGGATGCGCCAGAAACAGGTCATGGACAGGGCGAAACCGGCTGGGGACCGTCTGATCGGACATCGTTATCTCCTCGACTATCTTCGAGGTGAATCTATGCGAACTCAGAATTCATTTTGTCCCATTTGTTACTGGTTAGGCACTAATCTTTGAGATACTGTCCCATTTATGGCGCCAGTATTGGACAATTTAGACCGCGCAATTCTGTCGACGCTCCAGCGCGACGCCACAATGTCGGTTGATGCCATTTCCGATGCCGTCCACCTGTCCCGCAACGCCTGTTGGCGACGGATCAAGAGGATGGAGGACAACGGCGTGATCCGCGGGCGTGTCGCCCTGCTCGATCCGGCCATGGTCGGCTGTCCGCTCACGGTCATGGTGCTGATACGCACGCACCGGCACGACACCGACTGGCTCGACCGGTTTCAATCCACACTCAAGTCCTTGCCCGAAGTGACCGGCGCCGCGCGCCTTGCGGGGGACCTCGACTACCTGCTGACGGTCCGCGTCGCAGATGTCGCTGCCTATGACGCGTTCTACAAGCGCCTGATCGACAAGGTGCCAGTTTCGGACATCTCTGCCAGCTTTGTCATGGAAGAAATCAAGGCCACAACGGCACTGCCGCTTTGACGAAAGGGGGCCTCGCCTCATGACCACTACTCGAACACCGGAGATCGCAACTGCCGCGGAAGCGGGGGAGGCAGAAATTCATGCCCAGCTTCGCGAGATCCATACGGACCCAGCCGAAACTACGACAGAGATACCCGAGAGCATTGCTGATCGACCGGATCGGAAGAGTCCGGCACGCTGGGCTTACGAAAGGCTGATCCTCTACATTCAGAACTTCGAGGACAAGCTCGACAACCAACACGAGGTCGCGATGGGGATTGTCGGCGGCGACGCCGGGGTCATGCGGATCGAGGGTCTCGGTTATTTCGACCCGGACCTCGTCACGTTTTACGGAACTGATCCTTCCGGCGCCCGGACGCAGCTCATCCAGCACGTTACGCAACTGACCGTCATGCTTCGCGCCCTGCCAAAACCGCAAACCGGGGCGGCTCCGCGCCGGATCGGGTTCAAGCTGGCGCGCGGCCTGAGCGACGAAACCGGCGATGCGACAGGCTGACCCTGCCGGACCCACGTGACAGTTCCCACGTGATCGGCTAACAGACATTCTCGAAACGGCAGGTGACAACAGGGAACGACCCAGATGGCTGACCACAAACACGGCGATATGGATATCCGAGCACAGGAAAAGACCTTCGACGGATTCATGACGGTGGTCGTTCGAATGACCATTGGCATTCTGGTCTTCCTGATCTTTCTGGCCCTGATTGCCGCCTAGAAATGATGAATCGCCGCAGCTTTTTGATCGGGGCTCCGCTTGCGCTTGCTGCCTGCGGAGCGACGCCGAAGTGGGACTCATCGGAATTCATTCAGAGTGTCGCCTACCGCGATCCCGGACCTGCCTATATGACGCTCTTCACCATGAAGAACGTTGACACGGACAACGGCGCTCACACGGGTCTGATGATCAACGCAAGTCAGCGGGTCATTTTCGATGCCGCGGGCACGTTTGGCCATGAGTCGATCCCGGAGCGAAACGACGTGCACTACGGGATAAACCCGCAAGTGGCGGAATTCTATATCTCCTATCACGCTCGGGCGACCTACTACCTGCTGATCCAGAAGAAGATCGTGCCTGATGAAGTGGCCGAGCAGGCAAAGCAACTGGTGGAGCAGAACGGTGCGGTCCCGAAGGCATTCTGCACGAACCATACCTCACGGGCGATCGCAAAACTGCCCGGTTTCGAGACCGTGCGCACGAGCTTCTTTCCGGACACGCTCGCCCGCCAGTTCGGGGCACTTCCCGGAGTCGAGACCTCCACCTACCGGGAAAATGACAGCCCCGACAAGGAAGTTGCGCAGGCGGCCTATGATCGGCTCGTTTCTCAAGGGACAATCCGGCGGTAGCTTGGGGGCGGAGGCTTTGCCCCGGCTCCGCACCGCAGGTCACGGGATCGACCGGAAGTCCTATCAGCAGAGGCTCAGAGAACGCCTTGCAGCAGCAAGCCGAAGTAGAGCGTCGCCGCACCTGCACCGATCGCGACAAACAGGTTGCGTGTCCAGTACCCCAGGACGGCCGTCGCCAGGGCCGCGACGAGGCGGGGAAGATCGAATGCGCCTTCGGTCGCATTTGGCCATATCACCAACGGCGCAACCATGCCCGGGATCACGGCAACGGGCGTATATCGCAGAAGCCGAAGGATAAACGGTGGTAGGGGGCGGTCACCTATGAGGCCAAGGAAGGAAAAGCGAATCGCGTAGGTACCAACCGCGAGAAGCGCGATAATCGTCCAGACTTCGGCCGAGGTGAGTGTCACGGGCGACGACCCTCCAGCCATGTTTCGGTGACGGCGCCGCAAATCATTGCGAGT
>CAYMMT010000019.1:0-4318 GCA_964391555.1 uncultured Rhodobacterales bacterium
CGATTTCTGTCGGCGAATTGTCGGACAAGAAATCCTGGAGCGGGCGGCGGGAATCGAACCCGCGTCATTAGCTTGGAAGGCTAAGGTCTTACCACTACACAACGCCCGCTCAGCTTGCCGGGGGATATTTCATCGGGTTTTGAGGGTCAAGCGGGAACGTGGAAGTGTCTGCCCACAAGTCACGACAACCAGGTCGCAGTGAAGCAACGGGTATTGCTTACCGATCGAGTGCCTTAGGCGTTGTGACCGCGCAGGCAGAAAGGCAGGCAAGCCGAACCAAAAGATGAGTGAAAGCAAGAACTCCACGCAAGACACTTGGTTGAGCAATGCACAGTCGACATCGAAGCTGGCGGCGCAGGGCTCATGCTCCCGCGCTAGGCTTTCAACACTGCGCCCGGTTCGCACCAGCGCCACCATCTGCTCCCGAAACACCGTCGGGCACGGGTTCCTCGTTCTCGGCATCTGGATCAAAGCGGTCGGTGAAAAGACCGCCGGAATCGAGCCAGGATCACTCTAGGAACAAGGATACCGTGAAAGCTTCAACGCCCGCTTCCGCGATGAGTTCTTGAACGGCGAAATCTTCTGCAGCCTGCAAGAGGCGCAAATCCTGATCGAAGAATGGAGGAAACACTAAGACACGAAGCGACCACACAGTGCTCTCGGCCACCGCCCACCGGCCCCGGAAACCATCGCCCAGATGGACCAAAGGCCGGTCATGCCCTAGAATTTCCCGACGATGTTGAGGAACAGGCCCTGGGAGTCGTAGTCGATGTCTGTTTCGTCGTCGGACACGTCGCCCCATTCATAGCCGATGCCGACTTTCGTATTGGGTCCGATGTGGCGATAGACCCCCAGCAGCGCGCCGGTTTCCCGGGTGCCGGTTTCCTCGGTCCAGAGGACGCGGCCTTCGGCCAGGATGTCCCAGGCCTCGACCATGTGAACGTCCATGCGGAGCGCCAGAAGCGTCGCGGAGTTCGAGACGAAATCATTCGTGCCCCGCTCCGCCACTTCGGACATCCGGTGGCCCAGCTTGCCGCCCAACGTGATCTCTTGCGTCAGATCGTAGTTCATCGCGACCGACAGCACGTTGCTGCGCTGGAACGGACCCTCGTCGTCGCCATTGGCGTCGACCTGGTCCTCGCCCGGCAGGTCCCGCAGGTGGGTGTAGCGCAAGAGCATGTTGAAACGTTCGTTGTCCACCGGGCGGTAGGCATAGCCAAGCGAGGCTCGGACATATTCGCCGTCGCGGAAATCGCCCTCGGCGCTGTCGGAATAGAGCGCTTCGACATCGGCGATCAGGCGCCAGTCCTCTGCGGTCTGGGTCGTGTAGGCGGCTGACAGCCCCCAGGTTTCCCGGTCGCGGTCGGTGCCGTCGCCATCTTCGCTTCGGTATTCAAGCCGGACCCGCATGTTGCGGTCCTCGTTGGGCGCATGGACCGCGCCAATGGACACGGCCAGACGGTCGAAATCACCATCGGCGCTATCGCGCACGGTCCCGCGTTCGATGGAGCCGCTGAGCACCCAGGCCGGATCGGGCGTGTAGGCGACGCCGTAGGCCTGGGTCAGGGATTGCTGATTGCCCGGCTGGTCGAACACGGTTTCGGTAAAGGTGCTGAACAGTTCGTTGTGCCGGTAGGTGCCCCCAAAAACCAACCGGCCCCTGTCATCGCCGCTCACCTCCGGCCCGCTCCGGCTGGGGTCAAGCGAATAGCCCAAATAGACCTCGTTGTTGGCGCTGGGCCGGTAGGTCAGCCGGGCCTCCGCCGCCAGACCGCCGTCACCGTCCGAAACCTCGCCCGTCGCCGTGAGCCGGTCCGTCAGTTGGCCCGCCGCGCCGATGCCGACACGATTGTTGTCCGACAGGCCGCCGTCGTTGTTGATCGTGCCCTGGACGAAGCCCCAGATTGCGGCATCGTTGCCGAGATCATAGGACAGCTTCAGCGCGGCATCGAGGCGCTTGCCGGTCTCGTCCGGATCGCCGGGTGTGGTCTTGTCGATGAACGCGAGGCCACCGGTCAGGGTCAGGCTACCGGTGAGGTCGTAGGCCAGAGTGATCTCCGACTCGGTCCGCGTCTCGCCGCCTGCGCGGGTGAACCTTTCTGCCGACAGGCCGACGTCGGCGCGATCCGTGAGTGCCACCTCTGCCGCGAGGCCGATGAGTTCCTGGTCCTCGGTGATATCCTCGGTCAGGGTCGAGAAGCCCGCATCCTTGCGGTCATAGACCAGTGCAAGGGACCCGTCCCGGCCAAGGCCGAGGTCCCCGAAGTCGAGCAGGATGTTCGCGCGCACCGCCAGCGCCTCGTCAGCGACCACGCCGCCGGTGGACGTGATCGTGAGGCCGCCGTCTGTGGACAGGGCACGGCTGAAGCCCGGCCCGTCGGTGCGGGCGACCTCGATCTGGGCAAAGCTCTGGCTGCCGAAGGTGTAACGCATGTCTGCGCCCAACATGTCCTGGGTGCCGGCGCCGGTTTCCTCGCGCATCGCGGTCAGGCCAAGGCGCAGGTCCTCCGTCACCCACGCTTCGACGCGGCCACCGACGGCGTTGTCGTCGAGGCTGCTGTCGGTGGGCGTGAATTCGTACTGCGCGACAAGGTTGTATTCCAAATCCGAGCCGCCGGTGCCGATCAACCCACCATCGGACCCACCTGAAGCGAGCGGAGACGCCAGGGTCAACACACCTTGCAGGTGATCGACAGTGTAGTCCGTGCCCTCGACCAGCACCCGGGTGTCGACAACAACCCCAGTGTCGGCGTCGATGGCCTGCACGGTGACGGAGGTCGAGCCGCCGGTGATGTCTTGCCGGCTGAGGAAATAGACCGAACCGCCGGTGCCGCGCAGGATATCGCGCTGCGGGCGCGTTTCGGGTTGGGCGGCATAGGCCGTGGCGGCGATGCGGGGTTCTCCCTCTGCCGTCACGCCGGGGGAGCGGTAGCCGATCTGGAGGCCGTAGAGGTCGCGGGTACTGTTGAGGAGTCCCGGCCCGGCGATCCCGGCGTCGAAATCGCCCCAGAGGAGTCGGGTCGTGTCATTCTCGACCCGGACATAGACGTTGCCCGACGTAGGCGTGTCGTCGAAGGCAGTGCTGTCGTCGCCGTAGGTCGGGTAGAGGTCGTCGCCATCCGCGCGCAGACGGTCGAGCACGCGGCGCGGGTCCTTGTCGTTCAGCCGGGAGAAGGCGTCGCGCAGCGGTCCGTCTTGCGTGTCCGCCGAGGAGGTGATGTGCCAGCCCGAGGCGGTCTGACCGCTCACGTAATAGGCCAGCCGCCCGTTGACGTAGTCGTCCTCTTCGTTGTCGATGCCGCCTCGGGTGATCCCGGCGGTGATGTCGATGAGGCCGACATAGAACCAGTCGCTTTCCGGGATGCTGACGTCCCGCCGCAGCGACCGTCCGCCCACATTCACGGTGACGATCTGGTCACCCGGAGGCAGGATGCGACTGACGACAAACCGGCCCCCGGCATCGACGGGCACCGGGTCTCCCATCACGGTGACGGTGCCGCGCGGCGGGGCGTCCGAGCCCGACACGATGACAGAGCCGCCGCGGATCGGGATACCGCGCCGGGCGATCCGGCTCTCCGCCTCACCCGCTGCGATCACGGACCCCGAAAGGGCCTCCGGCCCCCTATCCCGGTCGCTGCGATTCAGCGGCAGCGGCGCGGTTTCGTCATAGCGGCCTCGGGCATCGTAGACGCGCACCGTATACGCTAATTCTGACGGCCCATCTGCCGGCATCTCCCACCCTGCGGTTCCATTCGGCGTGGTCGGAACCACCGCCACGAGCGCACCGCCCGGACGGCTGCGGTCCACGATCCGAATCTCGGAGCGGGCCGTGAACTGCGGGTAATTGCTTGACGTGCGGAACATGACAGGCGCCCCGGCGGGATAGACAGTGCGGAGGTCGTCGGTCGCGACGTTCAAGCGCCGGGTTTGGGTCAGGCCCTCGAACTGGACGACCACGTCAGCCCTCTGCAACTGCCGATCGACGCGCTGCGCATTGGTCGAGCGCGGCGGCGGGGCACCTGCGATCACCTCGTCCCCCAGCGTGATCGAAAAGCCGGTGTCTTCGAAGCTTGATTGCGCAAGAGCCGGGTCGACGCCTGACATGGCAATCAGCGCCGTTGTGCCAAGCAGCCAAAGGCGCCGGACAGGTGGTTTGCCGCCCATGGACTTGCCCATCGAACCCGTCATTCCATTCACTCCCCGCCTCGCTGGATCGATTGACCGATGGACAACCGTCCCCGGCCAATGCCCCGCCATTGGCGGTTGATCTCTGCCTCGATCAGCCTCATCGCCCCGCGTCCCGCCGCGACCTCGGCGG
>CAYMMT010000019.1:4418-28363 GCA_964391555.1 uncultured Rhodobacterales bacterium
GGCGGGCGCCGAAGTTCATCTCGGTCAGCATCCCCGGTGTCAGCCGCATCACCCGCGGGTTTTCCGTGGTCATGGTGAAGCCGGTGGGCAGCGTCCGTTCGTCGAGCTTGAGGATGAAGTTCGACCCACGGTCAGCGGGCAGCATCGCGCAGGGTACGCTGAAAAGGCCGTCTTCATCGGTGATGATCACCGTCCCGTCGACGGTGGCAAGCCGTACGCCCGGCAGGCCCCCTTCGGTGCGATCCTCGGCAAGTGGCGCGACCACCGGTTTTCCGCCATCCACCTTGTCGCCGTAATAGGTCTGATCGGTGATTTCCGGGTTGTTGCCCGGCCCGTAGCTGTCCTGATAGCCGTTGCCATTGTGGTCGTTGAAGACCTTGCCGATCACATCACCGCAGTCAAAGACCGCTTCGGGCAGGATCCGTACAACCGCCGCCGCCGTTGGGGTCAGCGCCTCGCCCGTGGCCGGATCAAAAAGCCGCGCACTGTTGCGATGCTCCCCGGACCGAACGCCGTTGAGAATGCGCGCCGACAGCGTGGCTGTGACTTCGCCTCGGGCCGGAACCGTCACATCGGCAAAGGTCACGCGGCTGCCATCGACAGTAATCGTGGCCGTCGACCCGGTGATGCTGGCGCTGCCTTCGACGTAAAGGAACCCGGCAGGCAGGCGGTCTATGAGGTCGGCAGGCCCGACGACAAAGGCGTTTTCGTTGGTCACGGTGATCGAATAGGGAACGATGCTTCCCCGCTCGACGATCACCCTTGGCGTGGTCTTGGCGATCGTCAGGCCGGCGGTTGTCGTCGAGGGCTGGAGGTTCAGAACCGTCGGGTCATCAATCATGTTGCCGTCGGCATCATTGCCGTCGTCGGACACATCGCTGACCGGATCGGGATCGCCCGGTACGCCGTCGGGGATCACCGGGGTGCCGGTGGCGGTGACGGTGTTCTCCAGACCTCGGGCATTCACCACTTCGAGCGTGATCTCGAAACTGGCGGTGTAGGTCGCGGTCTCTCCGATCTGCAGTGTGCCGTTTGCCGAGCCGTCGCTTGCCGACACGAATTCCGGCCCGACGGTCAGGTCCTGGGACCCGCCTTGAAGGTCGGTCAGAGTGTCCTCGACCGTGACGCCGGTCAGCACGGTGTTGCCGGTATTCTCGACCGTGATGGTGTAGATCACCGTGTCTCCGACATCGTCGCGGCCATCGCCGTTATCAACGAGTTCCTGCGTCTTGGTTGCCTCGATCCCCGGCAGCGGGGCCTGCACGACCGTCTCGACCGTCGTGTCGCAGAGTTCGGTAAAAAGCTGGCTACAGATCTCGTACTCGACCTCGTAGATCCCGGCGGGCTGGTCGGGCGCCAGGGTGATGATCCCCGTGGTCGGGTTGAGCGTGACGCCCGGATCCTCGTCCAGAACGGTGATCGTCACGGTGTCGAGCGTCGCGGGCTCCCCGTTCAGCAGGTCGCTATCGAGGATCGAGGTGGTGTCGCCGCCGTTGATGGTGAAGGGGGGGAAGACCTCGGGGATGGCCTCGATGGTGCCGGCGACGGTCATCACGGTGTCTTCGTCGGAAACCGTTTCCTCGTCGGTGCCGTAGCCGCCAGTCACAGTGGCGGTGTTGATCACCTCGACATTGGCGATGTCGTCGGCGGTCACGGCATAGGTGGCGCTGTAGGTGGTGGTATCGACGTCCGTGCCGTCCCCGGCGGCAGCTGGGTTCATCACCGGGATGGGGGACCCGGTCAGCACGAGCCCGTCCAGATCATCGGTCAGGGTCACGTCAAAGAGCGGGACGTTGCCGGTGTTCGTGATCTCGAAGGTGTAGGTGATGATCTCGCCGACCTCGGCCCCGTCGAGAAGGTTGCTGTCGTCACTGGTCTTGACCAGAGAGATGCCCGGTTCCTGTGCAATCGGCACCAGGGTGGGGTCGTCGTCCCCCGTGGTGGTGCCGGAGGTATCCTCGACCGGTGGGCCGGTGGGTGGGTTGCCTGTCGCACGGGCGCTGTTCTGGACCTCGCCTGCGGTCAGGTCATCGAGAGTCAGCGCGTAGGTCGCAGTGAATGTCGTGTCGTCCACAGCCTGCGGCATAAGTCCGGGGATAGGGTCGCCGTCGATGACGATGCCGGGCAGGCTATCGGTCAGGTCGACATTTGTCAGAGTGACGTTGCCGGTATTCTCGATCCGGAAGGCATAGGAAATCACGTCCCCCACCTGCGGCGGGGATTGCAGCGCGCTGGTGGTCGCGGTCTTGACCAGCGTGATCGCGGGTTCCCGGGACAGGGGCACGACGGTGGGCGCGTCCTCGGAATTGGTGCTGCCGCTGTCATCGGTCACGTCGTCGCCCGACGGCGGCGTTCCGGTCGCGGTGGCGAGGTTCGTGACCTCCCCGGCGTCGACGTCGTCCTGGGACAGCGCATAGGTCGCGGTAAAGGTCGTGGCGTCGATGGCACCCGGAAGCAGGGTTGGGATCGGGTCGCCGACCAGCACCAGACCGTCGAGCGCGTCGGCCACGGTGACATCGCTGAGCGTCACGTTGCCCGTATTCGTGACCGTGAAATTGTAGGTGATGATATCGCCGAAAGCAGGCGGTGAAGACAGGGCGCTGGTGTCGGCGGTCTTGATCAGGGCGATGTCCGGCTCGGCGGTCAGCGGGACGGTGGTGGGGCCGTCGGTGTCGAAATCCGTGCTGGAGACGTCCGTGACCTCGCTCTCATCCGGCGCATTGCCCGTCACGGTCGCGGTGTTCTCGATCTGCTCGTTGTTGACGTCGTCCTGGCTCAACTCATAGGTCGCGGTGAAGGTATCGGTGTCCGTGTCGCCAGGGGCGAGCGACGCCAGCGGGCCGCCCAGGGGCACGATGCCCGGCAGCGTGTCCTCGATGGTGATGCCGGTGAGCGTCACGTTGCCGGTGTTGCGCACCTGGAAGCGGAAGGTAACCGTATCACCATCTTCCGGCGGGTCGGACAGCGCGGAGACATCCCCAAACTTGATCAGCGCGATCGACGGGTCCTGGTCGAGCGGGACTTCCGTCGGCAGATCATCGTCAATCGTATCGCCAGAGGGGTCGTCCACGGTGCCGCCGCCGGGCACGTCCGCTGTCACCGTGGCCTGGTTGCTGACCAGACCGGCGTCGATGTCGGGCTGCGTCAACGCATAGGTGGCCGAGAAGGTCCCGGTGTCGGTAACACCCGGCCCGAGGCTCGGGATCGGTCCGCCGGAGAGCGAGATCCCCGGCAGCGGGTCGGTGATGTCGACGTTGCTCAGCGTCGTGTTGCCGGTGTTGGTCACGGCGAAAGTGTAGGTCACCTCCTCGCCCTCGAGCGGCGGATCGGACAAGGCCGAGCTATCGGCAGTCTTGACCAGCGCGATGCCGGGGTCGCGGTAGGTCGGTACGGTGACCGGGTTGTCGTCGGCGAAGGTGTCGCCCGAGAGGTCGGTCACGTCGTTGTCGTCGGGGTCCTGGGCCGTGACAGTGGCCTGGTTTTCAACCTCGCCTGCGTCGATATCATCCTGGATGACCGCGTAGTCCGCGCTGAAGGTCGTGCTGTCGGTCACCCCCGGCGCAAGCGTCAGGACTGGCCCGCCGCTGACCACCGCACCGGGCAGCGCTTCGTCAAGCGTTACGTTGGTCAGTGTCACGTTACCGGTGTTGCGCACCGCGAAGACATAGCTGATCGGATCGCCAAGCTGCGTCGGATCCTGAATGCCGTTCACATCCACCGCCTTGGTGACCGCGATGGAGATGTCCTGCGCGATGGGCGTTGTGACGGGGGAGCTGTCTCCGACCTCATCCCCAAAGACGTCGTCGGCGGTGACGCTGGCGGTGTTGGGCCGTTCGCCCGCGTCGATATCAGGCTGGGTGATTTGGTAGCTGCCGGTCAGCGTCTGGCTTTCGCCCGGGGCCAGCGTGGCGATTGTGGTGGCGTCCAGAACGATGTTCGGCAGCGGATCGGACAACTCGATGCTGGTGAGCGTCAGGTTGCCCGTGTTCTCGATCTCGAACTCGTAGGTGATCAGGTCGTTCGGCTGGGGCGGGGTGGAAAAGGTTCCGGTGTCGAAGGACTTGGTCAGGGTGATGTCGGGGTTCCAGTTCGGCGCGACTGGCGTCGGGTCCGACTCGTTCGCATCCGTGGCGCGTCCGTTGTTGTTTGGGTCCGGGTTGGTGCCATTGTCGGAGGTATCGGCGACCGGGTCGCCCGAGAGAGCCCCTGTGCCGGTCGCCGAGGCCTGGTTTTCGAACCGTCCGCCCGAGGCACGCACCGGCGGCAGCGGCACCGGGGTCTGCGCCCGCAGGCTGACGGTGATGGTGCAGGTGCTGGTCGCCGCCATCGAGAACCCGGTGGCAAGGCGCTGTTCGCTGTCGCCGTTGAACCCGGGCACAAGGCCGCCACAGGTCCCGCCGGGCGCAGAAAGCATGACGTAGCTTCCCGCGCTGAGGGGGTCCATCGCTGGGGTGCCTACCGTGGCCAGTGTCCCGAACAGCGGCACCGACCCGGCCAGAACATCCGTCACCTCGACCCCGGTCAGGCCCTCGCCACTGAAGTTCTCCACAACGATCTGGAAGGTCACATTGAAGGACCCGTCGGCGTTGACGACAACCGGCCCGGAGACCTGCTTGGCCAGGCCGATCCGGGGCTGCGGGTTCAGGGTGAAATCGTTGTTGGGGCCGGTGTCATCGTCGCCCAGCGGGATGTCCACGATGGTGGTCGGGGTGTTGCTGCTGGCACCATTGTCGCCGATGTCGGAGACCCCGGTCAGCAGGTAGGGGTCCGACGCGCTGCCGCGACTGACCGAATAGGTGCCCGAGGGCAGGTTCGGAAAGATGTAGTCGCCGTTCGAATTCGTGACCGCGGTGAGCGTACCGATGTCGCGGCCATCGTCGGTGGTGCCGGTCAATGTCATGGTGATGCCGGACACGCCGGTATCCTCGGCCAGGTTCTGCGACACGTCTTTGTCGTAATCCCGGTACACCGTTCCCGAGATCTCCGACGACACCACGCTCACGATGCCGCTGGCCTCGTTGTTGTCCTCGTCGTCTTCGAAAGATGCCGTGGAGGCGACGGCGGTGTTGGAGAAATCCTGCGGATCGGCGGTGGAAGACAGCACCTCCACCGGCAGAGTGATGACGAATGTGTCGCCCGCGGCGACCTCCCCGATCGCGCAGCGGAAAGAGGTTCCGCCGAAAGCGCCTGTGCAGGTGCCCGGCGCATAGGGCGTGGACGGCGTCCCGGTCAGCACCATGCCGGACGGCAGCGTATCCTCGATCACCACAAGCTCCGCCTCGTCGAGGCCGATCCCGGTGTTCGCCCGGACCGTGATCTCGTAGATGAAATCATCCTCCAGCGCGACGGTGCCCGGCGATGCGACCTTGCTCACGACCTCGATGTCGGCGCGGGTGCGAACGGTGGTGTTTTCTTCGTTGCTATTGTTGCCGGATTGCGTATCGAGCCCGTTGGCGATCTCGAAGCTGTCGATCACGACCTCGTTGATAATGCTGCCCTTGTCTTCAGCCCGGACCACGACATCGACGGAAAAACTGTCGCCGGCCTCCAAATACGGCAGGTCACAGATCACATCGCCCACGAAGTCTCCTGGCGCGGGGGTGGACGTGCAGGGATCGCCATTCTCCAACCGGGCAGACTGAAAGCTGATGACGCTGCCGGGCAGGGTGTCGGTGACCACCACATCTTCCGAGGCCGACGGTCCGCGGTTGGTCACGGTGATCGTGTATGTCACCAGTTCGCCGACAGGAACCGGGTCGAACCCGCCGTCGGACTTGTTGACAAGAAGGTCCGTCGCCGGATCCGCGATCGTGGTGATGACGCTGTCGCTGTTGGGCTCGACGTCGGTTTCGATCGTCGTGGTCGTCACCTCCGCGGTGTTGGTCAGCGTGCCGGGCACCCGGGCCGAGAGAAGGGGACGGACGATGATCGTCGCGGCCTGCTGCTGGCCGTTGCCGAGCGTGCCGAAATCGCAGGTGACGGTATCTCCGGCGGTCACCTCGTCGCCGGGGGCAAGGGTGGCCGCACAGGACCCCGATGGCGAGACCGAGATGAACAGGACGTCCTCGGGCAGCGTGTCGACCAGTTCCACGCCCTCGGCCTCACTCAGCCCGTTGTCGACGTTTCTGGCGGTGACCGTGTAAGTCACGTTCTGGCCTACCGCGACTTCGGGCGCGTTCACCGTCTTTTCGACCGTGATGTCGACCCGGGCATCCTGGGTGAAGGTCGTGCCGTCGATGTTATTGCCAAGGTTCGGGTCCGGGGTGTCTTGCGAATAGGCGGAGGCGTCATTGTCGATCGGGCCGGGATTTCCGCCGTGGCGGACCTCGACCGTGATTGTCGGGCAGTCCGTTCCGGGGGTGCAAATGTCCAGCGTCTCGATCTCACAGACCAGACGGCGGGCCGTTGACCCCAGCGCACTGTCGGCGCAGGTGAATGAACCGGACACATTGGGCCCCGGCGAAAGCGACACCGACACGAAGCCCTCGTCCGGCCCGGACCCGCTGTTGATCAGGCTGAGAAAGTCGTCACGGATTTCCACCGTCTCGGCGGCGGCCGCGCCGGCATTCGTGATTTCAAGAGTGTAGGTCTGCACTTCGCCCGCGGGCAGCGTGGCCTGTGCCACCGACTTCGTCAGACCGACGTCCGCTGCATCGGGCAGGTCCTCGGCGGTCACATCGACAGTTGCTGTGTCGTTGCTGGCGTTTTCATCGATGAGAGGGGAGCCCGCGCCCGAGACCGTCACGATGTTTGGGAAGGACCCCGGTTGGTCCACGGTGACGTTGTAAGTGATGACCGGAGTGGTGGCGCCCGCGCCAAGGGCGCCGCTGGTCAGATCCAGATCACAGTCCAGAAGCGTGCTGCCGTCGGGGTTCGACGTGGTTTCGCAGGCCCATCCGTTCTCCGACACCGAATTCAGCGTTAGCCCGGCGGGGATCACGTCCTGAAGCGTCACCGTGCCCACGAAATCCGCGTTGCCCACATTCGTGGCGCTGATCGCGTAATCGTAGTCCTCATCAACGATGGCGAGGTCAAGGAACGGACCGGACTTGTTGGCCCGCAAATCCACCACCGGATCGACGATGGGCGTGACGATCCCGGCGACATTGTTGCCCGGATTGCTTTCGGCCGGCCCGCTGGCAGAGATTTCCACTTCGCTGAATGGATTGCCCTCTTGAACCGTCGTCATCGGCATCACGATCTGACCCAGGGGGACATCCTCTCCCGGTCCGTCCCCGGCGGCCCGTTCGAACGTCAGGGTCCGCCCGTCCGTGCCGCCAACACTGACGGTCCAGCCCGGCGGCAACGTGAAGTCGCCGGTATCGAAGTCAAAATTGTCCGGAACGACGTGGGTGATCTCGATGTCGCTGGGGTCGCCCCCGGTGTAGGAGGCCTCGATCGTAAATGTCACCGGATCACCGGTCAGCAGCGTGCCCGTCGCATCGCTGGTGATGTCAACGGCCAGATCGACGCCGCCGGTCACTGTGAAGATCTCGTCATCGGTATTGTTGGCGGCGACCGCGTCGGCGGGGTCCGCGCCTCGCACGCTTGCCGTTGCCGCGATGGTCGAAGCGTTGGTCACGACGACTTGACCGGTGAAAGTCAGCGTCCTGCTGTCCTCGTCGGCAAGGTTTTCGACCTCGCAAGAAAAGGTCCCGCCGCTCAGCGTGCAACCCGGCGGAACGGCGAAATTGTCCATGCCGGGCGGAATCGGGAAATCAACGATGAAAATGTCGGCGTCGCTTGGTCCGTTGTTGGTGACGACAACGTCAAGATCGAGGAATTCACCCCGGGCGGCAGAGGTCGGTACGATCAGATCAACCTCGATATCCGCCCCCGCAACCGGCGTGGTGTTGTCGGTCTGGGTGTTGTTGCCGAGATCCGCGTCGACCGACGTGGGGTCGTCCACCGTGGCGGTCACGTCGAAGACGTCCTCTTCCGTGGCCTGCGCCAGCACAACAAAGCTTGCGGTTTCGCCATCGCCAAGGGCCCCGATTTCGCAGATGATCGTCGTCGGTCCCGGCGTCGGAGAGGACGGCGTGGGCGCACAGGACGAAGTATTTGGGCCAGGCTGGACCCCAACGAAGAGAACGGAACTCAGGACGCCGGCGGGGGTCGTCGCCGGGTCGGGCAGGTCGATTGTTACGGTGGTCGGTGGCGCCAGGTCGGTGCCGTTGTTGGTCACGACAACATCGTACTCGATGATCGTGTTGGCGGGCTGCAGGTCGAAATCGCCGTCCGAAATACTAACCAACCAGTCGACGGGATCGGATTGGGCCAGCGCCTGCGACGGCAGCATGAGCATCGTGAGAAAGAGGGCAAAAACCAGCGCCAGCAGCCGCGCCATCCTGCCTTTCAGCGATGCCCAAATCGACAGGCTCAAGGACCCGCAACTCATCAACACTACCCCCGACTCAAGCCTCATTTTGGTGACCATTAGGTACACGCTTAACGGGAATGCGCAACGACGACGCGACAGATTTTGATGTCTGTGGATAAGACCCAACAAGATATTGATGGCATATGAAGATTTTTGGTTCACACCCTGTGGATCGTCAAACCGCTATTGATCCTCTTGGGTCGAGCGAAGTCGCCTCAGGCGACAGCTCGCGGATGGTGAACGCCGAAGCCCTGCAACAAATCGATGCTGCGGTCGTCCGGACGAGCAACCATATTTGCCTATCCGACATGTCCCGTGAATATCTGTTGGCCGGCCTTTGTTGAGAGTGCCGGGACTACGACAAATGAGTTGAATGGGCTTCGGGTCGACATGAGTGCCGCGGCGGAGACATCACACTCAACGGCTCTGGCGAGCCCGCTTTCTGCCCCCAGCGGCGTGTGGTTGAACAGCCGCCCGACCGTCTCCTCCAAGACGCGCGCCACCACATCAGCGCAAACTTGAGAGAGGTCTGTCGGGCCGCTTGCGCCGATATCGCCGGGACATGCCCGATCAGAACTCGCCGTGTCTGACCCCCAACATCCTTCTGGTCGTACCAGATCTTTGCCTTCTTCCCGACGAACAGCACGAGGCCTTGACCTCGCTGTCCCAGTGCTCCTCAGTCCTGGACTTCGCAGGTGGCAGATTGCTTGTGAAGGTCTCTGTATGCTTTGGCGATTTGTCGGCTTTTTGTCGGCAAGCACCATCAGACATGGGACACCATCAGGTATCATGAACAACAAAATATTCCATGATATGAGTGCATTATGAAGCATAGACAAGCATCGGATACTCAGGGCATGCCTTCGGAAGGCAAGGGACCTACCAATACACAACGCCCGCTCGGCGATGTAGGCTTGTGACAAGGCCCCAGCAGGGTCAGGGATCAGCAGATAAGGAGTTGAAGCATGACGAAGCCACTTGCCGTCATCATTGGCGTCGGCGACGGATTGTCTGCGGCTGTTGCGCGTGAGTTGGGCACCGACCATGACCTCGTCCTTGCGGCACGATCGGGCGAAAAAATGCAGAGTCTGTTCGAGGAACTTGAGGCGCGGGCCGTACTGCTTGATGCCATGGACGAGGCGGCCGTGGCGGCACTCTTCGATGATTTGCCCGAACCGCCCGCCGTGGTGGTCTATAATCCGTCGGCTCGCGTGCGCGGGCCCGTGAGCGAACTTGCCTTGGACGATGTGCGCCGCGCGGTCGAAGTCACTGCGATTGGAGCCTTTCTGACCGGCAAGCACGCCACCCGCCGGATGCTGGAAACGGACCCGCCAGGCGGTGTCCGCGGTACGATCCTCTTCACGGGCGCCTCGGCAGGCACAAAGGGCTTCCCGATGTCCGCGCCGTTTGCCATGGGCAAATTCGCCCAGCGTGGACTGGCTGAAAGCATGGCCCGTGAACTGCATCCGAAGGGCATCCACGTGGCATGGGTCAACATCGACGGCGCCATCCGGAACCCTGGCCGAACGGAACCGTCCGATGCTCCCGGCTCGATGTTGCGCCCCGAAGCCATTGCGCGCAGCTACCGCCATCTCATCGAACAGGACCGTTCCGCCTGGACCAATGAGTTGGCCGTGCGGCCGTGGGTCGAGCGGTTCTAGAACCTCCTCAAGAAGTCTTCGAATTTGCGCGTCGCGAACAAGCTGCCGTTTCGCATCGGTGTGCCAATGCCAGGTTTCCCGGCAACGCAACCGGCCGGGAGCGAAGGAAATCCACCCAACTCGGCCGTTCCGTTTGCCCAATCCACCACTCGGGGCCAGATCAGATGGGAGCTGCACAAGGAGACTTGCCCGGTCCGCAATGGAACTCGCGTCATCCTGAAACATCCTGTTAATCACCTTCAGTTATTTCGGGCAGGATCTGCAAAGGTAGACAAACTGATGGTCTCGATCGGCTCGGACGCCGCGTCAACGCGACGCTTTCTCATTGATCTCATTGCTGAAACAAGATCGCGGGCCGTCCGAATTGCTCTTTTTGGTACCTTGGTTCACAGGCCTGATCCCAACGGGATCGATGTCGATAATGAGGGAAATCTTCGGGTCCTGCTTGATACCGCCAGATGGATCAAGCGGGTCGCACTGCTCGTCGAGACCCGAAAAGACCCTTGGGAGGAGATCCCCGAGGATTTGTGCGTCTGGCTCGGCAGCTTCGTCGCCGAAAATCCCATGATTGTCGAGAAGCTGCGGATCATCTCCGAGCTCTCGTCGCGGGTCGCGGTCGCGGCTGAAGACGGCTCAGAAGATCTCGGTCCTGCCCTGCGCGCTCATTATGCCTTTCGACGTGACGGCTTCATGGATGATGTTGGCAACTTCTGCGACCAGATCTGGGCGTCAATCGACGACGAGCGCCAAAGGGCGATCTTGCAAACACGGGACGCGGGAACGACGATCAGGACGACGATGGAACGGCTCGAGATCATTGGGAAACACGTGCGCCTCGTGTCGATCAACGCTTCGGTTGAGGCGGCGCGGCTGGGCGACTCTGGTCAAGGGATCGGGTTCATCGCAAAGGAATTCAAGTCGCTCGCGGAGGAAGTCCAAAAACTTGCCACATCCGCCAGAGCCGAAGTGACATCCATCGTGGGCATGGAGTGACGCTGAGCGACCACTCATCTTGCCCCGGCGCGGCTCGCGGATTCAGTTGAGAAGATCGCAGAAACAGCAATTGCCAGCAGCGGAATGCAGCCGCTCTGGGCTCTTTGCGGTCGTGAGGCCGAACGTAACATGTTGAGTTGTGGTAAAAGACCACGCTGGCAAGCTCTGCTCATTTTCGGCACCCGCAACGCGCTTGGCGTATGGACGATAAGCGCGCCGTTGAGCTGAACGGTCATCCTCAGTCGTTCAATTCCCAAAACCGGCGGGCGGATCTCGACCTTGCTCGGGCGTCGATCAAAGCCGGTCTGCCCGCATCTCAGGTTGTGTGCAGGAAATCCGAAACGATCTGGTTGAACAGGTCCGGTTTCTCGAGGTGGACCGCGTGGGCACAGTTGGGCACAACGGCAAGGGAAGCGGCCGGAATTCTCTGCCAGAGCAGCTCGATCTGCTCCCATTTGTACGTCCGGTCCCAGTCGCCCCAGATCACCAGCGTTCGCGCACCGATCCGGTCCAGCCTGTCTTTGCCGGTCCACCGTTCCATCGCGCGCAGGCCCGCGTCGATCGCGTCGGTACCCGCCAGTTCCGCGATTGCGGCGCAGTCGGGATAGGCCGGAGCAGCCTCCCCATCGAGAAACCATGTCGCGGAAATGCGCCGCGCTGTTGTGACAGGGCCATCGCGACGGGCGCGGGCTCGGCTTTCACTGATCGTCTCGAACCGACCGGGCAGCACACCAACCGACCCGGTTGCATACAGGATCAGAGTCGCGATCCTGTCGGGGACCAAATGGGCGATCTCCTGCACGATCATTCCGCCCATCGAATGCCCCATCAGATCGAACTGCCTGATGCCCTGCTGCTCCAGTTCGTCGATCACCCACTCAGCGAAACCTTCGATCGTATCGACGGGAGAGAGGGCCGCATTGGCCCCGAACCCGGGCAGGTCGACCGAAACGACGTCGCAGGCGCGGCCCAGGTCCGCGATCTGACGGTCCCATTGCGCGCTTCCGCCCATGAAACCATGGACAAGCACCAGCGGGTTCACTTGCGTTGGCCCTGCACGATGCGATCAAGGATCATGGCGCAGAAGAGAATGGCGAACCCGGCAAGAATGCCTTGCCCGACGTTTGCGTATTGCAGCGCCTCCAGCACGTCCTCGCCCAGGCCCTTGGCCCCGATTAGCGAGGCAACCACCACCATTGCCAGCGACAGCATGATCGTCTGATTGATCCCGGCCCGGATCGAGGGGCTGGCCAGCGGCAGATCGACCTTGGTCAACAGATACCATTTGTTCGCGCCGAACGAGACTGCCGCCTCCCGCACGCTTTCCGGCACACCCCTGAGGCCCAGCACGGTCAGACGGACCACCGGTGTGCCGCCAAAGATCATCGTTGTGACGACCGCCGCGGGCTTTCCTGTCCCGAAGAAGGCAATCACCGGGATCATGAAGACAAAGGCCGGCATGGTCTGCATGAAGTCCATGATCGGCTGGATGAACGCGTAAAAGCGCGGCCGGCGCGCTGCGAACATGCCCAGGGGAATGCCGATGAGGATCGACAGGCAGGCGGCCGTTCCAAGCAGGGCAAGCGTCGTCATCGCTTTTTCCCAGAAGCCGAGCAGACCCATGTAGCTGAGGAATGCGCCGGAATAGATCGCCATGCGGACGCCGGCGGTCAGCCATGTCAGCAGGATGATGAGAGAGGCGATGACAATCCACGGCGTACTGACAAAGACGATCTCGAGCGCGTCGAGCACGGCCCGGATCACAAAGGTGATGCCGTCGAACAGCGCGTCGCCGTTCAGCACCGCCCATTCAAAGAAACGCTCGACCCAGTCAATGCTGGTGAGGCGAAAATCGGGGTTGGTGGGAAAGTCGCTGAGCAGGTCAAACCGGCCCGGAAAACTGTAATGCAGCATAGCGACACTGATGATCAGCGCCATGAACACGGTGCTCGACACGATCCGCGATATCGGCATGCCGGACCTGACCGTTCGATCCGACAGCCATTCCGAATAGCGCGCCTCGAGCGCCCAGTTGGCCGCCGAGGCCTGTGCCGCCTTTGCCACGAGCAGGATCACGAGGCCCACCAACGCGATGCTCGGGCCCTGAGCCGCCAGCGCGACCGCCTCTTCGCGGAACCCATCGATATTCGCCTCGAGCCCGTCAACCGCGCGCTGGAAGGCATCCACACGGTCCGAGCCTTCTTCAATGGCGGCCGCCAGTTGTTGGCGGCGCAGCTCCAGCGTGCCTTCGATGGAGGCAATCCGGTCCATGGCATCGGCGGCCAGATCGCCGAACAGGCCGCGGGCAATCTGGACGAGAGCCACTGTCTCGAGGATCAGAAATGGCAGCGCCCAGGACCAAAGGCCCCGTGCTCCGAACCAGATCGGCCCAAGGAGACCGGCAATGAGGTTGAAAGTGGGGGTGAAGCGCGCCGATGCACCGATCGTGTCAAAGTTTCGGATGTAGTAGTCCGGGTTTGATGCCACGAAGGCGCGGATGGTGTCGTGCCGTTCCCGGGTGTAGGCGATGGCCGCGTCGCTGTTGGGGTCGTTCAGGGGATTGACTGTATCGGTCATCAGGAAACCTCGGTGCCTTCGATCACGGTGCGCAGCAAGTCGGCGCGGGTGATCACCCCGACATCCTTGCCATCCATCTCCACGATGATCGGGTGGTCGTCATCAATGGCGAGATTGATCAACTTGCTCAGCGTTTCTTGCCCGCCAACGCGCGGGGCGCCTGCCGGAAGCGGACCATGCGCGCTGAGGTGCGCGTCAACCGGTTGCATGACGGCATGGGCATGGACGACCTTCAGTCGCGAAATGCCGGCGACAAAATCCGCCACATAGTCATCGGCCGGATGCATGACGATGTCCTCCGCCGTACCGACCTGTACCATCTTGCCGTCCCGCATGATGGCAATGCGGTCGCCGATCCGGACGGCTTCATCAAGGTCATGGGTGATGAAGATCGTCGTCTTCTTCAGGATCTTCGACAGACGAATGAATTCGTCCTGCAACTGACGACGGATCAACGGATCCAGCGCGGAAAAGGGTTCGTCCATCAACAGCACGTCCGGGTCCGCGGCGAGAGCACGGGCAAGACCAACCCGCTGTTGCATCCCGCCGGACAGCTCGTGTGCGAACTTCGCCCCCCAGGCGCCCAATTCGACAATGTCGAGGATCGCGGCCGCCTGCCGCATGCGTTCGTTCTTGGCGACCTGGCGGATTTCGAGCGGCATCGCCACGTTGTCCAGCACCGACCGATGGGGCATCAGCGCAAAATTCTGGAAGACCATGCCGATCTTGCGGTTGCGGAAGGTTTGCAGGTCTTTGGCGCCCAGTGCCATGACGTCGGTGCCCTCGATCTCGATCTTTCCCGAGGTCGGTTCCAGCAAGCGGTTGAAATGGCGCACCAGCGTGGACTTGCCGCTACCGGACAGGCCCATGACGCAAAAGATTTCACCGCGATTGACGGAAAAACTGACATCGGCCACGCCAACAACAGCATTGTGCTGAGCAAGCACCTCGGCCTTGGTCAGGCCATGGTCCCGTATCGCCTTCAGTGCATCCTGCGGGCGCGCCCCGAATATCTTCCAGACATTGGCGATTTCGATCACGGGTTGATCAGATGTTGCCATGGCTCACCCCTGTCAGCGGTTTGCCGGCACGAAGTGACCCCGTACCGGCAAGTATTGAGAGTGTTCCGCGAAGGGGGATCAGAGACCCAACATTGCGTCAACGCGATCACTGTTGGCTGCAACCCATTCGGCGGCAACTTCGGCGGCATCCCGGCCATTTGCGCTGATTTCGAACGCGAGGCCGCTGACATCATCGGCGGTCAGCGCGAAGTTCGCAAAGAACTCTGCGATGGCCGGCGACCGATCGGCGAGGGAATTGGACCACGCGATCTGGACCTGCTTGAGGTCGTCCTTGGTGGCCACCATGGAGTTTTCGTACCAGTTCGGATCATCCGACGGCTGCACCATGACGTATTTCTCGGGGTCGAAGGTCGGCTCGGTCAGCATGACCACGTCGAACATGTACCAGACCGCGTGGGGTTCATAGCAGTAGAAGGCATAGCCTTCGCCCTTGGCGATACTGTCGCGGATTCGGGCAGTCTTGACCGCTTCTTCGGCCCGGATGGGTTCGATGAAATCAAGCAGGCCGTAGTCGCGGACCTTGACCTCGTTCACATTTGCCGAGGCCCAGCCAGGCGCACCGATCCACATTTCGCCCAGTCCGTTTCCGTCGCTGTCCATCGCGGCAGCCACGTCAGGTCGGCCAAGATCGGCGATGTCGGTGATGTTGTATTCTGCTGCAAAGTCCTTCGACACGCAGAACCCCTGATTGCCCTGATAGGGGTTCGACGACAGCGTGACGGTGCCGGCACCGTCCACGTATTCCTTGGTGAAGCTTTCCTGGTTGGGCAGCCAGACGTCCGGGTGCACGTCGATGTCGCCTTCGCCCTGATCCATCGCCTGAAAGATCGTGGCGTTGTTGCCGGGGACATATTCGACGGTGCCGCCGATACGGGTTGTGACGATCTCGCCCAGCACATAGGCAATCGCCTGAGCGCCGGTCCATGTCGGAACGCCGATCTTCACTTCTTCGGCGTAGGCGGGCGCGCTGATGGCGCTTGCGATGAGCGTTGCGAGCAGTTTGGACTTCAGTGTCATTCGTGGTCTCCTTGTTGGGTCCTTTTGGTGCTTTTGGGTTTGTGTTTCAGGGGGTGTAGCCGGGGAGGTCAAACGCCTCCGGATACCCGAAGAGCGCGGCGCTTCCCCCGGTGTGCAGGAAGACGACGTTGCTCATTCCGTCAAAATATCCCTTGCGGGTCAGGTCGATGAGCCCATCCAGGCCCTTGCCCGAATAGACCGGGTCGAACAACAGCCCCTCGGTTTCGGCCAGCAATCTGACAGCGGCAACCATCCCCGCGGTCGGAAGGCCATAGCCGGGCCCGACATAATTGCAGTTCGCCCTGACGCTGGAGCGCGGGATATCGGTTTCCAGTTCCAAATGAGCCATGGTGCGGCAGGCGAGGTCATGAACCATGGCTTCCTGCCGGTCCTGGGGCGCGCGCACACCGATGCCGAGCAGGTGAATGTCGCTCTCGATCGCGGCGAGACCCGCGACCAGCCCTGCCTGTGTGCCCGAACTGCCCGTGGCATGAACCAGCGCGTCGATCTCAAGGCCGAGCCCCGCGACCTGTTCGACCAGCTCGCGCGCGCAATTGACGTAGCCGAGGGCACCGACCGGGTTCGAGCCGCCGCCGGGGATGATGTACGGGGTCTTGCCAGTGGCGCGCAGCCTCTTGGCCAGCGTCTCCATCTCGGCGTTCATGTCCGCGCCGCCAGCCCGTTTCGACACGGTCGCGCCGTGCAACCGGTCGAGCAGGACATTGCCATTGAGAATATAGTCCGTGTCATTCGACCCGGTTCGATCCTCGAGCAGGATATGGCATTTCATGCCCAGCCGGGCCGATGCCGCCGCCGTCTGCCGGGCGTGGTTCGATTGCGTCGCGCCCTGCGTGATGATCGTATCCGCCCCTAGCGCCTGCGCATCGGCCATCAGGTACTCAAGCTTGCGTGTCTTGTTGCCGCCCGAGGACAGCCCCGTGCAATCATCGCGCTTCACCCAGAACCTCGGTCCGCCAAGCATCTCGCTCAACCGGTCCATGGGTTCGATCGGCGTGGGCAGATGACCAAGGGTGACACGCGGAAATCTGGCGAGGCGCAAGGCGAGGTCCTTGCAGCGGCTAACGGTCATGTCGATGTCTGTCAGAGCGTCCGGGTCATGGGTGGGCTGGGGTACCGACACGATCTTTCTCCTGTCACGTTTTTTTCAAAGATACTGTCAGGGCAGACTCCGAAAAACAGTGCATATTTGTTTGAACAGCCATACAAATTGTTTGGCTGGTGGAGGAAACCATGCATTTGCAATGGCTGGACGACGTGCTGGTCCTTTTGGAAGAGCGCAACCTGAGCCGCGCTGCCGAACGGCGAAACATCACCCAGCCTGCCTTCTCGCGCCGAATCCGCGGATTTGAGGATTGGTTGGGCGTCGACGTGCTGGATCGCCAGTCGAACCGCGTCCAGATCGGTCCGGCGCTGGTTGCCAATGAGGACGAGATCAGGGCCCTCACGATGCGGCTGCGCGAACTGCGGGTAAAGATCGCCCAGTTCGAGTCCACGACGACGACGCTTTCGATCGCGGCCCAGCACGCGCCGTTCTGCGCGACCTTCCCCGAGATGGCCCTGCGCGCCAGGTCCAGGTTTCCCAAATTCCGGTTTCGGCCGCGCGCGGGAAACCTCTACGACTGTGTGACGATGTTCCTTCGGGGGGACGCCAGCATGCTGCTTTGTTACGAGGCCGAGTCTGTGGGACGACTGCAATTCGGTGCCGATGTGCGCCGCGGGCTCTGGGGGCGAGACTATCTCGTTCCGGTGGTTGGCGGGGGTCTGCGCTTCCAGGTGCGCGACAACGGCGCTGTTCCGGGGGACACCCCGGCGATCGTCTATCCCGAGAACAGCTACTTCGGGGAGATGTTGACGAAGGCCGCGAGGGCCTTTGGCACGACGGAGTCCTGCGCGAACGTTGTCTGCACGTCGGCCTTTTCGAGTGGCACGCGGGAGTTGATCCTCAAGGGCCTTGGCGTCGGCTGGTTGCCCTTCAGCATGGTTCACCGCGAAATCGAAAGCGGCGCGCTCATTTCATTGGCCAACCGCTATGGGCAGGAACCTCTCGAAGTCGCCATCTTCGCACATGGCGCCGACGACCCGGCAAATGCGCTGATGGACCTGTGGAGCAGGTCTTGAGCAGCGGCGATCCGCTTGCGCCACCGGTGTTCATGTGCCGATGCATGTACGGCTCCGGACGTCACGTCGAATAGTCGTCGATGAGCGGGTCGGGCTTGGCTAATTGCTGCAGCTCGCTCTGATCGACGATGGTGATCCGGTTGCCGTTGACCCTGACCCCGTAGGGTTGCAGGCCCTTGAACGCGCGGCTCAGGTTTTCAGGTGTCATTCCCAGAAAGGAGGCGAGGCGGCGCTTTTCCACCGGCAAATCGAAGTCGGCCCCGCCGCCAGCGCGGCTTTGGTGACGCAGAAGATAATTCGCCAGCCGTTCCAGCGAGGTGCGCAGCTTGAGATCCTTCGTGTTCTTGACCACGGAGCGGTAGCACTGGGCAAGCTCGGTCACGATGGCTCGGGCAAAGACGACATCCGTTTCGAACACCGCCCGGACGTCCTGACTTGGGACGAGGGCAATCCGGCTCTTTTCGAGTGTCCGGGCCGACATCAGATATGGCGCGTTTCTGATCGTCGCGGCCAGAATAAAGGTGGAAACCGGATGCACCGTCGCCATGCTGGTCTCGCGCCCATTCCACGACGAGAACAGTTCGACCGAACCCGAAAGAACGATGTGAAGGAAATCGCTGAGGTCGCCTTCCTCGATCAGTTCGATCTGGGGCGGGAAATTGTGGACATAGGCGCCACGGAGCAGGCCGCGAAAACTCTCCTCGGTCATGTCGGCAAAAAGATGAAGCTCGCGGACTTCCGAAAAATCCGACTCGGGCAGGCCAAGATACACAGGCTTACTCCTGATTGATCAATTTCACCGCGACATTTGATAAATGTCAATGATGCGCTTGATCCACACCTTTAGCAAGGTTGATATTGCAGGCGCAAGCGGACGAAAAATTTCATTAACTCATTTGTTTCGTTATATTTTTTTGGATATTGTGATCTAGATCAAGTCCAAGGCGACACACGACGACCATGAAGCTCCAAACACGCAATTCGCCCTGATCCGGGCGTGCGAGAACGGAGGGAC
This sequence comes from uncultured Rhodobacterales bacterium, assembly GCA_964391555.1. GTDB lineage: Bacteria > Pseudomonadota > Alphaproteobacteria > Rhodobacterales > Rhodobacteraceae > JAMWZF01. The sequence continues at coordinate 23,283 of CAYMMT010000019.1, forward strand.
CCATGGAAATCATGCTTGCGTATGACCATTCGCGCAATGCGCGGATCGCGCTCGACGCAATTCAGCAGATGTTTGGACCGTTGAAACCCAGTGTCACGCTGGTCACGGTCGTGGAGGATATCGGCAGCGCCACATCTGGCGCGGACGAACTCTTCAAGGAGCAGTACGAGGATCAGAAAGCCGGCGCCGAAGCCGCCGCTGCCGAACTGATGGCCGCAGGCTACGACGCAAAGGTCATGCTCGCCGAAGGCGACGCCCGCAAGATGATCCTGCGGGCAACGGAAGAGCGCCAGCCCGATCTGCTGGTCATGGCGCGCCATTCGCATCAGGCCGATGGTGGTCCGCTGGGTTTCATCACCCGCAAACTCGACGCCATCGTCGAGGAATTCGATCACATGACCTTTGGCTCCGTTTCGGCGTTTCTCGCGCGCCGCGCGAAATGCCCCATTCTCATCATACCGACCCACGTCCCCGCATCTTCGATGCAGGCGGCCGAATAATCCCGAGGGACAGTACCCATGAAGATCTCGACTCTTTTTCGGGTTCAGGATCGCGCCATTCGCGCGCTTCATCTGACCTGGATTGCGTTTTTCATCACCTTCTATGTCTGGTTCAACATGGCACCGCTGGCATCTTCGATGCTGGCGGCAAATGATTGGCTGACAAGGGACGACATCAAACTCTTTGCCATTGCAAACGTGGCGCTGACGATCCCCGCGCGCATTCTTGTTGGTCTCGCGCTTGATAAATTCGGACCTCGGCGGGTCTTCTCGATCCTGATGGTCGTGATGGCCGTGCCAACGCTGTTCTTCGCGTTTGGCGACACCAAGATGCAACTCTTCATCTCGCGCCTGATCATGTCGTCTGTCGGCGCCGGCTTTGTTGTCGGCATCCACATGACCGCCTTGTGGTTCAAGCCGCGAGATATCGGTTTCGCCGAGGGATTCTATGCCGGTTGGGGGAATTTCGGGTCTGCCGCCGCCGCCCTGACCATCCCGACGATCGCGTTGAATATCTTCGGCGGCGACGACGGCTGGCGGTACGCCATTGCCATGTCGGGCATCATCATGGCGGCCTATGGTGTGTTCTACTGGTTCGCCATCACCGATGGCCCGAACCCGGACACTCACAAGAAGGCCAAGGGGTCTGCTCTTGAAGTGTCGACCTACAGGGATCTGGCGATACTTGTCATCTTCACGGTGCCGCTGATCGGGATCCTGTCGATCCTGGTCTATCGCGTGCAGAAGATGGGCTATATCGACGGTTTCGTTGCCGCGATCTGCTATGCCTCGATCGTGACGCTGGTGGTCTATCAGGTCTGGCAGGTGCTGCGTACCAACCTGCCCATTCTTCGCCGTGGCGTGCCCGAAGACGACAGATATCCGTTCAGTTCTGTCGCCGCCCTCAACACCACCTACTTCGCCAACTTCGGTGCGGAACTGGCGGTCGTGTCGATGCTGCCGATGTTCTTTCAGGAAACCTGGGGACTGACGGCGGTCATGGCGGGACTGATCGCGGCCTCGTTCGCCTTCATCAACCTCGTGGCGCGGCCGATGGGCGGTCTCGTGTCCGACCGGATGGGCAACCGCCGCTTCGTGATGCTGGCCTACATGCTGGGCATCGCAATCGGCTTCGGGCTGATGGGGCTCCTGAACAGCGAGTGGCCGCTTGTCATCGCCATCGCGATTACGGTTGCCAGCTCCTTCTTCGTGCAGGGGGCGGAGGGTGCCACCTTCGGTATCATCCCCTCGATCAAGCGCCGGGTTACCGGTCAGATCGCGGGCATGGCCGGGGCCTACGGCAACGTCGGCGCGGTGTTCTACCTCTTCATCTTTACCTTCGTCGACACGCAGACCTTCTTCTTCATCATTGCCACAGGTGCGCTGATCTCGTGGATCGTCTGCTTCTTCTGGCTGAAGGAGCCGGAAGGCGGGTTCGGAGAGGAATACGTGCTGAGTTCTGTCGACCAGGCGATCGCGGCGGAAGCCGTGCGCAAGAAAGAGGCCGAAGCCGAACTCGCCCTGATCTTCGAAGGATCCGAGAAAGTTGCGCTCGCTGAAAAGGGCAACGGGCTGACTGTCACGGCCAGCTTCAGGGACCTCGATGACCTGAAAGCCGCTCTGGCCCGGATGGGGTCCAACAGCGGACACCAACCGGCACGATGAATGCTTGGCCGGCCGGGCATGGTGCCGCGGCCGGCCCCCCGAAACCGCCACTACGGGAGGACAACCCATGGCGATTGCAAACACCTCGAATGGCAGCGGCCGTTACGTTCTGACGGACTGGCGCCCCGAAGATCCCCAGTTCTGGGCAGAAAAGGGCAAGGCCATCGCAACCCGCAACCTCTGGATCTCGATCCCCAACCTGCTGATGGCCTTTTCGGTCTGGATGGTGTGGTCGGTCGTCGTCGCGAAGATGCCGGCTATCGGCTTTGACTTTTCGGTCGGGGAGCGCTTCTGGCTGGCGGCATTGCCGGGCCTGTCCGGCGCAACCCTGCGGATCTTCTACAGCTTCGTGATCCCGGTCTTCGGCGGCCGCCGCTGGACGGCGGTGTCGACGGCATCTCTGCTCCTGCCGGCGCTCGGTATCGGCTTCGCGGTTCAAAACCCCGATACAAGCTACGTTACCTTCCTGATCCTCGCCCTGATGTGTGGCTTTGGCGGTGGCAACTTCGCCTCGTCCATGGCCAACATCGCCTACTTCTACCCGAAGAAGGTGAAGGGCCAGGCGCTTGCGATGAATGCGGGTCTTGGAAACCTTGGCGTCTCGGTCATGCAATTCGTGGTGCCCGTCGTCATCACCGTGGGCGTGTTCGGTGCCATCGGCGGCGAGCCGCAACAGCTGACCGACGGCGGTCAACTCTTCATCCAGAACGCGGGCTTCATCTGGGTGCCGTTCCTGATCGTCGGAACGATCGCGGCGTGGTTCGGCATGAATGACATCGCGGACGCCAAGGCCAGCGTGGGCGAGCAGATGTCGATCCTCAAGCGCTATCACAACTGGATCATGTGTATCCTCTACGTTGGCACCTTCGGGTCGTTCATCGGCTACGCGGCGGGCTTCCCGCTTCTGATGAAGACGCAGTTCCCCGAGGTGGACGTGCTGAAATACGCCTTCCTCGGGCCACTTGTCGGCGCGCTCAGCCGCTCGGCCACAGGCTGGATTTCGGACAAGTTTGGCGGCGGCAAGGTCACCTTCTGGGTCTTCCTGGGCATGATGGCCGCGGTCTTCGGCGTGATCACGTTCCTGCCGTCGACACCTGACGCGGCGGACGGCAACTTCTGGGGCTTCTTCGCCAGTTTCATGGCGCTCTTCTTCCTGACCGGTGTGGGCAATGCGTCGACCTTCCAGATGATCCCGTCGATCATGAAACAGGAAATCCCGCGTTTGATGCCGAACCTCGAAGCAAGCAACATGCAACGCACCATCGAGCGTGAATCGGCAGCGATCATCGCCTTCACGTCGGCCATCGCCGCCTACGGCGCCTTCTTCATCCCGAAGAGCTACGGCACCTCGATCGCGATGACCGGCAGCCCGCATGGCGCGCTCTGGGCATTCCTCGTGTTCTACGCAGTCTGCACCGTAATCACCTGGGTCTACTACAGCCGCAAGAACGCCCCGGTGCCTTGCTGAACCACTGACCAAGAGATCTGCGCCGGATCGGTCCGGCGCAGGGACAGCCTATAGGAGAACGATCCATGAGCCACCTGCTCGACAGATTGAACTTCCTCCGGTCGAACACGCTGGAGACGTTCGCAAACGGCCACGGTCAGGTCACGAATGAAGACCGGGGCTGGGAAGACACCTACAGAAATCGTTGGCGCCATGACAAGGTCGTCCGCTCGACCCACGGGGTCAACTGCACTGGCTCGTGCTCCTGGAAGATCTACGTCAAATCCGGCATCGTCACCTGGGAAACGCAGCAGACGGATTACCCGCGCACCCGCCCCGACCTGCCCAACCACGAACCGCGTGGTTGCGCGCGGGGCGCCTCCTACAGCTGGTATCTCTACTCCGCGAACCGGGTGAAGAACCCGCTGATCCGCGGCCGGCTCATGAAGATCTGGCGCGAGATGCGCAAGACCAAGACGCCCATCGAAGCGTGGACGGCGATCCAGTCCGACCCGATCCTGCGCGCCTCCTACACCGCCAAACGCGGTTCCGGCGGCTTCGTGCGCGCGACATGGGACGAAGCGACCGAAATCGTCGCCGCCGCCAACGCCTACACTGCCAAGACCTACGGCCCCGACCGCATCTTCGGCTTCTCCCCGATCCCGGCCATGTCCATGGTCAGCTATGCCGCCGGTTCGCGGTACCTGTCGCTGATGGGTGGTGTCTGCATGTCGTTCTACGACTGGTACTGCGATCTGCCGCCGGCCTCGCCGATGACGTGGGGCGAACAGACCGACGTTCCGGAGAGCGCGGACTGGTACAATTCCAGCTACCTGCTGCTCTGGGGCTCCAACGTGCCGCAGACCCGGACGCCGGATGCCCATTTCTACACCGAGGTACGCTACAAGGGCACCAAGTCGGCCGTGATCTGCCCGGACTATTCGGAGGCGTCGAAATTCGCCGATGTCTGGCTGAACGTGAAACAGGGAACGGACGCGGCACTGGCGATGGCCTTTGGCCATGTCATTCTGCGCGAATTTCACCTCGACAGACAGGCCGAGTACTTTGAGGAGTATTGCCGCAGGTACTCGGACATGCCCATGCTTGTCCGCCTGGACGAGAAAGACGGCAAGCTGGTACCGGGCCGGTTCCTGCGGGCCGACGACCTGAAGGGCAAGCTGCGCGAAAAGAATAACCCGGAGTGGAAGACGGTCGCCTTCGACGAGACCTCCGGCACACTCGTCTCACCCAATGGCGCGATCGGATACCGCTGGGGCGAGAAAGGCGAATGGAACCTCGAAGAGAAGGCCGCCGGCAAGGACGCGCAACTGAAGATGTCCTTCATCCTCGACGAAGATCATGACGATGTTTGCGGGGTCGACTTCCCCTATTTCGGCGGTGCGGCAACAGAAGCCTTCACCACCGGCGACACGCGCCCCGACGTCCTGACCAAGAACGTCCCGGTCAAG
>CAYMMT010000020.1:0-26008 GCA_964391555.1 uncultured Rhodobacterales bacterium
GTTCCTTTGGTGCCGCAACCTGCCCGTGCATTCAAGTCGCCAATGGTATGGGCCTCGCATCTTGCGGGCGGTCAGGGGCGCCAGCAGGCCCGCCTCAGGACTCGATCGCCCATCCTTCGCCAAGATCTTTTGCGCGCTAGGGCATCACGGGACGGTCGGCTGCGGGTCGCTGGCCGGTGCACTGAGCTATTCGAAACAGGCCGCCCTGCCGTCTTCTGCTATGGTGGCTGCGCCGTCGCGGATCGAGGCTGCGCGGCGCTGGACAAAGGGCGAAGGGTCAGCCGCCGACCGCCCTTTGGGGTCAGGCAGGACCGCTGCCAATCGGGCGGCCTGGGTTGCCGTCAGCTCTGCTGCGGAAACGCCGAAATAATGCCGGGCCGCGGCTTCAACACCAAAGACACCGCGGTCGAACTCGGCAACATTGAGATAGACTTCGAGGATTCGCCGTTTGGTCCAGACCGCTTCGACTGCCGGCGTCAGGATCGCCTCCAGGGCTTTGCGCATCCAGCTTCGCCCGTGCCAGAGATACACGTTCTTCACTGTTTGCTGGGAAATCGTTGAGGCGCCTCTCGCGCCGCCCGCTTCCAGTGCTGCGCGGATCGCGTTGATATCCAGTCCCCAGTGCTGGCAGAAGTTCGCATCCTCCGCGGCCACCGCGGAGCGGGCCATCACCGGCGCAATATCTTCCATTGCCACCCACTCGCGGGTGAGCGGCCCTTCGCGGCGCGTCTCCGAAAGCATGTAGGGCGTCACGGGCGGGTTGATGACGGCAAATAACGCCACAAAAGCCAGGACGATCACGGCTACCCCCAGAACAGACCGCCAGACCCAACGGCGCAGGCGTGCGCCAAGGGGTCGCTTCGGTTTCTTCTTTGTCTTTTTCTTTTTGCTCGTGCCCATATCACCATCATAGGCACCACCGGCGGCGGCAAAAACCTTCATCTTGCCCTCTCTAGACGATCAATGCTCCGGCCTCGTGACCCCGTGCCACCGGTCTCGCCGTGCAGGGCAACTCGATACCCCGTGTCGCGAGGGACGGAAGATGCGCGAAGACCTGCTGCCTGACGTCAGGATCTTCAAGTGCAAGCTCGCCGGCCGGATCGAAGCTCTCGGTCGCGATGCCCTCCGCAAAGATCACTTCATGTCGATCAAGAAGCAGGTGCAGGTAAGTCACTTCCTTTGACGGCAGGCGATGGATCGTATCGCCGTTGACAAGGTGTTTGGCCGACACGAGCACTTCGTCTTCCCCGAAGAACAGCTCTGCCCGCCAGCCTTCGACCAGGATCCGGTGTTGCGGAGACACGATCAGGTCGCGGGTATTGCTCATCGCGCCAGCCATGATCCGCACCGGCGCGGCCTCCCCGCTGCCCCTGGCGAGCCTGCGGCTCACCCAACGCACGGGCTGGGCGCCGTTGTCCCGGGTGAGGACAAGATCCCCCTCCCTGATCTCTTCGATTTTCCGGAGACCATCGGGAGTATCGATGAGCGTGCCGGGCAGGAAACAGGGCGGGCCAAGATCGGCAACGTCCATTTGTGTATTCGGTGAAACCCAGGTGGAGCTCAGAAAGGTCGCGTCCTCCAGCACTGTCCCATCCGAAGGTGTGAACATTCGCTGTCCATTGGCGAGGTAGAACGTCACGCCGGTAACCGTGATGGTCGATCCGGACCCCAGTTGCACAGTCACCGTATCGCCGTTGTAGACACCCGTGATATCGATCCCGTTCAGCGTGTCGCCGCCGGCGGCCGAAAAATCCAGATCGTCGTCGAAGTCGACGATATCATAGTTCTGAACCGTCAGCGCGGAGCCGACCGGGGGCGGCGCATAGGGATCCAGAATCCAGAATTGATCTGTATAGGTCGTCGGCATCGCCGAATGTCCCACCGATTGTCATCGGATAGGAAACTGCACGCCGAATTCGCCGGGATTGAGGACAATTCTAGATAAATGTAGCCAGTAAGCTGGCAGAATTGCGGCTTTCTGCGCGAATTCATTTCAAATTTGAGCGTTCAGACGTGTCGGGTTCTGGGGTGACAGGCCCGGCGCTTTGACCCCTCCCGGGGTGTCGCGCAAAATGAGCGCTCTGGCCACCTATCAGAAATCCGTCGCGATGCCCTTGTTTTCCCAATCGCCGAAGCGAATGGGTTCGGGTCCGTCCCGGCCACCCAGTTCCTTGGGCAGGGCCAGCACTTTTGTGGCCTTCTTTCGCGCTGCGGCCTCTTCCAGAGCGCGTATGGCTGCTGGCGGAAGGTCTGCGGGGTCGTCGGTCATGGGCCTTGGTCCTTGTGAGCCTGTGTCGGGTGATATACCCCGCGCCATCGCCTCAGCAAGGGACCGCGCCATGGCTCCGAAAGATGACCCGACCGGTCTGGCCCCCCGTCGCGCGGCCTGGCGGCTCCTGACCGGGGTGACAGAGGAGGGACGGACGCTGTCGGATACGCGGCTGGATCATCTGTCGGCCCCGGACCGCGCGCGGTCCATGCGCCTCGCCCTGACCGCGTGCCGGGAACTGGGCAAGGCGGACCGGGTCCTCGCGCCGTTCCTCAGGAAGCGCCCGAAAGGACCGCTGCGGAACCTTCTGCGGCTTGGGGTTGTGGAACTGGCCGGCGGCGCTCCGGCCCATGGCGTCGTCAATGCGATGGTGAGTCTCGCGGGAGAGGACAAACGCACGGCCTCCGGCAGGGGCCTGATCAACGCCGTGCTCCGAAAGGCTGCCGATACGGTCGAGGGTTGGGACAAACTGCCCGTTCCGACCCTGCCCCGATGGCTGCGTCGCCCGCTGGTCGAGGCCTGGGGCCAGCGCGCCGTTCAACGCATGGAGCACGCCCATCTGATCGGCGCGCCTCTCGACCTGACCGCCAGGTCGGAACCCGATGCGGTTGCCAAGGCCACGGGCGGGACGGTCTTGCCCACCGGGTCGGTCCGCCTGACTGATCCCGGCCGGATCACCGATCTGGCCGGATATGCCAGCGGGGAGTGGTGGGTGCAGGATGCGGCGGCCGCATTGCCGGTTCGAATGCTCGGCCCCCGGCGGGGAGAAACCATCGTGGACCTCTGCGCAGCACCGGGCGGCAAAACGCTCCAGCTCGCGGCTGCGGGCGCCGAAGTGACGGCGGTCGACGTCTCCGAAGACCGGCTTGCGACCGTCGCGGAGAACCTCGCCCGCACCGGTCTCGGTGCCGGGCTTGTCGCTTGCGACGCGCGTCGGTTCTCGGGTGGGCCGTTCGACGCCGTCCTCCTCGACGCGCCCTGTTCGGCCACCGGCACGATCCGCCGGCATCCCGACCTGCCCATTGCCCGCGACGGGGCCGAGATTGCCGGGCTCATTGCGCTGCAATCCGACCTGATCGACCACGCTGTGACGCTGCTACGCCCCGGTGGGCGCCTTGTGTTCTGCACCTGTAGCCTTCTCCCCGACGAAGGCGAGTGTCAGGTCGAGGAGGCGCTTGAACGACATCCCGGCCTTGCCGTTGACCGGGGCTGGACCTCCGCCTCTTGGGTTGACCCGGACTGGATCTCGTCGGAAGGCGGCCTGCGGCTGAGGCCGGACTATTGGCCCGAGAGGGGCGGCATGGACGGTTTCTACGCGGCGCTTCTCACAATGCCCGCGTGACAGGTCACGGGCCTGCCGGTAATATGGGGCGCAATCACGGGGTCGAACCCCGACAGAGGCGGGCATAAGGCAAAGCAGGTTTGGTTTCGCTACCCATGACAGGGGCCGCACGGCGGGCGTTTCGCCTGCGCATACAGGCCCGTTTGGCGGCACGGTCACGTCCCGCGACGGGCTTTCGGTCGCAACCTGAACCCCGCACAATCGGGCGGTTTGCCAAGGGTCGGCAGCTTCTTGCCGGCAACCTGCATTTCGCCGGACATCTGGTGGAGGCCCCGGGTCACAGCCTTTGGGACATTGCTCCGCCCAGCCCGGCGTTCGCGGAAGAACTTCATGGCTTCACGTGGCTCGATGACCTCTGCGCCGTTGGCGATGCCCGGGCCCGGGCGACGGCGACGGAGTGGGTCATGGGCTGGATCGAGACCCATGGTGACGGCAAGGGTCCGGGCTGGACCCCGCAGTTGACCGCGCGGCGGCTCATCCGCCTGATCAACCACGCGGTCAGTATCCTGCGTGGTCAGGACGGTGAGGTGTCGGAGGCGTTCTTCCGCTCGCTGGGTCAGCAAACGATTTTTGTCAGCCGCACGTGGTCCCTGACCGATCCCGGCCTGCCTCGGATCGAAGCGGTCACCGGGGCGATCTATGCCGGCATGGCGTTGCTCGGGATGGAACGGGAGGTGGGCCCGGCCGTCGAGGCGCTCAACACCGAAGCGCGGGCCATCGCGGCTGAGGGCACCATTCCCAGCCGCAACCCCGAAGAGTTGATGGAGATTCTCAACCTCCTGAACTGGGCCGTGCTTGCCATCGAGGCCGCGGACCGCGTTGTCCCGGAGGGCGTTCGACACGCTGTCAGGGCAATGGTGCCTGTCCTGCGCGCCCTGCGTCATGCCGACGGCAGCCTCGCGCGGTTCCATGGCGGCGGGCGCGGCATCGAGGGCCGACTGGATCAGGCGCTGGCCGAAAGTGGGATCAAGACGCGGCCCCGGCGGCAGGATGTATCGATGGGTTACGCCCACATCTCTGCGGGCCGGTCCACGCTGATCGTGGATGCGGCAAGACCGCCCTCCGGCACGGCAGCGACGACGGCCCATGCATCGACTCTGGCGTTTGAACTGACCTCCGGTCGCAGGCCGGTGGTCGTGAATTGTGGGGCGGGGGGGCATTTCGGTCCCGATTGGCGCCGCGCCGGGCGGGCCACGCCGTCCCATTCGACGCTTGGTATCGACGGCTGGTCTTCCGCGCGCACGATGCCCTCGACCAACGGCGGCGACGACCGTCTTGTGGAGGCGCCGCAAAATGTGCAGTCCGCGTTGAGCCTCCTTGAAGACGGCTCCCGCATCGAGTTGTCACATGACGGCTACCGCGGCCGTTTCGGGCTGATCCATGGCCGCACGCTTGACCTTGGCGTCGCGGGCCGCGCGCTGGTCGGCGAGGACTACCTTGTCGCCCTCAACGATGCGGACCGCGACCAATTCGACCGGGCGATGGATGCCAATGCGCTTCAGGGCATCCCGTTTACGGTGCGATTTCACCTCCACCCCGATACGGAGGCCGAAGTCGATCTGGGCGGTAAGGCGGTGTCGATCGCGCTCAAATCGGGGGAAATCTGGGTCCTGCGGCACGAGAGCATCTGCGACTTGGACATCAAGCCCTCGGTCTACCTCGAAACCGGGCGGCTGCGGCCCCGCGCCGCGCAACAGGTGGTGTTAACCGGGCGCGCAATGTCCTATGCGACGCAAATCCGCTGGTCGTTGGCGAAAGCGCAAGAGACACCAGATGCCCTGCGCGACCTCCAGACCGTGGATGCCGAAGAAACACCAGAGCCCGAGACTGCTGCCCATGACTGACGCCACCCCGATCCGCCGCGCCCTTCTGTCCGTGTCCGACAAGGAGGGACTGGAGGACCTGGCCCGGGCGCTCGACGCCCGCGGCGTGGAGCTTCTGTCCACCGGCGGAACGGCCCGGACCCTGCGCGAGGCGGGCTTGCCCGTCGTCGACGTGGCCGATGTGACGGGGTTCCCCGAGATGATGGATGGCCGGGTCAAGACATTGCATCCCAAGGTTCACGGCGGGCTGTTGGCCCTGCGGGACAACCCCGAGCATGCGAGCGCGATGGCGGCCCACGGGATCGGCGGGATCGATCTGCTTGTCGTGAACCTCTACCCGTTCGAGGCGACGCTGGCCCGGGGCGCGGGCTATGACGAGATGATCGAGAATATCGACATCGGTGGACCCGCGATGATCCGCGCCGCTGCCAAGAACCACGCCTTTGTGACCACCATCGTCGACGTGGAGGACTATCCGGCGCTTCAGGCGGAATTGGACGCGAACGGTGGCACGACCTACGCGTTCCGCCAGCGTCAGGCCCAGATCGCCTATGCCCGGACCGCTGCCTATGATGCGGTGGTGTCCTCGTGGATGGCCCGCGCGATTGGCGAGGACATGCCACGCCGCCGCACCGCCGCCGGGCGACTGACCGAGGTCATGCGCTACGGCGAAAACCCGCATCAGGCCGCGGCGTTCTATGCCGATGGCTCGGCTGGTCCGAGCGTCGCGTCTGCCCATCAGGTGCAGGGCAAGGCGCTCAGCTACAACAACATCAATGACACCGACGCGGCGTTTCAGCTGGTCAGCGAATTTGCCGATGCCGATCCGGCCTGCGTCATCATCAAGCATGCCAACCCCTGCGGCGCGGCGCTTGGAGCGACACCGCTGGAGGCTTACCGGAAGGCCTTCGACTGTGACCGCACCTCGGCCTTTGGCGGTATCGTCGCGATGAACCGTGCTCTGGACGAGGACACCGCGAAGGCGATCACCGAGATATTTACCGAGGTTGTCATCGCCCCGGGGGCGTCGGAAGCCGCGAAAGACGTCTTTGCGACCAAGAAGAACCTCCGCCTGTTGCTGACGGACGGGCTCGCCGACCCCAAGGCGCCGGGCAGCACGATCCGGCAGGTGGGCGGTGGCTACCTGGTGCAAGACGCCGATACGGCCCCGCTGGACCCGGATGCGCTGACGGTCGCCACCCGGACCGCGCCGAACGACGCGCAGATGGCGGACCTGATGTTCGCCTGGACGGTCGCGAAACACGTCAAGTCCAACGCCATTGTCTACGTCAAGGACCGCGCCACGGTGGGTGTCGGCGCCGGCCAGATGAGCCGCGTCGACAGCGCGCTGATCGCGGCGAAGAAAGCCGAGCGCATGGCAGAGGCGCTGGGCCTTGCCGAGCCCCTGACGAAAGGTTCCGCCGTGGCCTCCGACGCATTCTTTCCCTTCGCGGACGGCCTGATGGAAGCGGCCGCCGCCGGCGCAACTGCCGTGATCCAACCCGGCGGGTCGATGCGCGATGACGAGGTTATCGCCGCAGCCGACGCGGCGGGCCTTGCCATGGTGCTGACCGGCATGCGGCATTTCCGCCACTGAGGAGTTGATGGACATGGGTAGCTGGCCAAGGGAGCCTCGATGCGACTGACCTTTTGGACAGCTTTGGTGATCTTTGTCGCCGATCAGGTGTCGAAATACTGGATTCTGAACGTGCTTGATCTCGACCGTGTTCTGGCCATCGATGTGCTGCCGCCCTACCTGAATTTCCGCATGGCCTGGAACCAGGGCATCAATTTCGGCCTCTTTGGCGACTTCGATCTGCGCTGGATCCTCGTGGGTGTGGCGCTGGCCGTCACGGCCTTCGTGATCTGGTGGGTTCGGCGTGAGGGGGGCACCGTCTGGACCCACATGAGCGCCGGGCTGCTCATCGGTGGCGCACTGGGCAATGTGATCGACCGGGTGCTTTATGGGGCTGTCGCCGACTTTCTGAACATGTCCTGTTGCGGCATCGAGAACCCTTACGCCTTCAATATCGCGGATATCGCTGTATTTGTCGGTGCAGTGGGACTGGTTCTCTTCACGGGCGGCGGCGATCACTCAAAGGCAAAAAAGGGTGCGTGACCCGCATGCAGAGATCGGATAGCAACAGGAACATGAGAGCAGGGCCCCTATTGACGATCCTCGCGGCGATGACACTCACCGCCTGTGCCGGTGGCGACCGTGGCTTGCGCAGTTTCGAGGCCGGAGAGGGCCCGGACGAGTTCACCGTCATTCCGCAGCAACGGCTCAGTCTGCCCGATGATCTGGGCAATTTGCCACCGCCGACACCGGGCGGGACCAATATCACCGACCCGACGCCCGTGGCCGACGCGGTTGCCGCACTGGGTGGTCGCCCCGGCGCAGGGGCGTCCGGCGATTCCGCGCTTCTGGCTGCCGTCGGGCGCAATGGCGTCGATCCCGCGATCCGGGTGGAGCTGGCCGAGGCCGATCAGCGCTTCCGGGAGCGGCGCAGCCGGTTTGGCATGGGCCAGGACCGGTATTTCGCGGCTTACGCATCTCAGGCCCTCGATGCCTATGAAGAGCTGACCCGGTTCCGGAATCTCGGCGTTGCGGTTCCGTCTGCCCCGCCGCAGGAGTAGGCGCGGTGCCGGACCGTGCCGGACGGCGCGGGCATGATCGTCGTTCTCATGCCCGTGGACCGGCCACAAACGGTCACATCCGCGTAGACGAGCCTTGATCACCGTGACGCGCGGCGTAGCTTAGTCCCATTCACAACCAGAGGATGCCTGATGCGCCGCCTTCTTGCCTGCATTGCCCTGCTCCTGACACCACTCGCTGCCGCCGCAGACGACGCGGTAACGACCTACAAGCTCGACAACGGCATGGACGTTGTCGTTATCGAAGACCGCCGTGCTCCCGTCGTCGTGCACATGGTCTGGTACCGCAGCGGATCGGCCGATGAACCCGTCGGCGCATCGGGTGCTGCGCATTTCCTCGAACACCTCCTTTTCAAGGCGACCGATACCATGGCGTCGGGAGAATTCTCCGACACTGTCGCCGCCAACGGAGGCTCCGACAACGCGTTCACGTCCTATGATTACACCGGGTACTTCCAGCGTGTCGCGTCCGATCGGCTGGAACTGATGATGCGGATGGAAGCCGACCGGATGAACAACCTGCGACTCACCCCCGAAGACATCGAAACCGAGCGTCGGGTGATTATCGAGGAACGCAACCAGCGCGTGGAAAACTCACCCGGCGCGCTGGCTCGCGAACAGCTTCGTGCGGTGCAGTACTACAACCACCGTTACGGCGCCCCGATCATCGGCTGGATGCACGAGACGGAAGAACTCTCGATGCAGGATGCGCTCGACTTTTATGACCTGTACTATGCACCCAACAACGCGATCCTCGTCGTCGCCGGCGATGTGGATCCCGAGGACGTGCTGGCGCTCGCCGAGACCTACTACGGCGTGATTCCGGCCGAACCCGACCTGCCGGATCGATACCGCCCGCAAGAACCACCGCAAACCGCTGCGCGCCGACTCGTCTACGAAGATGCCCGTGTCGCCCAGCCATATGTCACCCGCAGCTACCTCGCACCGGAACGCGACTCCGGCGCGCAGGAAAAGGCCGCGGCGCTGGTCTACTTGGCCGAGCTTCTGGGCGGGTCTCCGTTCACGTCCGAATTCGGGCGCGCCCTGCAATTCGACACGCAAACCGCCGTCTACACCTCCGCATCATACAGCGGCACGTCTCTGGACGACACGACCTTTGGCATGGTCGTGGTCCCCGCCGAAGGTGTGAGCCTGACCGAAGCCGAAGCCGCGATGGACGCGGTTGTGGCCGATTTCATGGCCAGTGAGATCGATCCCGAACGGCTCGAGAGCATCCGCACCCAGCTCCGCGCGTCGGAGATTTATGCCCGTGATGACATGAGTGGCCTCGCCCGCCGCTATGGTGTGGCGCTGACGTCCGGTCTGACCGTGGAGGACGTGCAGGCCTGGCCCGAAATCCTGCAGGCCGTCACGGCCGAGGACATCCTCGCCGTCGCCGAAGAAGTGCTTGTCCTGCAGTCATCCGTCACCATGCAAGTCGTTCCCAACCGGGAGGTCCTGACCCAATGATCCGCTTTGCCCTTGCCGCTGCCACATCCCTCTGGGCCTCGGTTGCTGTTGCTGAAATCGAAATCCAGGAGGTCACCTCGCCGGGAGGCATAGAAGCCTGGCTCGTCGAGGCGCACGAGATCCCCATGGTCGCGCTCGAGATTCGTCTGCGCGGCGGGGCGAACCTTGACCTGCCGGGCAAACGGGGGGCAACGAATCTCATGGTCGCCCTGCTCGAAGAAGGCTCCGCCGACATGGACGCGCAGGCCTTTCAGACCGAGCGCGAGGCGCTGGCCGCCTCGTTCGGCTTCGATGTCTATGACGATGCCTTCTCCCTCTCGGCGACGTTCCTGACCGAGACGCAGGACGAAGCCATGGCACTTCTCCGGCAGGCACTGGTAGAGCCACGCTTTGATCAGGATGCGCTCGACCGCGTGCGCGCGCAGGTCATGTCCACGATCCGGTCCGAGGAGAAGGACCCAAATGACATCGCCAGGGCGGCATTTAACGCTGCAGCGTACGGCGATCACCCCTATGGCAGCAATATCAATGGGACGGCTGAAAGCGTCGAAGCCCTGACGCCACAGGACATGTTCGATGCCCATGCGCGGGTTCTGACCCGGGCGGATGTCTATGTCGGCGCGGTGGGGGACATCACGGCCGAGGATCTGGGTGTTCTCATCGACAATCTGCTGGCCGACCTGCCTGCCGAGGGGCCGGACCTGCCGGACCACGTGGAGTTTGGTCTTGAGGGCGGCGTCACTGTTGTCGACTACGACACGCCTCAGTCCGTGGCGCTTTTTGGACATTCCGGGATCAAGCGGGACAGCGAGGATTTCTTTGCGGCCTATATCCTGAACGAAATCCTGGGTGGATCGGGGCGCCAGAGCCGATTGATGGAAGAGGTCCGCGAAAAGCGCGGTCTGACCTACGGTGTCTATTCCTACCTCGTGCCGAAGGACTATTCGGAGGCTTATCTCGGGTCCGTTTCCTCGGCCAATGACAGCATCGCCGAAGCCATCGAGGTCGTCCGTGGCGAATGGGCGCGACTTGCGACCGAAGGTGTGAGCGAAGACGAACTGGCCGAGATGAAGACATACCTCACCGGCGCCTATCCCCTGCGGTTCGACGGCAATGGCCGGATCGCGAATATCATGGTGGGCATGCAGATGGTCGGCCTGCCGGTCGACTACATCGCGACCCGCAACGATCAGTTGAACGCCGTGACGCTGGAAGACGTGAACCGCGTCGCCTCTGAACTTCTGCAACCGGAGAACCTGCATTTCGTGGTGGTCGGTCAGCCTGTCGGGCTCGAGGCGACCAACTAGGACGCGGGTCATTCCGGGGCGGTTTGGGACCCCAGAAACCCACTCGCAGAATCACCCCAGCCGATGCTACACTTAGCGCTATGGCTGCCCCAAACCCCAAGATAAGCGACGATCGACCGGTCATTCGCCAACTCGACAGCGCCGCGATCAACCGGATCGCGGCGGGGGAAGTCATCGAACGGCCCGCCTCGGCGATCAAGGAACTTGTGGAGAACGCGATCGACGCGGGGGCCACACGGATCGACGTCGCCCATGCCGACGGGGGCAAGACCCTGATCCGCGTCACCGACAACGGCTGTGGCATGGGGCCCGACGACCTGCCCCTGGCGCTGACCCGGCACGCCACGTCCAAGATCGACGGCTCGGACCTTCTGAACATCCACTCCTTCGGGTTCCGCGGGGAGGCGCTGCCCTCCATCGGGTCGGTCGGGCGTCTTACCGTCACCTCACGCGCACCCGGGCAGGACGCCGCCCAGATCCGCGTTGCCGGCGGTCGGCTCGACCCCGTCCGGCCTGCGGCGCTCTCGTCCGGCACCCAAGTCGAGCTCAGAGATCTCTTTTATGCAACGCCGGCGCGGTTGAAATTTCTACGGTCGGACCGGGCCGAGGCGCAGGCCATCGCCGACACGATCCGCCGTCTCGCCATGGCCGAACCGCGGATCCGGTTCTCTCTCACCGATGTCAGCGACGGCGCGGCCCGCCCGATCCTGACTTGTGAGGCGCAGTCGGGCCCGCCGCCGGACGCTCTGAAGGCGCGATTGCGAGATCTCTTGGGGCGGGACTTCACGGACAACGCCGTTGCGCTGGACGCCACGCGCGACGACATCGGCCTGACCGGATACGCGGCGTTGCCCACCTACTCGCGCGGCTCGGCCGTGCGGCAGTTCCTCTTTGTCAACGGTCGACCCGTGCGGGACAAGGTGCTGATTGGCGCGCTTCGGGGCGCCTATGCGGACCTCCTGAGCCGGGATCGCCATCCTGCTGCGGTCCTCTTCATCGACTGCCCCGCCAGGCTTGTGGACGTGAACGTGCATCCGGCAAAGTCCGAGGTCCGGTTTCGTGACCCCGGCATCGTGCGCGGCCTCATCGTCACCGGTATCCGACATGCGCTGGCCAACGCCGGGCATCGCGCATCGTCCACTGTCGCAGACGCGACCCTTGGCGCCGTGCGGCAGGAACCGGCGCACCCCCGCGTCTACCAGATGGACCGCCCGCGCGGACCCGGCTTTGCCGAGATGCGTGGCAGCTATTCCGCCCGGGTGGAGACGGTTGTCGAAGCCACCGAACCCGATGCGCCCGCCCAAATGCCCGAGGCCAATCCACTTGGCGCGGCCCGGGCGCATCTGCACGAGAATTACATTCTGGCCCAGACCGAGGACGGTATCGTGCTCGTCGATGCGCATGCGGCCCACGAGCGGCTGGTTTACGAGAAACTGAAAGCGCAATCCGCCAGGACCGGTGTCGCCTCCCAACCGCTGCTGATCCCCGAAATCGTGGAGCTGGGGGCGGAGGCGGATCGGCTTCTCTCCGTCGCCGAGGAACTGGATCACCTCGGCCTCAAGATCGAAGGTTTTGGCCCCGGCACCATCGCCGTGCAGGCCACGCCTGCGATCCTCGGATCGGTCAGCGCGGCCGACCTGCTGCGCGATATCCTTGACGAGTTGGCAGACCTTGGCACCTCGGACCTCTTGCAATCCCGGATTGACGCGATCCTGAGCCGCGTGGCCTGCCACGGGTCGGTCCGCACCGGGCGACGCATGCAGGCCGATGAAATGAACGCGCTCCTGCGAGAGATGGAAATGACGCCGCATTCGGGGCAATGTAACCACGGGCGGCCAACCTATGTGGAATTGAAACTCGCGGATATCGAACGGTTGTTCGGACGGACCTGAGGGGGAACCGGCAGATGAGAACATTGGCAGTATTGGCGACCCTGGGCCTGGCTGGGTGCAGCGGCCTCGGTTCATCGGTCACGGAAGAGAGCCTCACGTATGACGCATGGTCGACCGAAGTACGCCGGGCGTTTGCGGCGTCCTATCTCGAGCAGCCGTTTGAGGACGGCACCGTGCATGTCGTTGCCGAAGAACGCGGCGAAATGAAAACCTACATCCTGGTCCCTTGTCGCGGCGGGTCCCATGTCTGTGGAGGCTCCTTGCGAGGACGGGCAGGATACCTGACCCAGCACCCCGATTTCGCCGTGGTGACAGGGGCTTATGCGGGCCGCACCTTCTTCCTTGCCCCTGGGGGGTCGGGCGTGTTGCGGCGTGCCGGGGTCGATACCGCCCTTGCCTGGGAGTGACCGGTTCGCGCTGATCGCACCCGCCGGGGTCTCCGGGCGGGTTTGCCACATCCTGAGCCGTGCCGAAGGAGCCACACGCATCCGCCGTCCCGGGCCATGTTTGTTCGATTGAAAGCCTGTTGACTGGCCGGGTGGTCGGCAGACATTCATTGTCCCGGCCAATTTGAGCGGCCGCAGCGCTGCGCGTCCGGAGTCGAGACGGGCTTGAACCGACGCCCGCGCCCGCGAGCACCGGTGGCGCAGCCTCTCAGATTCCCATCACGCGGCCGGCAATGCGGGGCACAAGTCCCTTGAAACGCAGCCGGGCATCCGTTGCGGCGAGGCAAATGCAATCTGCACCGAGCTCCGCCACGGGTGTATGTTCGATGTCTTCGTCAGCGACCTCGATGTCACCGGCACCAAAACGCGCGGATTCGTCCCGGAACGCCCCTTGCAGCACAAGGGTCAACTCCGTTCCGCTATGACCGTGATCGGGCACCGCCACGCCGCCGGGGATGCGCAGCAAGCGTACGGTTTCCTGACCTGATGTCTGGATCACCATCTGGCTCACCCCGCCGCCAACGGAACGCCAATGCACGGCCTCCATGTCGCCTCCGACCCACTGCCGCAGGGGGGCGGGAAAGAGGCCGGGCTTCTTCACTTCCGGAGCCGCAGCCGGCTCCATGTCAGAATTGGCGGCGATCAGAGCCAGCGTGGCTGCAAAAGCATCGTCGGAGACGTCGCTCATTTCCATCGTCTCGATCAGCTTGCCGCCCACGGCATCAAACTCTGCCAGCTGGGCGCGGCATTCGTCGCACATTGAGATGTGGGTCGCGACCACAAGACTGAAGGCCTCGGGCAATGTGCCCGCGGAGTACGCCATCAGCAGGTCGCCGGTCAGGTGGTGTTGGATCGTTGTCATGTCCATTTATCCCATCGAATGGCGCAGTCTCTCCAACGCCAGCCGAATTCTCGATTTGATCGTTCCCAGGGGGAGCCCGGTCTCGGCCGCAATCTCCGTATGGGTCAACTCGCCGAAGTAGGCGCGCTGAATGAGGTCTCTCTGCTTCTCGGGCAGCGCCGCGATGGCCTCGCCCAACTTGTCCGTCTCCTGTTGGAGAGCCATGGCATCTTCCTGGTCGGGTTCCGCTTCGGGACCCCACGGCAGGTCTTCTGGTTCGGGGCGCCGTTCCTTGCGGATCATGTCGATGCGCCGGTTCCGCGCGATCGTGAAGATCCACGTCGACACGCTTGCCCGGCTTGGGTCAAACAAATGCGCCTTCCTCCAGAGTGTCGCCATGACCTCCTGCGTTACTTCCTCGGCCAGATCAGCGCTGGCCCCGCCTTTCATCAGGAACGCCTTCACCCGTGGGGCGAAGTGCAGAAACAGCGCCCGAAAGGCTGCCTGATCCTGCTTGTCCCGTATCGCCTGCATCTCCGCGACCCACTCCGGGCCTCTGGAAGATGGAGTATTGGCTTTCACGTCGGCTCCTTTCGGACGAGAGCGGTTCCGCTGATCCCGGCCAAGGTAGGCCATAGGTTCAGAGGATGCACTCGGTTTCCGGAGGGCTTCGGTTGCCGTCAACATAAACTGCATACGCGCCCCGGTCGGGGGTGGATCACTTCGGGTTTGATGTTTTTCTTTCATCCAGACCGATCGCCCCAGCGTAATGATTTGCAGGGACAATTTCGGGATAACGGAGCCGACACGACATGCCATTCGAAGCCACGCTGCGCGCCCCAAGAAAGATTGCCGTGATCGGCGCGGGCATTTCCGGCATGGGCGCGGCCCATATGCTTGCGGAAGACAACCACGTAACGCTGTTCGAGGCGGAAAACCGATTGGGCGGACATGCCCGGACCCGTTGGGCCGGTCACCATGGCGATCAGCCCGTTGATACGGGGTTCATTGTCTTCAATTACGCCAACTACCCACATCTGGCGCGGCTTTTCGCAGACCTCGGCGTCCCGGTCACGGAAAGCAACATGTCCTTTGGCGCCTCGATCAACGGGGGCGCGTTCGAGTACGGGTTGGCCTCGGCCGGCGCCGTTTTCGCGCAGCGCCGGAACATCGCGAAGCCTGCCTTCTGGCGCATGGTCCGCGACGTGATGAAGTTCAATTCAAGGGCGCTTGAGACCGCACGGGCAGACGAATCGATGACCGTCAACGGGCTGATGGCCACGCTTGGCACCGGCAACTGGTTTCGCGACTATTATCTTCTGCCCTTTTCCGGTGCGATCTGGTCCACCCCGACCGAGAAGATCGGCGATTTCCCCGCCCACGCGATGATGGAGTTTTTCGAGAACCACGCGCTGCTCAGCCACACCGGTCAGCATCAGTGGTATACCGTGCGCGGCGGGTCCGAGCAGTATGTGAACCGCCTTGGCGCCGCGATGAGGGACCGTGGCGTGGAGATGCGCCTCGGTGCGCCGATCGACGCGGTCCGGCGGGACGCCATCGGCGCTGAGGTGAAGGCGTCCGGGGGCGACTGGGAACGCTTCGACGAGGTCGTTTTTGCCACCCATTCCGATGACACCCTGCGGCTTCTGTCGGACGCCACGGGCGTGGAGCGGACGGTACTGAGCGCGATCCGCTATCAGCCCAACTCCATCATCCTGCATTCGGACCCCCGTATCATGCCCAAGCGGCGCAAGGTCTGGTCCTCCTGGGTCTATACCGAGGATCGCGACAAGTGCTCCGACCGGATCGACCTCACCTATTGGATGAACTCGCTTCAGCCGTGGCTGAAACAGGACGAACTGTTCGTGACACTTAATACGACGCGCGACGTGCGTGACGATCTGATCTGGGACGAAGTCACGATGCGCCATCCGGTCTATGACCTCGAGGCCCTGGCCGCGCAAAAGCTCGCCGCCGAAATGAACGGTGCGCATCATACCTGGTTCTGCGGGGCCTGGATGAAGAACGGCTTCCACGAGGATGGTCTGTCGTCGGCCGTCGATGTCGTGACCGGTCTTCGGACCCGTCCGGAAATCCTGATGGCCGCGGAGTGAGTGCGATTGATCATATCGCCGGGGAGACCTGGCATGGCCGGGTCGGCGATACCGAGAATGCGTTTCGGTATTCCATCGACTACGTGCTCACGGATGCAGAGCGCGCGCCTGAAACACCGGCGCTGTTCGGTCGCAACAGGCGGGGAATGATGTCCCTCCACGACAGGGATCATGGTGGCGCGCCGGGGCAGGGCGCCGGTCCCGCTTGGGTGCGCGACGTGCTGGCGGTTCACGACTTGCCCAGCCCGGCGCGGATCGAGCTTCTTGCCCAGCCTCGTGTTCTGGGCCACGTCTTCAACCCCGTGTCCTTCTGGCTTTGCCGGGACGAAGGCGGCATACTGCGCGTCGTGATAGCCGAAGTGACCAACACATTCGGCGACCGCCACTCCTACCTGTGCTATCGCGATGATCTGGGTGAGATCACTTGGGACAGCGAATTGGAAGCGACCAAGATCTTCCACGTCTCTCCGTTTCAGCCGATCGAGGGCGGATACCGATTCCGGTTCGATATCTCTGACGCCGCAATTCGCATCCGCATCGCATTGACCATGGGCGACCGTGGCCTGATCGCGACGCTGACCGGGAGCCGAAACCCACTTACGTCGGGGTCCATCCTTCGCGCGGCCCTGCGCCGTCCGTTCGGCTCTCGCCGGGTGCTGGCGCTGATCCACTGGCAGGCCCTCAAGCTCTGGTGGAAGGGTGTCCGCTATCGCCCACGCCCGGAACCACCGATGGAGGACGTGAGCCGGTGACCGCCATGCCCCGCGTTTCCACGGGCCTCGGACGCGCCATGTCCGAGCGCCTGCCAGCCTGGTCGTTGTTCGCGGCTGTCCTTTCGGGCGCCGGACTGCCGATTTATATCTATGCACCGAAGTATTACGCCGACACCTTCGGGGTCAGCCTTGCCGCGTTGGGTGCTGTCTTGTTCGGCCTGCGCCTTCTCGACGTCGTGCAGGACCCGCTGTTGGGCTGGGTGGCCGAGCGGCTGCGCCGGGGCCGGAAGCTGACGATCTTCGCCGCGTCGGTGTTGCTGGCTGCGTCGATGATCGCACTTTTCGCGGCGAATCCGCCGCTGCCTCCGCTTCTGTGGTTCGGCCTCACGATCACCGGACTTTTCACCGCGTTTTCATTCCTGACCATCTGCTTCTATGGCCAGGGCGTGGCCAAGGCGGGGGTCGGCGGCCATATCCGCCTTGCCGCGTGGCGCGAAACCGGAGCGCTCCTTGGCGTCTGCATTGCGGCCGTCGTTCCGACACTCCTGATCGGTGCCGTGGCAGCGCCGTTTCCGACATTCGCGGCAGGATTTGCCATCATGGCGCTTGTTGCGGGTGGTTTCATGCTGTCCGAATGGACCGCTCCGATTGCGGCGGACCCAACCCCTATCCGCACCATCCTGTCGGACCGGATCGCCCGCCGCCTTATGGTTCTGGCGCTGGTCAACGCCGCCCCTCTGGCGGTGTCATCCACACTCTTTCTGTTCTTTGTCGAAAGCCGGCTTGGCGCGCCGGGGTCCGAAGGCCCTTTGCTCGTGCTGTTTTTCCTCGCCGCCGCCGCATCGGCCCCGATCTGGTCTGCGCTGGCCCGAAGATATGGACAGCGACCGGTCCTCCTGTCGGCCATGGTGCTGGCCGTGGCGTCATTTGGATTTACCTACACGCTGGGAACCGGGGACGCCGCGCTGTTTGCGGTGATCTGTGTCGCATCCGGCGCGACCATCGGGGCGGATCTCACGCTCCTGCCCGCCATGTTCGCCCAACGCATGGCCCATGTCGCCCCCAATGGCGGTCAGGGCTTTGGCCTGTGGTCGCTGGTCAGCAAGTTCACGCTTGCCCTTGCGGCCGTAACCGTTCTGCCCCTGCTCGACCTGGCGGGGTTCACGGCGGGCGCCGAAAACGGCGCATCCGCCCTGCAAATGCTGACGGTGCTCTACGCACTTGTGCCGTCCGTTCTGAAACTGGTGGCAATCGGCCTTCTGGCCGCCACCGATCTGGAAGAGGGAAAGACGCGATGACTTTTCTATCCTATGTTGCGATCGGCCTGATCCTTGCCGCGGTCGCAATGTTCCTGCAGGCCCGGTTCGTCTCGTTCTGGGCGCAGAGGCCCGAGGATTATGCCGGCTCCGGGCCCGATTTCGATATCCGGACACATCTGAATGGCCCGATTCAGTGCGAGGGCATCATCTATGGCCCGACGGGCCGGGTGACCTCCCGGTTTGTCGCGGACTTCGAGGCCAGCTGGCAGGGCAATGTCGGGGTGATGAAGGAGGTCTTCACCTACGACAGTGGCCGGGTTCAGAACCGTGAATGGCATCTGACCGTCGGCAATGACGGCAACATCAAGGCCGAAGCGCCGGACGTTGTCGGTACCGGCTCCGGTGTGCAGGCGGGCGCGTCCGTCCTTCTGAATTATCGCATCAAGCTTGATGACGAGGCTGGTGGTCATGTCCTTGATACCACCGACTGGATGTACCTGACGTCGAACGGCACGATCATGAATCGGAGCCAGTTCCGCAAATTCGGCATCAAGGTAGCGGAACTGGTCGCCACGATGCGGCCGAAAGAGACAGCCTGGGCGACGGCCCCCTAAATCGGCGAAGGAGACGGTACATTGCGAGACTGGCAAGGCAAGCGGTATTGGTTGGTGGGCGCGAGCGAAGGCCTCGGCCGGGCTGTGGCTCACAGGGTGAGCCGGGCGGGCGCAGAGGTGATCCTGAGCGCGCGCAACGTCGACCGATTGAACGAACTTGCCGCCGAGTTGCCGGGCAAGTCCATGGTCCTGCCTCTGGACGTCGGCGACCGCGCCGCCGTCGATGCCGCTGCCAGGGAAGCTGGCCATGTCGACGGCATGGTCTACCTCGCCGGCGTTTACTGGCCCCAGGCCGCGCAGGACTGGAACCCGGACGAGGTGGAGGCCATGGCCGATATCAACTTCATGGGGGCTGTGCGGGTCACCGGCGCGGTGATCGGACCGATGGTGGACCGTGATGCCGGACACGTCGTCCTGATCGGCTCGCTGTCGGGGTTTCGCGGCCTGCCGGGAGCGATCGGGTATTGCGCCTCCAAGGCCGGGATGATGAGCCTCGCCGAATCCATGCAGGCCGACCTGCGCAATACCGGTGTCGACGTTCAATTGATCAACCCAGGGTTCATCAGGACCCGGCTCACCGACAAGAACGACTTTCAGATGCCCTTCATCATGGAAGCTGATGACGCCGCGAAAGAGGCCTTCGATCACATGAACACCCGGGATTTCAAGAAGAGCTACCCAATGGTATTTTCGTGGGTCTTTCGGCTGTCGCAGTTCATGCCCGACTGGATGTACTACCGGCTCTTCGCGCGGGGTTGACCCGAAGGCGGCCCGCCCCTTGTTCCAGATCAAGGTGTCACGATAGGTTCATGTCCAAACTGACTTTGGTTTCGCCAAGGGAGAGGACGCCATGGAAATCACTGCCGACAAGGTGGCCGAGGTCATCATCATGGCCCGCGAACTGCACCGCGCGGAAGGCGAACTGGACGCTTTCATCGAACGCCTGAGCGAACTGGAACAGGCCGAACTCGTGGCCATCTTCTGGATCGGGCGCGGGTCCTACGAGGCCGAGGAATGGACCGAAGTTCTCAACCTCGCGCAAAGCGAAGCCAACACCCCAACACAGGATTACCTCAAAGGCTCTCCCCACCTGGCCGATCATCTCGAGGCGGGGCTCGAGGCCCTCGGGATTGACGCGGCTGCCGAAGAGAACTCGCTCTACCGCGGCGGGTAACTGCCGTCAGAGATGTTGCCGGAATACGGCTTCTGCTCTTTGCCAGACGTCTCCGTCCGGCAGGCTCAGCAGGTGTGGCAGCAGCTGCCCCGCAAAGTCCTCGGAGCTTTCGCGCGGCAACAACGACGGGAGATTGTCGATAGCCATGATGTCCAGAAGTGGGGCTTGTGACACCCGCACCACCGGCGCGTCCCAACTGGTTGCCGCATCGTACAGCGGGATCGGGTTGTAGTCCGACCCCGGGTCGCAGGCGATATCGCCGATGACCGACAGTCGCGGGCGGGCGAGCGATGCCTCGACGAACCTTGGCGTATCCGGCCCGGCCAGAACGCAGTTGAAGAACAGGTCATGGGCCCCGATTTCCGGAAACGGTCCGCCCGAAGCGGTTTCTTCCATGTCCCAGCCCGTCACCGGCACGCCCATGGCGGTGCACAGATCCGCGGCCCCGCTGCCGACCCGGCCCTTTGCGCCCACGATCAGGGCCGTCGGCCTCTCCGCGCCGTGGCGCGCGAGGGCCTCCTGCACATCGGCGAGCATTTCCGGCGCACTGTCCCATTCCGAAACCGGCGGACAGTTCGCGCCGCTCTTCTGCGCCGCCCAGCACAAGAGCGTTACTGCCGCGCCCGCATAGCCGGCCCAATAGCCGAAAGCCGCGACCCGCCGACCGCCGGTGTCAGTCAGGTATTCGAGATCGAGTAGCGTGCCCCCGCCGGCGACAAAGCGGCGCAGCAGCGCCGGGCCATCGGGCTGGCCCTTGAATGCATGGCCAAACATGATGTGCCGATGGCGCAGCGGCGTTCCATCTGCCCGGAGTTCCTTCAGGCCGCAGATGATCGCATCCGTCGGCGCATCGGGCCAGGACCCGTGCCGCGCAATTTCGGCCCCGGCGCGGCGGTACTCCGCAACGGGCACGATCCGGGCGGCGCTTTCTTCGACCGTGACCCGCATCCCCCGCGCGATGAGGTCCACGACGCCCTGGGGCATGACACCCACACGCCGTTCGTTTTCCCGGGGCTCGGCCCGGATCCAGAGATGGGTCATAGCGTCAGGATCCCTTTGTCGCGAATTGCCGTCACTGATGCCCGGGCGTTCATGGCCTCGAGAAAAGCCCGCACCTTGGGGAACGGCGCAAGGTCCACCTGGTCATTCCCCAGCCAAGAGCAACAGATGAAGAGGTAGGGATCGGCCAGGCTCAGCCGGTCGCCCAGCACAAGAGGCCCCATGAGGGAGGTTGCCTCGATATATGCCGCCGAGGCCGTCATGGTCTGCGGCACCTTGGCGGTCATGTCCGACCAGCTCTCTTCCCGGTCTGCCCAGCGGTGCCCCCGCATCTTGTGAGCGTGGTTCACGTGGAATGTGGTGGCGCAGTAGAACATGACTTCCCGCATGCGCGCGGCGTTAAGCGGGTCCGATGGCACCAGCTCGATCCCGGGCGCGAGCGCTGCAAGGAACTCCAGGATCGCGCCTGTTTCGGTGAGGATCTGCCCGTCGACCTCCAGCGCCGGAACGCGACCCTTGGGGTTCACGGCCAGAAAACCGGGCTTTGTCTGCTCGGACTTGGAAAAGTCCACGAAGACAGGGTCATAGGCCCGCCCCGCTTCCTCGAGCACGATGGCCACCGCGACTGCGATACTGTCGTTGGTGAAAAACAGGCGCATCAGTAAAACGTGCGCGCCATGGCGCGGTCCGGCGGATCGAGATGCGGGGTGGCATTATATCCCGACAGGATAGTGCGCTGGGGCGCAACATGAATCCGGTGCAGCGATGTATTATAGATCGGCAGCATCACATTGCTCATCCGGATGAGGTCCAGATCCAGCAGATGCCGCAGCATCATGCCGATCACCCCGCCGGAGGTGACGCAGAGTATCCGTCGTCCGGGCACCGCCGCCTCTCTCAGCATCTCGCCGACCCTCGTCTCGAAACTCACATAGCTTTCCGCGCCTTGGATTTCGGCGCCATGCCACGCGGCAAAAACCTTGGGCATGTGGTCTGCGAACTCTTCGGGGCCGGGGGCGGCC
Organism: uncultured Rhodobacterales bacterium; assembly: GCA_964391555.1. Lineage (GTDB taxonomy): Bacteria > Pseudomonadota > Alphaproteobacteria > Rhodobacterales > Rhodobacteraceae > JAMWZF01. The sequence continues at coordinate 21,941 of CAYMMT010000020.1, forward strand.
ACCCCCTTGGCCTCGGTAAAGGCGGCGGTCAGGCGGTAATAGTCGAGTTCGTTGAGGCGCGGGTCTTCGTCAGCCTCATAGCCCATCCCCGTGACGGTTTCGCGGTGCCGGCGAAGGGTCCCGGACAGGACATGGTCGAAAGGCCGTTCATGATCCCGCATCCACGCGCCCAGCCACGCGGCCTGCTGGTGACCCATCTCGGACAGCCGGTCGTAGTCCTCTTCCGTCGTCGCGGTAGAATTGGCCTGCCCGTGGCGGACCAGTGTAATCTCACCCATCTCGTCCCTCGTCAGTCAGAGCCTACCCAGATAGACCGCTTGTCGCCGATAGGAAACGTCTGTTTGCCCCGGCGCCCACTCGTGCCGCGAAACGACCCGCGAGTGTCGCGACAAAGCCGTGCACGATACCGTCAACCCGGGCTAACCTGTCGCGCGACCGGAGGGCACCATGACCGACAAGATTACATTTACTCTCGACGGACGTGCTGTGACTGCTGGGCCGGGTGAAACGATCTGGGAGGTGGCGACGCGTGAAGGGGTCGCGATCCCCCATCTGTGTCACAAGCCCGCGCCGGGCTATCGTCCGGACGGCAATTGCCGGGCCTGCATGGTGTCGATCGAGGGTGAACGGGTTCTGGCCGCGTCCTGCATCCGCGAACCTGCCGACGGCATGGTGGTGACCACCGATGGCGCCCGCGAGGTTGCGGCGCGCAGGATGGTCATGGAACTGCTCGTGGCCGACCAGCCCGAGAAGGCCGCGGCACACGACCGCTCGGCCCGCCTGTGGGACATGGCGGAGGCCAACGGTGTCGGGGAAAGCCGCTTTCCCGCGCTGGAGCGCGAGCGAATCCCGCTTCTCGATGACAGCCACGTCGCGATGCGGGTGAATCTCGACGCCTGTATCCAGTGCGGCCTTTGCGTGCGGGCGTGCCGCGAGGTGCAGGTCAACGACGTGATCGGCATGGCCGGCCGCGGGCATGACGCCTATCCGGTCTTTGACATGGACGACCCCATGGGCGCCTCGACCTGCGTCGCCTGCGGCGAATGCGTGCAGGCCTGCCCGACGGGTGCATTGATGCCTGCCACGGCGCTCGACGATCACCAACAGGGCGACAGCAGGGATTTCGACCACGAGATCAGGAGCGTCTGCCCCTTCTGCGGCGTCGGTTGCCAGGTGAGCCTGAAGGTCAAGGACGGCCGCGTCAAATGCGTCGACGGCATCGACGGTCCCGCCAACGAGGGGCGGCTTTGTGTCAAAGGCCGCTTCGGTTTCGACTACATCCACCACCCGCACAGGCTGACCAAACCGCTGATCCGCCGTGACGACGCCCCCGCAAAGGGCCTGAACGTCGACCCCGGCAACGTCCTCACCCACTTCCGCGAAGCGACGTGGGACGAAGCGCTGGACTTCGCCGCAAATGGCCTCAAGGGCCGGGGTGGCGAGGTCGCGGGGTTCGGCTCGGCCAAATGCACCAACGAAGAGGCCTATCTCTTCCAGAAGTTCATCCGCCAGGGTTTTGGCCACAACAACGTTGACCACTGCACCCGCCTCTGCCACGCCTCCTCCGTCGCCGCGCTCATGGAAAACGTCGGCTCCGGCGCCGTCACAGCGACCTTCAACGAGATCGAAAACGCCGACGTCGCCATCGTCATCGGCGCGAACCCGATCGAGAACCACCCCGTCGCCGCGACCTATTTCAAGCAGTTCGCCAAGCGCGGCGGTACGCTCATCGTCATGGACCCGCGCGGCCAGGCGCTCAAACGCCACGCCTCCCACATGCTGCAGTTCCGCCCCGGCGCGGATGTCTCGATGCTGAACGCGATCATGCATGTGATCGTGGAGGAAGGCCTCTACGACCAGCAGTACATTGACGCCTACACCGAGAACTGGGAGGCCGAGAAAGCCCACCTCGCCGACTTCACGCCCGAGAAAATGTCGGAGATCTGCGGCATCGACGCCGAAACCCTCCGCATCGTCGCCCGCGCCTTCGCAACCGCCAAGGCGGGGATGATCTTCTGGGGCATGGGCGTCAGCCAGCACATCCACGGCACCGACAATTCCCGCTGCCTTATCTCGCTCGCGCTGATGACCGGTCAGGTCGGCCGCCCCGGCTCTGGCCTGCATCCGCTGCGCGGCCAGAACAACGTGCAGGGCGCATCCGACGCGGGCCTCATCCCGATGTTCCTGCCGGACTACCAGTCGGTCACCGACGATGGCGTTCGTTCGGCCTTCACCGAGGTCTGGGAGAGCGATGACTTCTCATCCGAAAGGGGCCTCACGGTCACCGAGATCATGGACGCGGTGCACGCCGACCAGATCAAAGCGATGTACATCCTCGGCGAGAACCCCGCGATGTCGGATCCGGATGTCGACCACGCCCGCGCCGCGCTTGCCAGGCTCGACCACCTCGTGGTGCAGGACATCTTCCTGACCGAGACGGCGAACTACGCCGACGTGATCCTGCCCGCCTCCGCTTTCTACGAGAAGTCCGGAACCGTCACGAACACCAACCGCCAGGTTCAGATGGGGCGCCCCGCCGTCGCGCCCCCGGGCGAGGCCCGGGAAGACTGGGCGATCACAGTTGAACTGGCCCAACGCTGCGGCCTGCCCTGGCGCTACGACAGCCCGGCCGACATCTTCGCCGAGATGAAAACCAACATGGCGTCCCTCGACAACATCACCTGGGACCGTCTCTCCGGCGAAAACGCAGTCACCTACCCGAGCCTCTCGCCGACCGACCCCGGCCAGGCAATCGTCTTCGGCGACGGCTTCCCCCGCCCCGAAGGCCGCGCGAAATTCACGCCGGCCTCGGTCATCCCGCCGGATGAGGTCCCGGACACCGACTACCCGATGATCCTGACCACGGGCCGCCAGCTCGAACATTGGCACACCGGTTCCATGACACGCCGCGCCAGCGTGCTCGACGCCGTGGAACCCGAGGCCAACTGCTCGCTCCACCCCTCCACCTTGCGCAACCTCGGCGCAGAACCCGGCGACCACGTCCGCCTGACGACCCGGCGCGGCTCGATCACCATCATGGCCCGGGCCGACCGCGCCGTCGCCCCCGACATGGTCTTCGTCCCCTTCGCCTACGTCGAAGCCGCCGCAAACCTGCTGACGAACCCGGCCGTCGACCCTTACGGCAAGATCCCGGAGTTCAAATTCTGCGCGGTTAAGGTGGAGGCCATCAAGGGGCAGGTCGCGGCGGAGTGAGGCAAGCCGGAGGTCCGTCAGAAGTCGTGATCCTGTCGAATTGGCCCGAGGATTTCAGAGCAAGGGCCTTTTATCCGGGGCGGCAGTCAGTCAAGCCAGTTCCCGGCAGCAGAAAAATCAGGTGTCGCGCCCGTCTGATTGCAGCCTTGTCCGACCAGCAGCAGCGAAGCCAATGACGACCTGGTTTGCATTGAGGAACCGCGAGCTGCCGCCGGGCGATGGGCGGCCCAGCGTCTGCTAATACGGTCCGATCAGATTTTGCCGGACGTAGCCCAGAACAAAGGCGCCGCCTATGCCGACGACCACGCCGATTGCAAATCGCGGCACACGTCCGCCAAGACCGGGGGCCGCGAGGCTCAGCAATCCGCAGACAACCCCATAGAAAACCATAGAAATCGGGTCCATGGCGAAAAGGATACAGCGCAATGGCTGTCCTGTCTCCACCCTTTTCTGTGCAACTGCCGCGCCCTACATCTGGTAAAGACAGCAGGATGCGTCCGATGACCTTACGATCGATTGCTCTTGTCGCGATGATGCTTGCCCCCGCTGCCCATGCGGAAGAGGCCAAGGTCTTCACGTCCAGCGAATGGTCCATGTCCCGGTTCGTGCTGGGGGACGACACCTTCGATGCGCGCCGGCTCTTTGTCACCGGCAGCTACGACTTTGGCGATGTTGCCCTCTCCGGAACCTGGGCCACGGAAAGGATTTTTGGTGGTATCGACACGGGAAACCTGAGTTTCACAGGCGCGCTGAGCTACCAGATCGCGGACCAGATCGAGGTTGGCCTGCATACCGGCGTCTTCGACACGGATGAAACCGGCCGCCGCTACCGCGAACTCAGCACGACGTTCGAAG
>CAYMMT010000020.1:26108-27597 GCA_964391555.1 uncultured Rhodobacterales bacterium
TTACGCTTGGCGGCGCCTATGACATCACCGGCGGCCTGCGGGCCTTCGCAAGCGTCTCGCGGTACACCGGGGGCGGCGGCGAGGATCTCGACGGGGTTACACTCGGGGTCACCTACGACACGGGGACCCCGACTCTGCGACGCGAGACGACCTTTGAACGTGTTGTGCTGCCGCAGGCGCAAGACGAGGCCTCATTCCGGTTCTGACACCGGCGGCCGAACCGATGCCGCTTGAATTCACGTTAAATGAACGCTTGTTCAAAAAAACAGATTGACCGCACCGGGCGCCGTCACGCAATATTCTTTCAAGACTCAGGACCTATCTCTTGAGTAGGGAGGACATCATTGACTGACAGCGCAGCGCCTGTGGGTGAGCTGACGTCAATTCCTGCGCTCCTGGCGCGGAACGTGGCGCAGTACGGCGACAAGGCCGCCTATCGGGAAAAGGAATTCGGGATCTGGCAAACCTGGACCTGGGCCCAGGCGGCGGAAGAGATCGACGCGCTTGCCATGGGCCTTCTTGCGATCGGCCTCGAGAAAGGTGACAGCGTCGCCATCATCGGTCGCAACCGCCCCGCGCTCTACTGGTCCATGGTTGCTGTCCAGAAGTGTGGTGCAATCCCCGTGCCGCTTTATCAGGACGCCGTGGCCGAAGAGATGGCGTATGTGCTGGAACATTGCGGCGCGCGATTTGTCATCGCCGGTGACCAGGAGCAGGTCGACAAGGTGATCGAGGTTCAATCGACCGTCAAAGGGATCGACCAGATCATCTACCTCGACAAGCGCGGCCTGCGAAAATACGACCATACGCATATGAATGCGCTTGAGGACGTGCAGGCGGAAGGACGCGCCGGACATTACCGGCTTGACCCCATCTTGCGAGAGCGGGAAGGCGCGCTCGACTACAGCTCGACCTGCGTGATGCTTTATACCTCGGGCACCACGGGGCGCCCCAAAGGGGTGGTGCTGTCCAACCGCAACATCATCGAGACCTCCAGGAACTCGGCGGGGTTTGACGACCTGCGGGCCACGGACGAGGTGCTGGCCTACCTGCCGCTGGCCTGGGTCGGAGACTTCATCTTTTCCATGGGGCAGGCGATGTGGTGCGGGTTCTGTGTCAACTGCCCGGAATCCGGCGCGACGATGTACGAGAACCTGCACGAGATCGCTCCAACCTACTTTTTCGCGCCGCCACGCTACTACGAAGAGCGTCTCACGATCCTGATGATCAGGATGGAAGACGCATCTCGTTTCAAACGGTGGATGTTCCACACCGCCATGGAATTCGCCAAGGACGTCGGACCCCGCATCCTCGACGGGGAGGACGTGGGCTTCTGGAACCGCGCCAGGTATGCGCTGGGCAACATCTGTGTCTACGGCCCCGTGCGCAGCCGGGCGGGCATGAGCAAGGATGAAGTACTGTTCAGCAACTATGAATCCAGCAATTCAGGAATCAGCATCACACGTTGGCATTTATGAGTGCGAAGTCA
>CAYMMT010000021.1:0-27478 GCA_964391555.1 uncultured Rhodobacterales bacterium
CCGTTCTGCGCGATCTGGCGGATCAGGCGATCGGTGCCATGTCCGGCGCGTCGCCAGACATCCTCAACCCTCGTATCGACTGGCGCGAAAGGGAACTGGTGCTCAGGCCCGTCTACAACACCGACCGGGCTCAGGCGGCCGGGATTTCACGCGACGACGTGGCACAGCTCATGCGGTTTGCGACTGACGGAGAGCGCACGGGGTCCTACCGGGACGGCGACCGCTCCCTGCCGATCATCCTGCGGGCCGATCCCGACGCTGGCATCGGGATTCTGGATCAGGTCATCGTCGCCCAGGACGGTGAGACGCTTCTGCAACTCGAACAGGTGGTCGATGGGTTCGAATTCGAGGTGCAAAACACGCTTTTCATGCGCCGCGATCGATTGCCAACAGTAACAGTGGGCGCGTCGATCCCACCCGAAAGAACCGCGGCCGAGGTCCACACCCAAATCCGCGCCGCCGTCGAGGCGATCCCGCTTCCGCCGGGATATCGGATGGAATGGGGGGGCGAATTCGAGAACTCCGCGAACGCCAACGCGAGCCTTGGGGCGCAATTGCCGGTGACGATCCTGATCATGGTCCTGATCTCGGTCCTGTTGTTCAACGCGCTGCGGCAACCGCTGATCATCTGGCTGTTGGTACCGATGTCCGTCAACGGTGTCGTCCTTGGCCTTCTCGGGACGGGTCTGCCCTTTACCTTCACCGCGCTCCTTGGCCTGCTCAGCCTCTCGGGGATGCTGATCAAGAACGGGATTGTCCTCGTGGAAGAGATCGACCTCGTGAAGGCCGAAGGCGGCCCCCTGCGCGAGGCAATCGTGGCCGCGTCCACCTCGCGTCTGAGGCCGGTTCTGTTGGCCGCCGCGACAACGATCCTCGGCATGATCCCGCTTCTCGGGGATGCCTTCTTCGTGTCCATGGCCGTCACCATCATGGGCGGGCTTGCTTTCGCTTCGATCCTCACGCTACTTGCCGCGCCGCTGCTTTATGACGTGTTTTTCGGATTGCGCCCGAAGAGCGCCTGAAGTCCTTCCCGTCACCGCCCCGTGGGCAGAAAGACCACTACCGCAGTTTGCAGGATCAATCCGAGATCGACCCAGAGGCCCATCTGCGTGGCATATCGCTGGTCGAGCTTGATCCGGCGGTCATAGCATCCGTCCTCGCGTTCGTTGACCTGCCAGAGGCCCGTGACGCCCGGCGTAAGGCGCAGGTATGTCTGCCGGAGCGGGCCCAACCGGCCCAGTTCGTCCTCCGTGACGGGGCGGGGGCCGACAAGGCTCATGTCACCGTTCAGCACGTTCCAGATTTGTGGCAACTCATCGAGGCTCGTGCGGCGGAGCAATCTGCCCAGCCGCGTGGTGCGCGGGTCGTTCTGGAGTTTTTGGGTTCGGGACCATTCGGCCCTCGCCGCAGGGTTTTCGGCCAGGTAATCGGCCAGCCGATCCTCGGCATCCGGTACCATTGTCCGGATCTTCCAGCATTTGAATGTCCTGCCATGGAGTCCGACCCTTTCGTGGGCAAAGAAGCCCGGTCCGGAGTCCAGTCGCGTCATGAGCCAGAGAGCGGCAATGAGCGGGACGCAAACGGGCAGAAGCAGAAGGCACAGTGAGATGTCGAGAATGCGTTTCCCGACGCGACGGTAAAAGACCTGACCTGGCCGGGTTAGCGTAACGGTTTGGGGGTCGGACAGATCGTCGGTATGGGCCATTTCGGGCCTCCGTCATGCGATCCCACCCACACGCCGGTAAGGCCTTGTTAAGCACCTTCATCCTTAACAGTCGGTAAACAAACTCCGTCAAATTCGCCAAATCGACCGGACTGGGTCAGGGACCCCGAAAATCGCGGGTTGCCGGGGCTCCTGAACCGCCTCAAACGCGTCATCTTCGATTGATCGCGGGCCGAAGGTTGGGAGTGATTCGCAAAGGGATCGTTCGGTCATGCAGCGCCAAAAACACGGTCTCAGGACTTGGAGCGTCAAAGGCCGTTTCGGGGAGGCACCTCGTGGACGTCCTGATCCGGTTGGTTCACGCATCCCGCAGCAAAGGGCGCGGACCGCTTGCAATGGACACGTCGGCTACGCACTGTCGGCAATACATGAGACTGCTTGATCGGTTCCGCTCTGCAAAGTCCTCGTTCGATGCTCCCATCGAACCGGATCGGCCTTTCTGTGCTGTTGGTGACATCCACGGCAGCGCCCACCTGCTGGAAAAAATGCTGAACCGTCTTCCCGGCGACCTGCCGGTGGTTTTTGTCGGCGACTATGTCGACCGGGGGGACGACAGTGCAGGGGTCCTGCGGCGACTCTTCGAGGCCCAGAGGACGAATCCCGATCGCATCACCTGCCTGATGGGAAATCATGAGGTCTTCCTCCTCGATTTTCTCGATGGTTCGACCCGTGGCGGGGCCGCTTGGTTGCGGCACGGCGGGATGCAGACGCTCGGCAGCTTTGGCGTCCAGCCGCCGCAGACAACGGATCTCACACACACAGACTGGGCGGTAGCCAGACAGGGCCTTGCGGCTGCGATGGGTTCGGACATGATTGGCTGGATCAGGTCCCTGCCAAGTGTCACCCAGTCCGGAAATGTAGCGGTGGTGCATGCCGGGGCCGATCCGGAATTGCCCATGTCGGTGCAGCGCCCGGAAGATCTGATCTGGGGGCATCCGGATTTTGCGAAAGTGCACAGGCGGGATGGCGTCTGGGTGATCCACGGCCATACGATTGTCGCCGACCCGGTTGTCCGTGGTGGCCGGATCAGCATCGACACCGGGGCCTATGCCACCGGTCGCCTGACGGCCGTTGTCGTGAAAATGGGCGACACGCGGTTCGTCACCGTCGACTGACCGGGATCAGTTCGGCGGTTTGCGAACTTGTTCCGGCCATGCTTCCCTGCCTGTTTCGAACACGGGTCACGATACCCAGCAGGTTTGCTGCGCTGTCGCGCCAACGGTACATTTCGGCGACTTCCAATCCACGCCGTCGCATTTCGCGCCGTTCCGACCCGGGCATCTGCGCGAAGCAGCGCAGCGTGACGCTCATGTCCCGAATGTCCCGGGGATCGAACCAGACCGGCGCCTGCCCGAAAAGTTCAGGCATCGCGCCGGCTTTCGCGCAGAGTACCGGGACGCCCAACGCCATGGCCTCAAGCGGCGGTATGCCAAAGCCTTCGTTCAGTGACGGAAAGACGAAGCCCGAGGCGCCTTCATAGAGCCCCCGCAGGTCCGCATCGGGGACGCGACCGAGGGCACGGGCACCCCTTCCAATCCGGTCTTCGGCAACCCCGGGGGTCGTGCCACCGATGATCACGAGTTCAGGTATGTCCGGCCCGGCGAGCCCGTGCGCTTCGACGAGGGCCGCGATGTTCTTGTTCGGGCTGCGGTTGCCGACCGTCAGCAGGTAGTTACCTGGTCTCAGACCATATCTTTGTGGTGTTGCGGCGGTTTTTGGCCACCTGAGGACATGTTCCGCCGCATTCGGAACGATGCTGAAGCGGCTCATGGGTACGGCGAGATGATGTGCCAACTGCCGTGCGGAATGGGTGCTCACCGTGACGAGCTCGGCGGCTCGCTGCGCCAGCCGGGGGCGCAGCACGCGGTGGATCAGGCGGTAGTATCGGGAAAACGCCTCGGGCATGTCGTAGAGATGGGCATCGTGGAACGCGACAATCTGAGCCGGATGGGTCAGGGGGCCGGTGTTCCCGAGGCTGAGCAGAACCCCGGCTCTGCTGGCCCGCGCCAGCGCGACCTGTTCCCAAAGGTGCCCCCGCCCGCCGCGAACGATACACGGTCGAAGCATGCGCCAGTCGGGGTGATCCACGGCCCTTGGCACCAGAACATCGGCGTGTTCGGTCAACTGGCCGTCCAGCGCGGTCAGTATCTCGCGGGCATAGCGTTGCACTCCCGAAACCGGTTGCGTGAGGAAGCGACCGTTGATGAAGAGTTTCATGCGGCCTCCACGAGTTCGGAGGATCTTGCGGTACGCCTTACCGGCAGGCCGTAGAGGGCTGTCGTTCGGGACCCCAACGCAGACAGAGACCATGCGCTCAGATCGGTCTCTCGTGCGCCCGAGCACAAGCGTTGCAACAGATCCTGGGTCCTGAGCATGCGGCCCATCTCACGTACCGTGGCCGGCATGTCGGTGGGGTCGGTGATACAGCCGTTCCGGTCGTGGCGGATCACCTCCTCGATCCCGGGAAGGTCCTGCACGAGCATCGGGCAACCCGCCGCAATCGACTGCACCGCAACCCGTGGCAGACCCTCGCGTTCCGAGGTGAGCACGGAAAGATCGGCGAGGGAAAAGAGGGCGCCGGGGTCCTTGCGATGTCCGCAAAAGACCACTTGATCGGAAAGACCAAGGCGCCCGACTTCCGACCGGACCCGCCCCTCCTCCGGACCGCGACCGGCCAGCAGCAGTTTGAAGTCCGGCAATTCGCTCCGTTGCGCAGCGAGGGCGCGAAGAAAGGGGATATGGCGCTTGCGCTGTTCAAACGCCGCCATCATCAGCACGACGGGCGGCCGCTTGGTGCCGGAAGGCACATCCAGCAACCGGCGCCAGTCATTTGGCGGGGTGGCGTCGCGAAACTGGTCAAGGTCCATTCCTGAACGCACGCAATGGACCCGCCCGCGCCGTGCGATCCCGGCCTCGACATAACTCCGACCCACGGCTTCCGAGACACCGATGAACACGTCAGTGCGGCGCGCCGCCCGTCTTTCGGCAGCAAGGTAGATGGCCCGTCTGGTTGGCTCCACACCCTGAAACGGCACGATGTGGATGCCATGGGCCACAACGGCATCAGGCACCGCGGTCGCCGCAAGCCGGCCGAGAATGCCCGCTTTGCTCTGATGCGTATGGATGACATCCGGAACGATCCGCTTGTAGACGCGCCGCAAGGCCCGGACCGCGCGGTAATCCCAAACCGGATGCACCGGGTGGATCAGCTGCGGGACTGTGATCCTGTTGATCCCGGCGGGCAGGTGCCTGTCCCAGTAGGGGTCGGGGTCCGCGCCATGGATCAGTGTGACCTCGTGTCCGGCGCTCACCTGCCAGCGACAGGTTTCCAGGGTGTTTTCTTCGGATCCCGCACGCAGAAAGCGCGTCAGAACATGAGCGATGTGCATCCATATCCCCTTTGATCGCACAACCACTCCCACGGTTGTTAATCACGCATTAACCCTGACCTGCGATGGTTACCAAAATCCTAACGATCGAAAGAAGTTTCATTCGTTAACAGGTGGCTAAGACGGTCCAATCGGGAGGCATGGGTGACTCGGCTGATCCATATTCATGTGCCAAAATGCGGGGGGTCGAGCTTTGGGGCGGCGCTCCGGGCCCGCTCGCTGCTGTCGCAGGCGACGATCACGCTGGGGCAGGGCGATCCAGAATTGCGCGGCGAAGCGCGGATTATCAGCGACTACAATGAGCGGCGTGCCCAGTTGCATGATCTGGTGAACGCGGGCGTGAAGGTCATTGTCGGGCATGTGCAATATGACAGGGTTCTGCACGAAACGACCGCCCGGGACTATGCCTTTGCCACCATACTACGCGACCCGATCGACCGGTTCGTATCCCATTATCACTATCTTCAGCGCGCCCATCCGGACCCGGCACGCCCGGCGACGCTGGGTGAATTTCTCGAGACCGCCGATGCCGCGCGGCTTGCCTCGCAGTACATGTTCTACTTCGGGGGTCAGACCCGGACCATGGCGCAAGACGCCGGCCCTGTCGTGCGCCGGGCAATCGAGAACTTGCGCCGGTTCAGCGTCGTCGGAGATCTCAGGTATCCCGACGAAGCGCTGGGCGACCTCAGGGGCCTCGTCGGTTGGGGGCTTCCGCATCTGCGCCGCAACGCCGCCCCGCCCCGCGCTGAGCTTTCGCCCTATTTGCGACACAGGGTACGTGACCTTTGCGCCCCCGACCTCGAGATCTATGAGGAGACACTGAACCGGCGCGAGGCTGCGGAGTGATGCGGTATCTCTCCCCGGTGTCACTGGTCACCATCTGCTGGGGACTCAGTGGCCTGGCGACCTACCTGACGCTGGCAAGGTTGCAGGAGCTGGACCTCGTTCAGACGTTTCTGTTGCGGGAGCATCTCACCCTGTCGGCCTTTGAGGCGACCGGGCTGGTTTGGCTCTTGCTCGCATTCTTCGTGTATTGCGTCGCGGATCTTGCCGGGCGGTTCACACGCTCCACGATGCCCCGGTCGCGGCCGCTCATCGACATCACCAAAGCTGCGCGGCTGACATTTGCGTTCAACTCCGTGTTGCTTGGGGTGACCGCGCTTTGGATCGCGACAGCTGCCGCCAAGGCCGGGGGGCTGATCAACCTCGCCGCGGCAGCGTATCTCGATAGCCTCACGACCCGCGACCTGCTTCTCGAGAACAAGCTTTTTGTGGGCATGCGGCTCTTCTACGCTGCGTTGCCAGCGACCGCCTGCCTGGCGGCGGCTCTCCTCGCGAAAGGCGGGCTGACGCGGCGCTGGCGCACCCTCATGACCGTGACACTTCTGGGCAATACGCTCGCGCTCTTTGTCCTGCCGATTGTCATGAGCCAGCGGCTTCTCCTCCTGCAGCTCCTCGCCTCGGCCTACATCGCGGCCTGCCTTGTGCGGGGGCGGCTTTTTGGATTGGGATGGCTGACCATCGGCGCGGCGCTGTTCCTTGGCCTCTGGATGGCGCGAGAGGCGATCACCAACCCGATGGCGGAGCGGAGTGCCTTCGATATCGGTACGCAAAAGATGGCGTTCTACGTGGTCAACGACATGTGGAACGCCTTTGCCCCCCTCGCACGTCCGATCCCACACACATACGGTGGGTTGAACCTCGAAGGCGTGATGTTTCTCACGTTCACCGACGGGTACTTTCTGCGGTTGCTATCTTCGAAACTCGAAGACCTCGACGCGGTTCTGGGAGGGGGTGAATTTCCATTCTTCACCGCCGCATATGTTGATTTCGGCGCCGTCTTCGGCCTGGCCTTCATCGCCGCGGTCGGGTTCCTGTTTCGGCGGGTCTACGCGCGGGCACAACGATCGTTTGGCTGGGCCGTCGTCTATGGTCAGATCGGTGCCGCACTGTTGTTCAGCAGCCACTCGGTCTATTTCACGCATCAGAACTTCCTGTTTTCGCTGCTCCTGATTGGTGCCGTCGTCCAGCTCAGTCTGGTCCGCCCGGCCCGTGTCCCGCGCCCCCGATCTCTCGTCCCTCAGCCCTCCGCGCAGGTCCCGGCGCCAGTTTTGCCGGTGCCATTGATCCCCGATCCAGAGGTGGCAGAGGCAGACCGTCCGGATGCCGAACCTCTTTTGTTCCGGACAACCCGCCGGTCCCTTCCTGAAGCGCTGCAGGCCTCCATCGCCCGACATATCGCTTTCTTGCAGAGCAACCGGATCAAGCCGGGTGGGGGATCTCATGGCACGGCCTAGGCTGCATGGGTTGCAGGCCCTGCGCGGGCTGGCGGCGGTCATGGTGCTTGTCGGGCACGTGATCGCGGAGGCAGAACATTACTTTGGCCTGCCCTTGCCCGGGGATTTCTTCCCGTGGACCCGGGGTGTCGATATCTTCTTCGTGATCTCCGGTTTCGTCGTTACCCTGTCGGCCGAGCGGTTCCTGAACCGTCCGGGCGCCTTCCTTGGGAGGCGGCTGTTACGGGTTGCCCCCCTTTATTTCCTGTTCACCACGTTGATGGTGCTGGTCCTGCTGACGATACCCGGCGGGTCCAAGGACACATCGCTCGACCCGTTCCAGATCATCAGCTCTTATACGTTTTTTCCGTACGAGCGCCTTGATGGACGGATCGCACCGGTCCTTTCGCTCGGGTGGACCCTGAATTACGAGGTTTTCTTCTACAGCCTGTTCGCCCTCTGCCTGGCCTTGCCAAGGCCACTATTAGCTGTTTCGGCGCTGCTTGCCGGATTGGGCTTTATCGGTGTCCTGGTCGAGTTTGACAGCCCGCAACTCACTTTCTGGACCAACCCCATAATCATGGAGTTCGTCTTTGGTATCCTGCTGGCCCGGATGTGGATGCGCCGTTGGCGACGGCCAGGCGTCCGGCTCGGGGTGGCAATCGGACTGCTTGGCCTTGCGTTGCTGGCCTTCCTCGCGGGAACCGGTCTGCCGCGCGTGATTGCCGCCGGCGTTCCCGCGGCGATCATCGTTGCTGCCGGCACGGTGTTCTGGCCCAACAGACCGATCTGGAACCTGGGGCTCGGGGACGCATCCTACGCACTCTACTTGTCGCACCGCTTCGCCCTGCGCGCGGCAACTCTCCTCCTCCTGCCGCTCCTCCCTGCGACACCGCTGGCGGCCGGCGCCTATGTCGTGGTGGTCTGTCTCCTCGCGCTGGCGTTCGCGCGCCTGACCCACAGCTACATCGAAAAGCCTTTGATGCGCGCCCTGCAAGCGCCACCGAAGGAACTCACGGCATGACACCCTTGGGCTGGTCGATTGTGCTGCAATGGTCCCGGGTCGGCATCACCGCAGTCCTGTTTCTCTTCGCGGCACGCGTGCTGAGCCTTGTGGAGCTCGGCTTGTTTGCCACCGCATTTGCGCCGGTGCGGCTGACCCAGTCACTCTACCGTGCCGGAATTGGAGAGGCCGTGGTTGTCTACGGAGATCGGCCCGGACGGCGAACGGCACTCTTTGCCATATCGACGGTATCCGGCGTGTTCGTCGCCACAGCACTGGCGGGGGTTTCGGTGATCCTGAAATCTCCGCTTCTCGCGGTGTTGACCGCCGTACCACTGATTTCGGGGGTCGGGGCGGTGTTCGAGGGGGTGTTGCGCCGCGAGATGCGGATCCGGGACCTCGCGCTCAGAACGGTGGTCTGCCAGAGTCTGGCGGCGCTTGTGGCGTTCTGGATGCTCCTGGAGGGTTTCGGGGCTTGGGCGCTTGCATGTTTCGCGGTGCTCAATGCCGCGCTGTCGGCGGTGGCGGCATACTGGTTGGCGGGGTGGCGGCCGCGTCAGGCCCCGCCGCTGGCCCGGGTGCGGCTGGTGATGCCGAAGGTGGCCCAGATTGCCGTGCGGGACATTCTCAATTCCGGCCTTCTGCCGGTCGCCCAAATGCTTGTGGCCGCTGGCCTTGGCCTTGCCGCGGCCGGGGCCTTCCAGATCGCGGTCAGATTGCTCGGCCTGATCGACGCGGTCACGCTCGCTCCGATGCGATTCACGGCCTTGCCAAGCCTGCGGCGTGTCGAAGGTAGCGCTTTCGAGGCCACTGTTCGGGATCAGCTTCGCCTGTCAGCGACGATCGCCGCGTGGGTCTGGGGCGGCACACTTGCCGTGACTTCGGACCTCGTGACACTGGCGGTCGGTGCAACCCATGCTGCGGCTGCGGTCGGGCCCTTGGTCGGGCTCGCGGGGGTCGGCCTGATCTCGGCACTGACGATGCCGGTTGCCCAAGCCATAATGGCCAAAGGTGAGGCCGGTTTGGTGCTCAATCGGGCTGCGCTGTTCTTTGGCCTTGGGTCATCGATGACCATCGGTCTGCTCTGGGCGGATGCGACTGTTGTGTCGCTGGGTCTCAGCATCTCCGCGTTTGGCGTGTTCGGCTGGTTTCTGAGCGCGGCTTTGCCGAGATTGGGACTGGTAGGAGCCGACCTGATCGTGGTCGTGCGCCCGCTGGCCGGCGGGCTTGCCATGGTGGCGGCGCTGTACCTCATTCCACCGATGCCTTTATGGGCGTCGGTGGTGTTGGGCACCCTGATCTACGCCGCGGTTCTCGGGTTTGGCAGGGTTGTCAGACTGCGGGTGGCCCTATGAGGCGCGCAGTTCTGCTCACGGGTCATTTTCCGATGCAGATGCGTCGGGCAAGTTTCCATTGGATCTCGGACCATTTGCAGGCAGCCGCGTGGCATGTGACCCATGCCACCGTTGGATATTCCTGGCTGTCGCACCTCTATGGAGACGCCCGGCTCCGAGTCTTGCCAGAGATGCCGCATCGGGGTGCGGCGGTCATTTCCCCCTCACTCACCGGGATATTTGGCTTGCCACCGATTCACCCCGTGAACTTCGGAAACGCGTTCATGAACGGATTGTCAGCGCCTTTCATGGGCCTGTTCACCCGATTTTGGCGAACCCGGCTCGCAGAGCCCCTGTCCCGCGCTGATCTTGTCATCTGCGAAAGTGGCCCACCTGTCGTTCTTGGCTCTCTCTTGGCCGAACTCGCCCCGGAGGTGCCGCGCATTTACAGGGTGAATGACGATATCCGGTTGCTCAATGCGGCGCCCGTGGTTTTGCGGGCCGAGGCCGCCCACAAGCACTTCACCCGGATCAGTACGGCTAGCCCGCTGCTCGCCAGGCGGTTTCAAAACCACCCAAACGTCACTCTGGACCCAATGGGCGTTCCCGCCGGGTTGCGAGAGATGACGCCGCCATCCCCTTACCTGCGCCGGTCCTCACCCATCGCCGTCTGTGCCGGGACCTCGCAACTCGACGTCGAGGCGCTGGTGCGGATCGCGGCGGCACAGCCTCACTGGCAGGTCCATGTTCTCGGGCGGCTGAAATCGGACCCGCCCCGCCTTCCGAACATCACGTGGCACGGTGAACAGGAGTTCGGCGCGACGGTGGCCCACATTGCGCACGCGGACATCGGCCTGGCGCCCTACATCGACGCGCCGGGGGTCGAATACCAGTCGACGAACTCCAACCGCATTCTGCTGTACCGCCATTTCGGACTTCCCACCTTGGGGCCGGAAAGGCTGTGCACGCCCGAGATTCCCTCGATCATAAGCGACAGCGCCCCGGACGGGCCGGAGCGCTGCGAAGCCTGGGGCAAGCAACCCGAAGCGATACCAGATTGGTCGGTTCTTGCGCGCAGGCTAAGTCAAAATGGACTGACTGAGCCGCCCAGCGACATCTCGATATCCCCCGATACGATATCGAAATTGCGAGTGAAGACGGTCCCGGCGTTTACCTCCAGTGCGTAATTCACAGTCGAGCCAGCAGCATCGGCGGTACAATCCTGCAGCCACATGAACGACTGGTTCGAGCATTTGAAGGCGATCGACGTGCCGTCGATATCGCGGGCACGCGAACTGGTTCCGGCAAGCCACGTCTGCGCGGTCTGGATCGAGTGAACCTCAGTCCCGTTGCGGGACAGGCCGAAGTTGCCGTTCAAGACGACGGACCGCACGGAGTCATGTGTGGTGAACCCATTGCAGGACGAGGCTCCGTCGATCCCGTTGCGCCACCCGGTGCAATCCTGCAGCAGAACATGCATGCCGGTTATTCCGTCCTCATGGAAAGACCAGCCGTCCTTGGCCCCGAAACTCGCGTCGCATCCGAAGAACGCCACAAGGCCGTCGGTGCGGCGCACACGAGCCGCATCCAAAGGCGCGGCCGGGTTTGACGGCGCGGCATAGCGAAACGAGCAGCCCACGCCGACCACGTTGCGTGTCGCCACAGCGTCAAGGTGAAGCGATCCGGTGATGCCCCCCTCCGTATGGATATTCTCGAAGTAGATGTCCCGGTCATGGGTCAGGAACCGCGCGCCGTGGAAGGACCGCATCAGCGCGATATCACCTGTGCCGGGTTGCCCGCCAACGTTGACGTGAACCGTGCCGCCATCCAGGAACCAGCTGTCCTGAGTCGCGGCACAGGTCGCGACATCGGCGACCAGCTGCAATTCCGTGTAGTGCCCCTCAGGCGTGAGGACATCGGTTCGGAACGCGCGTTTGACCGAACTCACCGCCGCGGTGAATGTCCCCCCGGCATCGGTCCAATTCACACTGAACGGACCTGTCCTGTAGCGCACAGGACCGTCCCAGCCGAGAATGGCGACCGGCTGATTGGGCTCGTCATTGCCATTGCGGGTAAACGCGCTCTCCTCGAACTGTCCGGCCTTTACCAGCACGCGATAGGCCCCGGCCGTGGCGTTGCCGGCAACAAATGCCGCATGGATGGTGCGCTTGGCGTTCGAAAAGTCGCCGTCAGTAACGCCGAGACCGGTGTTTGCGTCGTCCCCCGCGCCGCCGTGCACGTGGAACGCCGGCCCGGACCAGATCGCAGGATCAACCAGATCGCGGGGGTCGACCTCGGCCTGATAGCGCGCACCAACCCGGCTGACCTGCAGTGCAAAGCGCCCCTGATCCCAACCAAAGCCCGATGGGAAGACCACCGGGATTTGGCCGCCGATTGTATACGGGGGGCCCATGGCCACCGACAAGCCGATCATCAGACCAGCCCCTTGATACCCGTCGCAGTCGTGCCAGTGGACAGAACCCGGGAAACCCTCACCGGATAGATCGCGCCGGGTGTGAGCCCGGGCAGTGTCAAGGTCTCGCCAGAGCGCAGAACAACGGCAACGTCGCCGGCTGTGGCAACCATCAATCCGCGGGTGACTTTGGACAGGTCGGTTACGTCGTCAGGGGTGACATCGAAGCCGCCTTGAACCGGGCTGGTCAGGCCAACCTGAGTGTCGCGGAAATCGTCGAGAATGGGCATGGAGGCCTCCGTCGGTGGAATACGAGGCCATCCTCATCATTGTCGGTTAACGGAGCGGAACAGCAGCGTGCGGTACCGGAGCACTGCAACGCGCCATTGAAATCTAGCCGATTGGCCCGCGATTGCCGCCGGTCTGGGCCCGGTCAAGCAACAGGTGATCAAGGATCACGGCGGCGACCATCGCCTCGCCCACCGGCACGGCCCGAATGCCGACACAGGGGTCATGGCGCCCCTTGGTCACAACCTCTGTCGGACTGCCGTCGATGCGAATCGACTTACGGGGGCTCAGAATGGATGACGTCGGCTTGACCGCAAAACGCACGACAATGTCCTGACCCGTACTGATGCCTCCCAGGATACCCCCCGCATGGTTCGAGCTGTATTCCGGCCCTGCCGCACCCATAAAGATCTCATCGGCATTGTCGCGCCCGGTCAGCCCGGCGGCGGCCATGCCCTCGCCGATCTCGACACCTTTGACGGCGTTGATCGACATGCAGGCCGCGGCCAGATCGGTGTCGAGCTTGCCGTAGACCGGCGCGCCGAGACCAGCCGGGACCCCCTGCGCAACAACTTCGATCATGGCACCAACGGAATTGTGGTCGTCTTTCCGCAGCCAATGCAGGTATTCTTCCCACTCGTCTGCGGCAGCCGCGTCCGGGCACCAGAAATCATTCCGGTCGATCGCGTCCCAGTCGAACTTGCTGCGGTCGATCGTCTTGCGACCCATCTGGACCATGTAGCCCTTGATCGCGATACCCGGCACCAAGTCCGAAAGCGCTGCTCGGGCCACACCACCGGCGGCCACGCGTGCCGCTGTTTCGCGTGCAGACGATCGCCCGCCACCCCGATAATCCCGCAGCCCGTATTTCTGATGATAGGTGATGTCGGCATGTCCGGGCCGGAAGGTTTCGGCGATATCGCCATAGTCCTTCGACCTCTGATCGGTATTGCGGATCATCAGTTGGATCGGCGTGCCGGTGGTCTGGTTTTCGAAGACGCCCGACAGGATCTCCACCGCATCGGCTTCATTGCGCTGCGTCGTGTTCTTGTTCTGACCCGGGCGGCGCTTGTCGAGCCATTGCTGGATATCCGGCGCCGCCAGCGCCACCCCCGGCGGGCAGCCGTCGATGGTTGCCCCGAGGGCCGGGCCATGGCTTTCCCCCCAGGTTGTTACGCGAAAGACATGTCCATAGGTGTTGAACGACATTGGCATCCCCTTGATCCCGCGCGGGTGTAGGTAGCCCCGGGCCTGCCGTCAATCCAGCCGCTTCCGTCGTCGCTCTGCCTGCGTGGTGATTGTGCAGACCGCGCGATCCACAGCGATGATCAGCATGGACGTGGCCCAAAGCGGCGGTTCGAAGGCCGCCAGAAGGCCGAAGAGAGTGTAGACGAGCCAGATAAACCCCAGCTCAAATGACAAAATGATTATACGCGTTCCCCCAAGGGCGCCTCCTTTCCTCTGAATTTCCGGTGTGAATGTTATGTAGCATAACTTTGCTCGAAACTCCAGTTTCGACTTGCCCAAATGACAGAAGAATCTATGACTTGCGGAACCTCGGGGTGCTGGCGAAACCCGGCTGAGATGCAGTGCGCGAACCCGTTGAACCTGAACCGGCTAGAACCGGCGGAGGGAAGGTCAGTGCGATCCGCTCCACTACCCGATTTCCGTCCGGCGTATTGGAGGATGACATGACCAAAGCCCTTCCCCTGATCGCAGGACTGTTGATCCCCGCCTTTGCGGCGGCAGAAACCCCTGTGCTCACCGTCTACACGTATGACAGTTTCGTTCCCGATTGGGGGCCCGGCCCGGCCATCGAGGCGGGTTTCGAGGCCAACTGCGCCTGCGATCTGCAATTTGTTGCCGCCGGTGATGGCGCTGCTCTCTTGGCCCGTCTTCGGCTGGAAGGCCCGGGGACCGAGGCGGATATCGCGCTTGGTCTCGATACGAACCTGATCGCCCTGGCGAATGACAGCGGCCTATTCGCGCCCCACGAAGTTGACGCTGAATTTGCTCTGCCCGTCGACTGGGACGATGACACATGGCTGCCCTACGACTGGGGCTATTTCGCATTTGTCGCCAAGGCAGACACCGCCGCACCGACGTCTCTGACCGAACTGGCGGACAGCGACCTGAAAATCGTGATCCAGGATCCCCGATCCTCGACGCCGGGACTGGGCCTCTTGCTTTGGGTTCAGTCGGTCTACGGTGCCACGTCGAGCGACGTCTGGACCAAGCTGGCCGACAATATCGTTACCGTGACGCCGGGTTGGTCCGAGGCCTACGGTCTTTTCCTCGAGGGGGAAGCGGACGCGGTCCTCTCCTATACCACCTCACCCGCCTACCATCTGATCGCGGAAGGGGACGACAGCTTCGCCGCCTGGTCCTTTGACGCCGGCCATTACATGCAGGTCGAAGTCGCGGCGATGCTGGCGGATACGGACCAACCCGAACTCGCCCGAGCGTTCCTCGAATACCTCGTTTCCGTCGAGGCCCAATCCGTGATCCCGACCACCAACTGGATGTATCCAGCAACCGCATTGCCCGGCGGTTTGCCGGATGGGTTCGGGACGCTGGTTGATCCCAAGGCCGCACTGCTGATCGACCCGGCCGAGGTTCCGGCCATTCGCGAGGCCGCGATCGAGGTCTGGCGAAACGCGTTGTCGCGATGATCCTTGGACGAGCTGTCGCGGCTCTGGTCCTGGCGTTGACGCTGGGACCCGTGGTCGTGGTGGCTCTCCATGCCGGGCAGGGGCGCGGAATTTCAGCTGCGGACATGGCGGCCTTTCGATTCACGGTTCTTCAGGCGGCCCTTTCCGCGATCATCTCCGCAACCCTTGCCATACCTGTCGCCCGGGCCCTTGCACGCCGCAGTTTTCCCGGTCGTTCTGCTCTCATCACGCTTCTCGGCGCCCCGTTTCTCTTGCCGGTGGTCGTTGCGGCGCTGGGACTTGTTTCAGTATTCGGGAGAAGCGGCTGGATCAGCGACGCGCTCGCTTTGATCGGATTGCCGCCAGTGTCCATTTACGGCTTGCACGGGGTCGTTCTTGGCCATGTCTTTCTCAACCTGCCACTTGCAACCCGCATGCTCCTGCAAGGTTGGCAACGGGTTCCCGCAGAGCAGCTTCGACTCGCGGCCAGTCTCGGCGTTCCCGTCTGGCGCATGGTCGAGCGACCGATGCTCCAGCGTGTTTTGCCCGGTGTCGTCGCGGTTGTCTTTGTTCTTTGCCTGAATTCGTTTGCCATCGCGCTGATCCTCGGGGGCGGTCCCCGTGCGACCACGGTCGAACTGGCCATCTATCAGGCGATGCGGTTCGACTTTGACCTTGCCCGCGCGGCGCTTCTCGCCGCGATTCAGGCCGCGTTGGGACTTGTTGCCGCGATTGTCCTCTGGCGTGTATCCATGCCCGGCCCGACAGGTGCCGGCGGGATGGATCGCACGGTTCGTCGGTGGGATGGGTCGCCGTTTCGGGACGGACTCATCATTGCCCTGGCGGCGGCTTTTCTGATCCTCCCGATGAGTGCCATACTCCTCGACGGCATCGGTGGCCTCGGCGACATGCCCGCCTCAACCTGGCCCGCTCTGGCCAGATCCGTGGCGGTGGCGTTGGGGGCTGCCGTGCTGTGCCTTGGGTTCGCGCTCCCGATCGCGTTAACCCCTGGTCGATTGTCGACGGTTGCCGGCCTTGTGCCGCTATCGGTCTCCGCATTGGTTCTGGGGGTTGGCTTCTTCCTCGTCCTGCGCCCCTACGTCGGCGCCGGGCAACTGGCACTGCCGATGACCGCACTTGTGAACGCACTTCTGGCGCTGCCCTTCGCCGTACGAGTGCTGGCCCCCGCGGTTGCGGAGGTCGAAGCCGGGTTCGGCAGGCTTTCAACCCAGCTGGGTTTGGTGGGCTGGACGCGGCTGAGGCTCGTGATCCTGCCACGCATCAAGGCCCCCTTGGGCTTTGCCACCGGCCTCGTGGCCGCGCTGTCGATGGGCGACCTCGGGGTCATCGCGCTGTTCGCTGGCCCGGGGCAGGAAACGCTTCCCCTGACGATGTATCGCCTGATGGGTTCGTACCGGACGGACGCGGCGGCTGCCGTTGGGCTGGTGCTGATTGCATCTGCCTTGGCACTTTTCTGGATGTTTGACAGAGGTGGGCGGCGTAGTGCTGAGATTTGACGACGTTCGCCTGAAGCAAGGCGATTTCGAACTCTCGCTGGACTGGGCCGTCGGGCCGGGTTTCACTGCGGTTGTCGGGCCGTCGGGTTCCGGAAAATCGACGCTCCTGGCGGCAATAGCCGGGTTTCTGCAACCCGTTTCCGGCGACATCCTGTGGCGCGATGCATCGCTCCTGTCGATGCCACCCGCGCGCCGGCCTGTGGGGATTCTGTTTCAGGACAACAACCTGTTTCCTCACCTGACCTTGTTTCAAAACGTGGGCCTGGGCCTCGCGCCGCAGTTGCGGTTGTCGGAGCCGCAATGCAAGCAGGTCGAGAACGTTCTGGAGCGGGTTGGATTGTCCGGCCTCATGGACAGCCGTCCGGGGGAGGTGTCGGGCGGTCAGCAGAGCCGGGCAGCGTTGGCCCGCGCCCTGATCCAGGAGCGCCCCGTCGTTTGTCTCGACGAACCCTTTGCCGCGCTCGGGCCGGGGCAACGGCAGGAGATGCTCGCCCTCGCCGCCGAAATGCTGGCGGGGCGGACTGTTCTTCTTGTAACCCACGATCCGCAGGAGGCGCGCGGCATCGCCCAAGACGCCATTTTTGTCGATGGCGGCATTGCGGCGGCGCCCACCCGGTTCGAGACGCTGCTCGATGATCCGCTCCCGGCTTTGGCGCGGTATCTGCGGCGCTGACTCTCCAACCAGAAAGGCCCGCCGTTTCCGGCGGGCCCAATTCGTGCAAGGCGCTTTGCGACCTCAGTCGACCTTGGCGCGGCGCTTGGCCTCCTCCTTGTGTGGTGCCCAGATACGCTTGTTCGTGAAATAGAGCAGCACAGACAGGACGGTCAGGAAGATCACAGCGGTCAGTCCCGCCTCTTTCCGAGCGTTCAACTTCGGCTCCGCCGTCCACATCAGAAAGGCCGCGACGTCCATCGCCACGTCTTCCTCGGTGTTGGAGTGACCATCGGCATATTCGACCACACCGTCATAGATTGGTGGCGCCATCCCGATCCAACTGCCCGGATACTTGGGCGTGCCATCCTCGTATTTGCACTCATCCGGATAGCCGCCCGAGGCGAAGGCCACGTTGTAGTACCCATCCATGTCCTCGGGAGCGCAGTCCGGTGGATCCTCATAACCGGTCAGGATCGAAGCGATGTATTCGGCACCGCCCATGCCCTTGAACAGCTGCGCGAGGCCGCTGCCATACGGGCCACTGAACCCGACCCGGGCCTTGGCCATCAGACTGAGGTCAGGTGCCCCGGCGCCGGTCACGGCCGGAAACTTGTCCGCGGGCGTGGCCGGGCGGAAATCGCCCTCACCGTCGAAGAGATTGGGGTCCCAGACCTCAAAGCCAAAGTAGTCGATATAGGCCAGCACGTCGTCATTGGTCCAGCCGGGTCCCCCTTCGTCGGCAAGGTTCCTGAAGGAGAGAAACTTTAGCCCGTGACAGGCTGCACAAACCTCGGAATACACCTGCAGACCACGTTGCAACTGCATCTCGTCGTAGGACCCGAATGGTCCCTCGAACGAGAAGTCGAAGTTCTCGATGATATTCTCGACGGCGGCGTTGGCCGCGGCAGGGAGCACAAGGCCGAGCGCACAGATTGCTGAGAGTGTGAAGTTACGGATCATCTCTAGTTGTCCTTTCTCACTCGGCCGGGGAGGCAACGGCGGCCTCGCCTGTGTCGTCGTGGCCGTAGTGCGCGATGAAGTCATCTTCGATCGTGGCCGGTTGCGGCAGTGGCTTCTCGATGACGCCCAGAAGAGGCAGGATCACCAGAAAATAGCCAAACCAGTAAGTCGACGCGATGAGCGCGATGTAGGGATAGATCCCTTCTGCTGGCATGGCGCCAGCCCACATCAACACGATGAAGTCGACAACCAGCAACGCGAACCACCATTTGAACATTGGCCGGTACCGACCGGAGCGGACCGACGAGGTGTCGAGCCACGGCGCCAATGCCATCACGATGATGGCCCCGAACATGGCAATCACGCCAAAGAACTTCGCGTCGATGATGCCAAAGCTGATCCAGTCCACCAAGATCACCAGCCACACGTCCTGGTCGAAGGCCCTGAGGATTGCGTAGAACGGAAGCAGATACCATTCCGGGACGATATGTACCGGCGTCACGAGCGGATTGGCCTCGACGTAGTTTACCGGGTCGCCGAGGTAGTTTGGCATGAAGCCGACCACGGCCATGAACACCGTCAGGATAACCGCAAGCGCGAAGAGATCCTTGATCACGAAGTAGGGCCAGAAGGGCAGGGTGTCAGCCTCGGCCTCTTCCTTGGATCCGCGCCGGACTTCGACACCCGTGGGGTTGTTGTTGCCCGTAGTGTGGAACGCCCAGATATGCACGATCGTCAGGCCGACCAGGATGAACGGCAACAGGTAGTGCAAAGAGAAGAAGCGGTTCAATGCCGGCTGGGCCACCGCGGCGGAACCCATGACCGAGGGCGTGCCCAACAACCAGACCTGAACCGATTCCCCGATAAACGGAATCGCTCCGAAGAGGCCGGTGATCACGGCGGCACCATGGAACGACATCTGACCCCACGGCAACACGTAGCCGAGAAAGGCCGTGCCCATCATCAGCACGAACATCAGGATGCCGATGATCCAGGTGACTTCGCGCGGACTCTTGTAAGAGCCGTAGTAGAGCGCGCGGAAGATGTGCATGTAGACGGCGACGAAGAACAGCGACGCGCCGTTCATGTGGACATACCGTATCATAAACCCACTGTTCACGTTCCGCATGATGTGCTCGACCGAGGCAAACGCCAGGTCGACTTGCGGCACGTAATGCATCACCAGAACAACCCCTGTGACGATCTGCAGAACAAGGGCGAAGGTCAGAACAATGCCCCAGATCCACATCCAGTTGAGGTTCTTGGGTGTGGGAATCATGAGGGTGTCGTACAACAGGCCAACAATCGGGAGGCGGCGGTGCAGCCACTTCTCGGCGTTGGAAGACGGTTCGTAATGGTCGTGGGGAATACCGGACATCAGGCTGTCTCCTCGCCAATCTGAATGGTCGTCCCATCGATCCATGAAACCGGTGGGATCGGAAGGTTCTCAGGCGCCGGACCTTTGCGAATGCGACCCGACCGGTCGTAGTGAGAGCCGTGGCAGGGGCAGAACCAGCCGCCATAGTCGCCCGCTTCGTCGCCCAGAGGAACGCAGCCGAGGTGCGTGCAAACGCCCATCTGAACGAGCCACGCGCCGTCGCCCTCGCCTTCCGGTGACGGAATCGTGCGGTTGGCGTCGGTAGCGGGAGCGTCGATGTTTGACAGGTTGGAGTTTCGGGCCACACCGTCGGGCAATGCATTCACATCGTCATCGGCCAACGCCTCCTGGATCTCCCTTCCGGTGCGGTGTCGGACAAAAACCGGCTTCCCCTGCCACATCACGGTCAATTGCGTGCCCGGATCTACAAGGCTCGCATCGACACGGATCGTGGCAAGTGCGAGCACGTCGGCCGAGGGATTCATCTGGTTCACCAACGGCCAGACTGCCGCACCGGTCACAACGGCGCCAGCGCCGGCGGTGGCGTAGTAGATGAAGTCCCGGCGGGTGGTATCGTGGTCATCAGCTTGTGACACCTGATTTCCTTTCTGTCGGGCCCCTGCAGTCCGGGGCGTGGTCCAAACACCAAGCAGGCGGACCCGAGCGCCCACCCAATCGGAATGCTCTCTAGCCCCACCTCCCCGGGTCGTCCAGCGAAACCCCTGCGCGAAACGTCGCATTAGCCCCGTGCCGTGCCAATTGTGAAGTCGGGAACTCTTGCCGCGCTGCCGCATTAACCCTATAGAAACCTTGTGTTCTCAAGGTGGTTTCATGACCCGTTTCACTGCGCTTCTTGCCCTCGCGACTTTGGTCCCCGCCGCAGTATCTGCGGAGGTGACGCTCAGCTTCTATGGCGGATGGCAGGAATCACCCCATTCCGGTTTGACCGTTGAAGGGGGCGATACGGTAGATCCTGCAGATATTACCGCTGGTTGGGAGGGGCGATCGTTCGAGGCTCCGCCCTACTACGGACTGCGCGCGACTTGGTGGCAAGGGCCGGAATTGGGTTGGGGCGTCGACTTCACACACGCCAAGATTTACGCCGACGACGAAACGTTGGCCGAAACCGGGTACGATATGCTCGAGTTCTCGGACGGTATCAATATCCTGACAGTGAACGTCTATCGCCGCTGGAGCAACGCATGGGGCGACTTTTCACCCTATGTCGGTGGCGGTATCGGCTTGTCCATTCCCTATGTCGAGGTGATCGACAACGGGTCTGAGACGTTTGGTTATCAGGTCACCGGTCCCGCGGTCCG
Source organism: uncultured Rhodobacterales bacterium (assembly GCA_964391555.1). Lineage (GTDB taxonomy): Bacteria > Pseudomonadota > Alphaproteobacteria > Rhodobacterales > Rhodobacteraceae > JAMWZF01. The sequence continues at coordinate 20,907 of CAYMMT010000021.1, forward strand.
CGGCTTGGCGGGCGCCAGCTACCCGCTGGCCGAGAACTGGGATGTCTTTGGCGAGTACATGTTCACCTACTCCCAGAACGAAGCTGATCTGGATGATGGCAGTACGCTAAGCACCGACGTTATTACCAATTCCGTCAACCTCGGCGTCAGCTTCAACTTCTGATCCCAACCTCAACCAGCAGGCGGCGCCGTGTCCCGCATCGAGGTCCGTTCGGCAAATCCGACAAACCAATCGGCCAAAGCCGGGACGTCGTCCCGCCAGTCCCGGGCGCCATGCCTGAAATCGAGATAGGCCAAGCCGCTTCCGACGGCGATCTGCGCTGCGTTGAGAGGGCCGGCAAGATGGCTCATCCAGCGCGCATCGATTGCGTTGAGAGCACCCGCAACTTTCGACCATTGAGCTTCAATCCAGTCTCCACTGGCTCCATCGGTCGCAACGAACCGCGCTTGATAGACCATCGCGACCGCAGCATCCATCATCGCGTCCGCGGTAGCTTCGAGTGTCAGGATTTCCCAAAGCCCCTCCTCCGGGTAGAGCGACGACCCCGCCCGCGCATTCAGATAACGACAGATCACCCGGCTGTCGTAGATCGCCGGGCCGTCGTTGCGGATCAGGGCCGGGATCTTGCCCGTGGGATTTGCCGCGAGGGCCTTTGCATCGGGGGCCAACGGTGTCGTGGCAACATCGACTTCATTCACATGGTGATCCAGACCCACCTCCCGGATGAGAACCCGGACCTTTCGAGCAAAGGGAGAGGCGGGCGACATGATCAGGTCCATGGATTTTCCTTTCGTCAAACGTGACCGTCAGAGAGCAACACCGGACAGCGCCTTTCAAGACCTCCCGGACTGCGGGTCAGGCCGCAAGTCGGGTTCCGGCGGTTCCGGCAATAACTGTCTCTACAACCGTACCTTTCGGCTGGTCAGAGGCAAACGCCACCTCCGTGAATTGCTCCGTTCGCCCCATGCGGTGGTTTTCGGTCAACACCCGGTGGGTTCGGCCAACCTGTGCCGACAGGTGCCGGTCCAGTGCCGCCTCGCCGGCGTTTCGCAGTCGCGCAGCGCGCGCCTTTACGATCTCCCGGGGCAATTGCGGCATTCTTGCGGCCGGCGTCCCCACGCGTGGGGAGAACGGGAAAACATGCAGGAAGGTCAGGTCGCAGGCCTCGACCAAGGACAGCGTATCCGCGAAATGCGCGTCCGTTTCCGTCGGGAAGCCGGCAATGAGATCTGCGCCGAATGTCATTTCCGGTCGAAGACGGCGGGCCTCCTCGCAGAATCGGATCGCGTCTTCGCGCAGATGGCGCCGCTTCATGCGCTTCAGGATCAGGGCTGAACAATGCTGCAACGACAGGTGAAGATGCGGCATGACCCGCCGCTCCGTCGCAACCGCCTCCATCAGTGCCGGATCAGCTTCGATCGAGTCGATGGAACTGATGCGCAGCCGCGGAATGTAGGTGAGCTTCAGGATCCGCCGCACCAGATCGCCGAGGCGCGGCGCCGCGGGAAGGTCAGCGCCCCAGGATGTCAGGTCCACCCCGGTCAGCACCACCTCGTTATATCCCCTGTCCACCAGCCGCCTGATCTGGTCCACGACCACGCCAGCCGGCACAGACCGTGAATTGCCGCGGCCAAACGGAATGATGCAAAAGGTGCACCTGTGATCGCATCCGTTCTGGACCTGGACGTAGGCACGGGACCGGGTGCCGAACCCGTCGATCAGATGGCCGGCCGTCTCGGTCACCGACATGATATCGTTGACCTGAACCTTCTCTGTACCCTCGGTCAGGTCCATGGCGGCCCAGGTTGCCGGGTCCATCTTTTCCGCATTTCCAAGGACGCGCGACACCTCGGGCATGGCGGCAAAGGTTTCAGGTTCGGTCTGCGCCGCGCACCCCGTGACGATAATCGGCGCGCCGGGATTCTCCCTGGCCAGTCGGCGAATGTCCTGCTTTGCCTTCCGCACGGCTTCGGCGGTGACTGCGCAGGTGTTTACGATCACGGCGTCGCCGAGACCCGAGGCAAGGTCCTTCATCGCCTCGGTTTCATAGGCGTTCAGTCGGCACCCGAGCGTATGAAATAGCGGCACGCTCATCCCTGCCAGACCCCGTCGAAGACATGGGCCGTGGGGCCGGTCATCCAGACGCCATCCCCGGCCCATCGCACCGAAATCTGACCGCCATCCAGGGTAATGGTCACCTCCCGGCCGGTCAGCCCCCGCCGCGCCGCGGCAACAGCCGTTGCGCAAGAGGACGAGCCCGAGGCAAGCGTGATCCCCACACCTCGTTCCCAGACCCGCATCCGAAGGTGGTCTGGCCCGACAAGGCTCGCCACCTGCACATTGGTGCGTTCGGGGTAGAGCGGATGCCGTTCGTGGCGTTGTCCGAATTCGGCGAGGTCCACGGTCTCGGCATCTTCGACGAAGAAGGTGCAATGCGGGTTGCCCATCCCTGTCGCAACCGGGTCGCCGTCAATGGGCAGGTGGAGCGTGTCCATCTTCTCCGCCAGCGGAACCTCGTCCCAATTCAGCAGAGGCTCGCCCATGTTCACAGCCGTCAGCCCGTCGCCCACGTCCCTGGCCGACAGCACTCCGCGCAATGTCTCCAACCGCAACTCGGATCGCCCGCTCTCATCCATCAGAAATCGCGCGATGCAACGGGTTGCGTTTCCGCAAGCGGCGGACTCCGACCCATCGGCGTTCAGAAAAGTCAGCCGCGCATCTGCCGCGACGGCGGGCTCGATGACCGCCAGCTGGTCAAAGCCAACCCCCCGGTGCCGGTCCGCAATGGCCACCGCCGTAGCCGAGGAGACGGCACGCCCGCCTTCACGGTTGTCCACAACCACAAAGTCATTGCCAAGCCCATGCATCTTCATGAACGGCAGACCGGTTCGCTCTGTCTGTCCCATGGCGGCGGCATATAGGTGTTTCGCAGGCCACAATCCAGCGAAACGAGGGTTGACCCGCAAGAAGCGTCTCTCTAACAGGGCGCCTCGTGGGCCGTTAGCTCAGTTGGTAGAGCAACTGACTTTTAATCAGTGGGTCGCAGGTTCGAATCCTGCACGGCTCACCACTGCGCATCTTTCGTTTCCGGGCCGGGCCCACGCAGACCCATCAGGCCAATCAGACCGCGTTTGAATTGCGTTCCGAACGCGTCGTTGGGGTCTTGGTATACCACCTTTGACTTTGCGTTCTGCATCGGACAATGGTGCGCCGAACGCGGACCGGGAGGGCCGAATGGATCGCCTGAAAGGCAAGAGCGCCCTGGTCACGGCGGCAGGTCAGGGAATTGGGCGCGCGACGGCGCTGGCCATGGCCGCCGAAGGGGCGACCGTGTTCGCGACGGACATCAATGCAGACGCTTTGGCGACGCTGGAGGGCGTCGATGCTTTCGTCATGGACGTGACGGACGATGTGTCGATCGCAGAGGGCGTTGCGCGCGCGACACCCGACATCCTCTTCAACGGTGCGGGTTTCGTGCATCATGGTACGGTCCTGGACGCCACTGACGATGAGTTCCGATTCGCGGTCGACCTGAATGTGCATTCAATGTTTCGCACCATCCGGGCGGCCCTGCCTGGCATGCTCGACCGGGGAACCGGCTCGATCATCAACATGGCGTCGGCGGTGGGCGCCAACATGGCAGCGCCGAACCGGTTTGCCTACGGCGTGACCAAAGGCGCGGTCGAGGCCCTCACAAAATCCGTCGCCATCGATTTCATAAGGACCGGCGTGCGTTGCAACTGTATCTGCCCGGGGACGGTGGAAAGCCCGTCCTGGCATGACCGGGTCAGGGCGCTGGGCGAGGAGATGGGCTCATACGAGGCTGCGCTGGAGGCGTTTGTTTCCCGACAGCCCATGGGACGGGTCGCACAGCCAGAAGAGGTCGCGGCATTGGCGGTTTTCCTTGCCAGCGATGAAAGCGCCTTCATCACCGGCAAACCCCATTATGTCGATGGCGGGTGGTCGGGTTAAACGACGCACCCAACGGAGTTTGAGAAGGTGTCAGTCATGGGAGTGGTCAAATGACCAAGAAGCCTGAACTGCGGTCGCGCAAGTGGTTCGACAATCCGGACAATCCTGAGATGACCGCGCTCTATCTCGAGCGTTACCTCAACTACGGGCTCACGAGGGAGGAGCTTCAGTCGGGCAAGCCGATTATCGCCATTGCCCAGACCGGCAGCGACCTGAGCCCTTGCAATCGCCATCATATCGAACTGGCGAAACGGGTTCGCGATGGGATCATCGCGGCAGGCGGTGTCTGTATCGAGGTACCGGTCCATCCGATTCAGGAGACGGGCAAGCGGCCCACGGCTTCGCTCGACCGGAACCTTGCCTATCTGTCGCTTGTGGAGTCGCTCTACGGCTATCCGCTGGACGGCGTTGTCCTGACCATCGGCTGCGACAAGACCACGCCCGCGCTCCTGATGGCTGCGGCCACGGTCAACATTCCTGCGATTGCGCTTTCCGTCGGCCCGATGCTGAACGGGTGGTGGAAAGGCGAGCGCGCCGGTTCCGGCACCGTGATCTGGAAGGCACGCGAACTGGTTGCGGCGGGTGAGATCACCGATGCCGAGTTCATGGAGATCGCAGCGGCCTCCGCCCCCTCTGTCGGCTATTGCAACACCATGGGCACGGCGACCACGATGAATTCTCTCGCCGAAGCGTTGGGCATGCAACTCCCCGGTTCCGCCGCCATCCCCGCACCGTACCGGGAGCGGGGACAGATGGCCTACAAGACCGGACTGCGCATCGTCGAGATGGTGGAAGAGGATCTGCGCCCCTCGGACATCATGGCGCGGGCCGCTTTTGAAAACGCGATCGTCATCAACTCGGCCATTGGGGGAAGCACGAACGCGCCGATCCACCTCAACGGCATCGCCCGGCACCTTGGCGTGCCGCTGGACAACGACGACTGGCAAAATCTGGGCCACAAGGTTCCGCTGCTGGTCAACCTGCAACCCGCCGGCAAATACCTTGGCGAAGACTATCAACAGGCGGGTGGCGTGCCCGCCGTGGTGGGTGAATTGCTCGCGGGTGGACTTCTGCCGAACCCCGATGCCCTTACCGCCAACGGCAAGACCATGGGCGACAACTGCGCGGGCGTCCGGTCGACGAACACCGACGTCATCATGACCGCTGCGGCGCCGCTCATGGACACTGCGGGGTTCATCAACCTCAAGGGCAACCTCTTTGACAGCGCGATTATGAAGACTTCGGTCATCTCCGCGGAATTCCGCACGCGCTATCTGTCGAACCCCGACGATCCCGACGCGTTCGAAGGTCGCGCCGTGGTCTTTGACGGACCCGAAGACTTCCACCACCGGATCGATGACCCGTCGGAGAACATCGACGAATACTGCATCCTGTTCATGCGCGGCGCGGGTCCAAAGGGGTACCCCGGCGGCGCCGAAGTCGTGAACATGCGCGCCCCCAGCTACCTTCTGAAACGCGGAGTCAAGGCATTGCCCTGCATCGGCGACGGGCGGCAGTCGGGCACCTCCGGGTCGCCGTCAATTCTGAACGCGTCACCCGAGGCGGCTGAAAATGGGGGACTGGCCCTGCTCAAGACCGGCGACATGGTGCGGATCGACCTGCGCAACTGCAGAGCGGACATCCTGATTTCGGACGAGGAACTTGCGGATCGGGCCAAGGCGCTGGCCGCGGCTGGCGGCTACCAATCCCCTGCGAACCAGACCCCCTGGCAAGAGATCTTTCGCGACCGGGTCGATCAGTTCGATCGCGGCATGACCCTCAAGGGGGCCGATGCCTACCAGGACATCGCGCGCAAATCGATGCCTCGCGACAGCCACTGAGGAGACAATCATGAAGCTTTTGCGTTTCGGCGAGGTGGGTGAGGAAAAGCCGGGGCTGCTGGACGGCGATGGCCAGATCAGGGACCTTTCGGGCGTGATCGCCGACATCTCGGGGCATGTTCTGTCCGATGCGGGCCTGGCGCAATTGCGGGATATCGACGTCGCCTCCCTGCCCGTCGTTTCGGGCAATCCGCGCCTCGGCCCCTGCGTGGGATCCATCGGCAAGATGTGCTGCATCGGGCTGAACTATTCCGACCACGCAGCGGAACAGGGTCTGCCGATCCCCGAACATCCGATCCTCTTCATGAAGGCGAACTCTGCCATCGTCGGCCCCAATGACGACGTGATGCTGCCCCGAGGGTCCACCCGGTCGGACTGGGAGGTCGAATTGGGCGTGGTGATCGGCAAGACGGCGAAATACGTCTCCGCGGCCGAGGCACTGGATTTTGTGGCGGGGTATTGCATCGTGAACGATGTCTCGGAGCGGGAGTTCCAGCAGAACCTGACCGGCCAATGGACCAAGGGCAAATCCTGCGACACCTTCGGACCCACGGGCCCGTGGCTCGTGACCCGGGATGAGGTGCCGGACCCCCAGGCGCTGTCTTTGTCACTCAAGGTGAATGGCCAGCAGATGCAGACCGGCACCACCGCGACGATGATCTTCTCGGTGGGCGAGGTAATCGAACAACACAGCCAGCTTTTCACATTCCATCCGGGCGACGTGATGCCGCCTGGCACTCCCCGCGGCGGCGGAGACG